>JAYTUA010000264.1:0-12835 GCA_043745015.1 Opitutaceae bacterium | reverse complement strand
AGGGATTCCAAATCGCCCGCGAGCCCGTGTTCGAACGCTTGAAACGCGTGAGTGACGTCGTGCTGGCCTCCCTTGGTCTGCTGGTGGCGCTCCCCTTCCTGCCGCTCGCGGCTGCACTCATCTGGCTCGGGGACCGCGGACCGGTGTTTTTCCGTCAGACTCGCGTCGGGAAAAACCGCGTGCTGTTTGAAATCCGCAAGCTGCGCACGATGCAGGTGCAGCATGATGAGGCGGTCTATACCGATGCCCGTGACCGCCGCATCACCCCCATCGGTCGTTTCCTCCGGGCCACGCGCATCGATGAATTTCCCCAGCTGTGGAATGTCCTCATTGGGGACATGAGCCTGATCGGGCCCCGCGCCGAGTGGGTGAAACTCGTGGATGAATACGAGAAAAAGATCCCCTGCTATCATTTCCGCCATCTGGTGAAGCCCGGCATCACCGGCTGGGCCCAGGTTAACTATCCCTACGGGGCCAATCTGGAGGACACCCTCCGCAAGTTGGAGTATGACCTCTACTACATCCGGTACTTCTCCTTCGTGCTCGATGCCTCCATCGTCCTGAAGACGATTCACGTCATGCTTTTCGGCAAGGGCCGGTGAAATACATCTTCCCGCGAATTGCGCGGATCAAACGGATGGCTTGTTTCTTTTATCAGCGTTGCTCCGCGTAATCCGCGGAGAATCTCTTTCCTCCATTGAAATCCTACGACTTGATCTGCATCGGTGGCGGCAGTGCCGGCTTTAATGCCGCCCGGGTCGCCGCCGGCCTGGGCCTCAAGGTGGCCGTGGTGGATGGGGCCAGGCAGCTCGGCGGCCTGTGCATCCTCCGCGGCTGCATGCCCTCGAAAACCCTGATCTATGCCGCCGAGGTGCTGCATCAGGCAAAGCACGCCGGCCGCTTCGGCCTCAAGGTCACCGGCGCCCGACCTGACATGCGTGCCATGCACGCCCGGAAGAAACGCCTCATCGCCGGCTTCGCCCGCTACCGCGTAAAGGCGCTCACCGGCGGTAAGTTCGATCTCATCCGCGCCCAGGCCCGCTTCCTCGATCCGCACACCTTGGAGCTTTCCACCGGTGGAAAACTTCGCGCCCGGCACTTCCTGCTCGGCACCGGCTCGAAGGTCAGCACGCCGCCCATTCCCGGACTGCGCGAGATCAAATGCTGGACCAGCGACGAGGTGCTGAACCTCGACTTTGTGCCCAAAAGTGTGCTCGTGCTCGGCGGCGGCATCGTGGCTTGCGAGCTGGCCCAGTTTCTCAACCGCATCGGCACCAAGGTCACCCTCATCCAACGCAGCCCGAACATCCTGCGCGACCACTCCGAAGCAGCCTCGGCCGTCGTGCAGCAGGCCTTCATGGACGAAGGCATCGAGCTTTTCGCCGGCACCCGGATCAAACAGCTCACGCAGGACAAGCGCGGCGTGACCGCCACCTTTGTGCACGACGGCAGGGTCGTCACCCGCCGCGCCGCCCACTGCTTCAACGCCCTCGGCCGCGAACCCAACACCGCCGCCCTCGGACTCGCCGCCGCCGGCGTGAAGACCCGCCCCGACGGACAGGTTGTCATCAATCGCTGGCAGCAGACCAGCACGCCCCACATCTACGCCGCCGGCGACTGCTCCGGCCCGCACGAGATCGTCCACCTCGCCATCGCGCAGGGCGAACTCGCGGCCCGGCACGCTGCCAAAGTCAGAGGCCTGAAGCCGGTCGATTTCTCCCTGCTGCTCAATGTCGTCTTCACCGACCCGCAACTTGCCACCATCGGTACCCTTGAGGCCGACCTGGACCGGCGCAGCGTGAAATACCTCCGCGCCACCTATCCGTTCAACGACCACGGTAAGTCCATTCTCATGGAGGCCAACTACGGCTATGTGAAGGTGCTGGCCGAGCCGAAGCGTGGGCGGATCCTCGGCGCCGAGATCGTCGGCAAGGACGCGGGCGAACTCATCCACTGTTTTTCGACGGCCCTCGCCCTGCGCGCCACCGTGCGCGACATGCTCCGGGCCCCGTGGTATCACCCGACCCTGGCGGAGATCATCACCTACCCGCTCGAGGAAATCGCCGACCAACTGAAAGGTTGATCAGGCAGGCTCGGTTGGCCGATTCACGGGGCATAGCCATGCCCGGGCTCAGCTACCCTTCGGCGGTTCCCAGAGCTCGATCCGGTTGCCCTCGCCGTCCCGGATCCAGGCGAACTTGCCCGAATTCGGACGCCTCGATGCCCTTCAGGTCAATCCACACGCCTTCCTTCTTCAGCGCGGCGAGCACCTGCTTCAGGCTGGCGACGCGGTAGTTGATCATGTGGCCCTGCTTGCCGGGACCGAAATACTTGGTGTCGGCATCAAACGGGCTCCACACGGTCGAACCCTTCTTCTTTGGATTCCTGGCGTCGCGCCAGGGAAACGCCATGCCGCCCCAGTTGGGGTCGAGCGGCAGACCGAGGGGCTTCTTATACCACGCCCCGAGCTTTGTCGGGTTCTTCGCCTTGAAGAACACCCCGCCAAGGCCGGTCACACGTTGCTTGGTCTTTTACATGCCGGCAAACTACCACGGATGGCACGGATTATCACGGATAAATTCCCGAGGCCCCCTTGATCCCGCAAAACACCGAGCACTTTGCACAGGAGGCCGCTGAGGTCACAGAGTCCAAACCATCCGATCTCAGTTCTCTCTGTTTCCTCCTGTAAATCCATCCAAAGCTTCCGTGTACTCCGTGGGCCTACGGGATTTTCTGATAAGGATACTCGATGTGCTTGGTGGCGCCGTCCTGGCCGGGGCCCTCAATGTAGGCGACCACCGAGCCGTCGGGCTGCAGGCTGTAGCCGATAGTCTGCGGGAAATCATGCTCCTTGTTTTCAAACACCACTTCGGTGTCGGTGAGCGAGAGCAGCTTGAAGGCCGTCTCCCTCTGCCCCGAGGGTTGGGCGACGTAGAACAGCTCGCCGCCCGGGCCCTCGCGGATCTGAGTGAACTCATACTCGAGCACCCGGCCCTTGGCGACGGTGCGGGCCATGCCGAGCATCACGCCGCCGGCGGGTGCCATCCATTGCTCGTCGATGACGTGGCCGGCCTTCTCCATCCGCCAGTGGCCCGCCAGCCAGCCCAACCGGGCGATGACGGCGGCCGGCACCGGTTTCGTCGCACCCTTCTTGTCCTCCGCCACGGCCAGGGCCGGCAGCAGCAGGAGGAACAGCAGGTATCGGACGGAACGCATGGGCGAGTGGGTGGTGCGTCAATTTGGATGAAATTGTAGCGGCGGTCTATGACCGCCGACTCTGAAGAACGGCGCTCATAGAGCGCCGCTCCAGTGTTGGAATGAAATCGGCGGGTGGTCCGGAGGCGAGAGTGTTCCGTCAGATCAAGTGATAGCAAACTACCGTGAAGAGCAATCCCACGAGACCGACAATGGTTTCGCACACGGTCCAGGTCTTGAACGTCTGCGCCACGGAGAGGCCGAGACACTCCTTGACGATCCAGAAGCCGGCATCGTTGAGATGCGACAGGAACAGTGAACCGCAACCGATGGCCACGATGATGAGGGCCGTGTGCGACGGGGTGAGTTCCGGATGCAGGGCCAGGACCGGCACCAGCAGGCCCGAGGCCGTGGTGATCGCCACCGTGGCCGAGCCGACCGCGACCCGGATGAAGGCCGAAATCATCCAACCATAGAGCAGCGGCGACAGGTGAAGTTGCTCACCACACCGCCCGATCGCGTCGGCCACGCCGCTGTCGCGCAACACGCGGGCGAAGCCGCCGCCGCCGCCCACCACCAGAATCGTCATGCCCACTGCTGCGACACTCGACTCGGTAAACTTCAACAACCGCGCCTTGGGGTAGCCGCAGTGCGTGCCGAGCGACCACAGGCAAAAAATGACCGACGCCATCAGGGCCATGGTCGGGTTGCCGATGAACGCCGCGATTTCGCGCAGGGGGTGTCCCTTCGGCAGCGTGAGCTCCGCCAGGGTGGAAATAAGCATAAGCAACACGGGTAGCAGGATCGAGAAAAGCGTGAGCCCGAAACTCGGGCGGCGCAGCGTCGCGTCAGCCGCATCCGGCGCGGCGATGGCCGGCGGTTTGGCCTCCACCCGCGTCACGGCCCATTTCGCATACAACGGACCGGCCACCATGGCGGTGGGAATGCCCACCACAAAGCCCCAGAACATCACGAGCCCCATGTTGGCATGGAGGGTCTCGACCGCCACGACCGGTCCGGGGTGCGGCGGCATCAGGCCGTGCATCACCGACAGGCAGGAGAGCAACGGCAGCACCAACAGCAGGAAGGGCTGCTTCGTCTCCCGGGTCAGCGTCAGCAAAATGGGCAGGAGCAAAATGAGGCCGACCGCAAACCAGGTCGCCAGGCCCACCGCCAGCGCGAGGGCGACGATGCACCACTGGATGTGCTTCGCCCCGAAGAAGGCGGAGAAGCGTTTGGCGAGCACCTCCGCCCCGCCTGATTCGGCGAGCAGTTTGCCCAGCATTGTCCCCAGGCCGAGCACCGCGGCGATGCCGCCGAGCGTGGCCCCGATTCCCTCCTGGATGGAACGGGTGGCGCCGAGCATCGTGTAGGGCACCATTTTGCCGCCGGCACCGCTCACCAGCTGGCCCATGAGGACCGCTCCGGCACCGACGATGAGCGAGGCGATGACGAGCGAGACAAAGGCGTTCAGCTTGAGCCACGTGACCAGCAGCACCAGTGCGGCGATGGCGCAGAGGGCCAGCCCAATCAGTTTCAAGTCGTCGGGGTTCATACGATACTCATCCTTCCACAAAGCCCGGGCCGGAGGGAAGCCTGCAATTGTAGCCGGTGAGATTTATCATGGACCAGGCTCCCCCGGCTGATCAATTGCCCCGCTGTTTGTCGGCGGACTCGACGTGCGCCGCGGTACCGGGATCACCTCCCTCGCGGCGAAATGGTCGAGCAGCAGCGCGTGCATGAACCGGTAGCCAAACCCGACCTTCTGCAGCAGGTTCAATCGGGCCGCCTCATCGAGAAACTCCGTGGGATTTCCGGGCAGCCGGCCGCTCCTTTGCAGCAACCGCCGCAGCACGAAATGTTGCACGCCTTGAAACCCGCCGAAGCGGAAAAACGCCACGGTGCCCAGGCTTCCGCCGGTGATCGCGCCCATCAGGGCCGTCATCGACAAATTATCCCAGCCACCAACAGCCAACCCGAACCCACCAAATATCACCCCGATGACCATACTCACGGAAAGTGCCGCCAACAGCGGAACCTTGACCCAAAACCAAGCGCCCATCCGCCGGGCACGGGTCTCATCAATCCCCGCGGTCAAGCCGCCGAAGATCGCGGCCAGAAGACCGATGAACAGGGTGGCAGAGAGTAGGCCCTTCGACCCGCCGCTGGTGAGGAGCTGGCCCACTTCTCCCCCAAGCAGGCCGAGCGTGACGCAGGAAGCAACTGTCAGCCATCCGCGCCACTTCCAGCGCCAAGCCACCGCCACCACCACGACAGTTGTGATCGCCAGAGCCGGCAGAAATCCAGCGCCATCGACGCCAAATTCCGCGCTGGTAGCGGCCCCCCGCTTCAACAAGAGGTACTCCAGAAATCCGATGAGGAGGAACCACTGCAAGGCAACGGTGGCGAGCGCCGCCCGCCGCCCACTTTGCCGCCAAGACCAACCGATCGCGTCGGCCGGCCGGATGTCGCGCGATTTGACATCGGTCACGGTGCTGAGCGTGGCGGCGATCAGCATGCCATAGCCCGCCAGGGTTCCCATCAAATCCGGCAGAATCAAGCGCGGGGCGAGTAGCTCAATCAACGGCACCAGGAGGAATGGAGCGACCGAGCCAACCGCCGCCAGCGCGACGCAGCGGTGCCAAGGCGAACTAAACCGCAACGGTATCCAGCGAAAAGCGGAAAAATCCAGTAGCGCCAGCACGAGGCCCGCCAGCAGGCCCGCCAGCGGCACGAGAAGACTGACCGACAACGCGCCACTAAGGAACAGGAATGGTATCGCCAGTGCCAGCACGGCCAGCGTGCGCGCCAGCGCGAAATAGACGAACTGCCGGCCGGCACCGTCCAGCCAGTCCGGTTGCAATTGCTCGACGGCGAAGAGCGTCTGGCCGCGCCCCCGCATCTGCCGGGCGAGCCACGGCAGCACCGTGAGTGCCTGCCGCTCGAACTCGCCACCTTCCTTCGCGCCCTTGCGGCGCAGCGCCGTCTGCACGTAGGCGTCGAACAGTTCCTTCCGCCGCTGCTCGACCGAGGCGGTCCCGCCGCTGCGCAAGGCCGCGGCCGGCGCGTCGCGCCAGGCCAGCGTCATCACGCTCAGCATGAGCGGGGTCTGGGCCAGGGCGCGCAACGCTTCGTCGTCGCGCATCATCGTGCGCAGGTTTTCCAAACCCGGCCCGGCTCGCTCGAAATAGGCGTCAACCTGACCGGGTGTCAGCGGTTGCAGGCAGATCGCGGAGCGCAGGCGCAGGCGTTCCCGCAGCGCCGAATACTCCGTGACCCGGCAGGTGACGGCGAGGCCGGCCGGCATGTGCTCGAGCGCAAAGGCATTGATCGCCGCAACGCAGGCGGGGCGGAGGGCCTCGCGCACCTCGTCGAGGCCGTCAAGCAGCAGTACCAGCCGGCCGGCGTCGAGCCAGCCGGTGGCAAGCCGCTTCGGCACCTGGTAGCGCACGTTCAATTCCTCGACCAACCACTCACGCAGCGAACGATGCCGGCCCGTCCAAGTCGACAGCGCGAGCACCACCGGCGGCGGTTCCATGGCGGATTCACGCGCCCGGCGCACGAGGTCCCGCACGAGTTCCAGCAGCGTCGTGGTCTTGCCGGCACCGGGTTCACCCAGTATGAGCAGCGTGTTTTGCGCGGAGGCAAACACCCCGGCAATCGTCTCACGTTCGCCGAGCGTCTGCACCGGCTGGTCAGGCGCGACCAGAATGCGGTCCCACGGGTGTTCGACCGCTTCATCCTGCCAGTCAAGCCCGAGATCCAGCCAGGCCCGGCAATGCAATGACGTCTCCAGCACTCCCTCAACCCAGTCATGCTGGATGCGCTCGAGCAGGCGCAACAGATTGGTGCGGTCGGCATCCGGGGGCACAGCGGGCCGACGCGGGCCCGTCTGGTCTTGCTCGACCGAAATCCAGCGCGCGGCCACCCAGTTGTGCAGGTCCGCGGTTGCGTTGGCGGCCAGCTCCTCGGGGCTGGCCACCTCCTTGACGGTATGGCCGCGCATCAGCTCTTGCTTGAACGTCGCCAGTTTCGCGGCGAGGACAGGGTCATTGTCAGTCAGCTCGGGCCGCCGGGTGTCTTCGCGCTTGAAATAGACAAAGCAAGGCAGCCCGGTCTCGCGGGCGCGGCGGTATTCGGCCTCGGTGATGCCGGAGCCATAGCGGAATCCGATCAAGCCCACGAACACTTCGCATTGATCCACCTGGTCGATCGACGCAGCGTGCGTGTCATCGGGCCGGTTGCCGAAAAACTCCATGCCAACAAACCGCATCTCCTCCATGCGATGCAGCGCCTCCATCAGTGCGCGGCGCTCGGGCTGCAGATCCAGCCACGTCGAGCTGACGAACACCCGGTAGATCGGCCGTGCGCGGCGTGGCCCCGGACCGGCCGGAAGGCCGGTGGCGTCCGGTAGTGGATCTGCGACAGGCATTGCGCGAATCAGGGTTGCGGGATGGATTCGGCGCGCGCGGCCCGACTAGAAGAACATCGCCTCGGCCAGTGTCATCTCAGGGGTGAGCAGTTGCGCCCCCACCGTCAGGGTCGTGCGGCCGGTGCCGAGATCTCCGGTGAATTCGGCGTGGTTTTTCGCCAGGTCAGCCTGCCAGTGGAACGACTTCTTCGTGCCGGGATAGTCGAAAGCGAGATCAAAGGAGCCCGGACCTTTCCCGGGAGACACGTTGAAGCTGATCGTGGCAAGGTCCGAGCCACCCCGGCTGAGGCCTTTCTTGATCCAGCCGAGCAGGCAGCCCGCCTCGGCAGCGTATTTTCCGTCGTGCCGCAGCGTGATGGTTTTCAGGCCGGTGCCGATCAAGGCGGGCGTATAGCGGCTGAGAAACTGGCCGAGGTTTTGCCGCAGCGGCAGCGTGCGGGTGTAGGCGAGGTCGCGCACCGCCGACTGGTTGGGCCAAGGATAAGTGAAGGTGTCCGGCGGCGCGATGGCGCCGTCGAACAACACCCGCTTCGAGCGGGTGAGCAGATAGCCGTAGTCGGCGATGCGCTTCGTCTCGACGAAGGCGTGCGCCCAGTAATAAAGCGGCAGGTCGGTGGACAGGCAGACCGAGACCTGATTCTCGAGATGCTGCCGGACCGGCATGGTGTAATGGAGAATGACAAACTCAACGCATCGGGTGTCGTTCTTGGCTTTGCCGAAGAAACACTCGCCATAGATCTTCGCCCGCATCTCCGGCGGGGAATTCTCCCCGTGGTCGGGACAGAGGACGACCACCCGGCACGGGTAGCGGCGGGCAAAGTTCAGGGTGTGCTGGAACTGCACCAGCGCGTCCGCGGGGGAGGAGTTGCGGCCGAGGTGCAGCACCAGGTTGAGCTGCACGGCGCGGCTTTCCTCGGCCGGCGTATCCGCCCAGATCTTTTTAAAGCCGGCGGAGATGCCGCCGACGGGCACTTCCTGGCCGGGCAAGGCGTCAAATAACTCGGGCATAGGGGGAAAGAGAAGTGACAAGTACCAAGTGACAAGTACCAGGAAACAAAACCAAAGAGTCTGGGAAGGCCTGCATCTTGATAGTTGTTTCCTGTTGCTTGGTTACATTGGGCAGCACAGCTGCCGTTCATCTTGTTACTTGATCCTTGTTACTTGTCACTCGGCGCGAGCCTTTATGGCTCGCGCCAGCTGTGGCCGTTGGCGGCGAGAAGTTCATCGGCCGACTTCGGGCCCCAGGAACCGGACCCGTAGGTGTCGAGGCCCGCGCGGCCCTGACCCGCCCAGTATTCATGGATCGGCGTGATGAGTTGCCAGGAGCGCTCGGTCTCGTCGCCGCGGATGAACAGCGTGCCATCGCCGATCATGGCGTCGAGCACCAGGCGCTCGTAGGCCTCGGGCGTGTTGGAGCCGAAGGTCGTGGCGTATTTGAAATTCATCTTCACCGGCTGCGTGCGCGTCTCCAGGCCGGGGATCTTGGCATTGAGGATAAGGCTCAGGCCCTCGTCGGGCTGGATCTGGAAGGCGAGCGTATTGGGCGCGATCTGGTAGCGTTCGGACTCGGCGAAGAGGCTGCCGGGGGAGCGCTTGAAGCGGATGGCGATTTCACTGACGCGCCGGGCGAGATGCTTGCCGGAGCGCAGGTAGAATGGCACGCCCTGCCAGCGCCAGTTGTTGATGCTGAGCCGCAAGGCCGCGTAGGTCTCGGTAGCCGAGGTCGGGGCCACGTCCTTCTCCTGCAGGTAGCCCTTGACGGGTTTGCCGCCCATCAGGCCGTCGCCGTATTGGGCGCGCGCCACGTCGGGGTTGGGCCCGTCGAGCCGGAGCGACTGGATGGCCTTGAGGACTTTCACCTTCTCATCGCGCACGGACTCGGCGTCCATCGAAACGGGCGGTTCCATGGCGGTGAGCGCCAGCAGCTGCATGGTGTGGTTCTGGATCATGTCGCGCAGGCAGCCGCTCTGCTCGTAGTAGCCGGCGCGGGACTCAACCCCCACCTGCTCGGCAACGGTGATCTGGACATGATCGATGAAATTGCGGTTCCAGATCGGCTCGAAGATCGAGTTGGCGAAGCGCTGGACGAGGAGATCCTGCACCGTCTCTTTGCCGAGGTAATGGTCGATGCGGAAAACCTGCGATTCCTCAAAGACGGCGGTGAGCTCCTTGTTCAACGCCTGGGCGCTGGCAAGGTCGCGGCCGAAGGGTTTTTCGATGATGCACTTTGACTGGTTCGGCTGGCGCAGGTAGCGCGCGGCCAGACCGCTGGCGCCCAGATTCTGGATGATCGGCGCGAAGACGGTCGGCGGCGTCGAGATGTAGAACAGGGTCTGCAACTGCCGGCCGATTTCCTTTTCCAGGCCGGCGATGCGCTGGCCGAGACGGTCAAACGCGGCCTTCTCGTCGTAGCCGCCGCTCACATAAAGCGTGCGGGGAGCCAGCCGGGTCCAGACATCCGGGCTGGGCTCGCGGCGGGAAAACTCCTTGATGGCCCCGGCGGCGATCTTCTGGAATTCGGCATCGGGAATGGCTTTGCGGCCAAAGCCGATGAGATAAAAGTCCGAGGGCAGCAGGCCGTCATGCGCGAGGTTGTAGATGGCCGGGATGAGCTTGCGGGCGGTCAGGTCGCCCGAGGCGCCGAAGATGATCACGACGGTCGGCGGCGAGCCGCGATGCTTGCTCAGGCCGTGCAGAAACGGGTGGCGGTTTTCTTCTGCCATATTGGCGGAAAACTCAGCCTGAACCCCGGTGCCCGCAAGGCTTTATTCCAGCCGCCCGGGGTTGTGACACACTAGGGAAGCGCTGATTAATTCCCGACGAAAATTCCCTCAATCGTGCAGTGGCCGTTTTTCGCCATCAATCCGTTGAGCGCAGTCGAATATCTATCCGTAGGACTCTTTGTTTTTCGCATTTCCAACTGCGTCGATTAAATCAGCGCTTCCCTAGCGGCCCGGGGCATCCGCCGCCGGATTCTGCCGCGCCAGATGATACCCCTTCGGGAACAGCGGGGCGTTCTCGTAGTGCATGACCTGCGGCGGCAAACGTTCGCTGAGGGTGACCTCCACGATATCCAGGCGGAAGGTCCGGGGCGGAGGCGAGAGCTGCCCGAGATACGCCTGCACCGCGCGGCGGAGCGCACGTTTTTTCCGCTCGTCCACCGCCTGATAGCCGCTGACGAGCGCACCGGCCGCCCTCGCCTTCACCTCGACGAATACCAGCACCTCGCCGTCCCGGCACACCAGATCGATTTCATCGCGCAGATCACGGGGATTGCGCCAGTTGCGGGCCACGATCGCATAGCCATGGCGCAGACGAAGAAAATCCGCCGCCGTCTGCTCGCCCAAAGCCCCCGCTTGCGCCCGGGTGGACAAGGCTTCGCTGGGGTTAAGCTTGGACCAGACGTTTTTAAGCCAGCGAATCATTTGCAAGTTCGCCCTCGACCACGCGAAAAACAGACCTTACAAGCAAGCACGATTTTCCTTCGCTGACTTTGCCGCTCCGACCGTTTTTTCGCCGGACCCACCCCCTTCCCCCATCCCATGGCCTCCTCCAGCAATCTCACAGGCACGCTGCGCCGGTCTCTGCTCATCAAAGTCATCTCCAAGCCCGCGCCGAGCAAGGAGGACGTCAACACCGTCATCGAGCTCACCGCCAGCAAGGTGGTCGAGTCCCTGCAGGCCCAGTCCATGACGCTGTACCTGGTGGAAGGCGGCGAAATCGCGTTCAAGCACGTTTACTACTCCCCCACGCTCTGGGGCGTGGACAAGGACAAGGAGATGCAGTTCAAGGAGACCCAGCGCAAGCTCCTGCTGCTGAAACTCCCCTCGGGCACCGGCAACGTCGGCAAGGTGATCCAGACGGGGGAGCCCCTGTTTTTCAGCGGCAAGGGGCCTGATGCCGCCTCGCTCAAGAAAATGGAGGTCGGCTTCGAGGTGAACTCGATGCTCACGGTCCCGCTCAAGACGAACATCGTCATCGGTGCGATCCAGGTCCTCAACAAGGAACCCTCCGCCGGCACGGGCGGCCAGTTCACCCCCAAGGACCTGAGCATCCTCATCGAAGTGGCCGAATATTCCTCCACGCTCATCCAGCGCATGCTGGACCCGAAATTCCAGCTCACCCCCGAGGACACCGCCAAGTTCATCTCCAAGTTCACCGAACTGCCCCTCGTCACCAAGATCGAGGACGTCGATATCGACGAGAAACTCGTTGAGATCACCGGCGACGCCATCATCCGCCGCGAGTGCATCTTCCCCTATAAGAAGACCGGCACCAACTCCTGCTCGGTGCTGATGACCAACCCGCTGGACTACGCCAAGCGCGAGGCGTTCTCCCAGGCCACCGAGATGTCCATCGACGACGTCAAGGTCATCCCCGCCAGCCTCCTCGACGCCCTGCTCAAGAAATGCTTCGGCGAGAAGGCCGGCGCGAAGAAGGCCGGCGAGGATGCCGCCGAGGTGGATATCGACGAGGTGAAGGACCTCATTGCCGGCGCCTACACCGAGGGCGGCACCGGCGAGGTCAAGGCCGCCGACCTGGAGAGCGAGGATTCCGCGCCCATCATCCAGCTCACCAACCGCATCATCGAGGACGCCTACGTCTCGGGCGCGTCCGACATCCACATCGAGCCGATGGAAAAGGACCTGCTGGTCCGCTACCGGGTGGACGGCATGTGTTCTGAAAAAATGCGCCTGCCCAAGCAGGTCTCCTTTGCCATGGTCGCCCGCCTGAAGATCATGTGCAACCTGGACATTTCCGAGCGCCGCCTGCCGCAGGACGGCCGCATTATCTTCAAGAAATTCACCAAGAAAAACATCGATATCGACTTGCGCGTCGCCACCGGCCCGATGAACCACGGCGAAAAGGTGGTCATGCGTATCCTCGACAAGCAGAAGTCCACCCTGCCGCTGCCGATGCTCGGCTTTTCCGAGGCCAACCTCGCGAAATACCGCGAATGCGTGCGCCAGCCCTATGGCATGATCCTCCACTGCGGCCCGACGGGCTCAGGCAAGTCCATGACCCTTTACTCCGCGCTCGGCGAGGTGAACACGCCCGACGTGAACATCCAGACCGCCGAGGACCCGATCGAGTACACCCTCGCCGGCATCAACCAGATGCAGATGAACAAGCAGATCGGCCTCACCTTCGAGCGCGCGCTCCGCTGCTACCTCCGCATGGACCCCGACATCATCCTCGTCGGCGAAA
>JAYTUA010000263.1:0-13019 GCA_043745015.1 Opitutaceae bacterium | reverse complement strand
TCGGCGCCGCCCCCACCGGCTTCGCCCAGGCCGTGACGCCCCGCCGCCGCTTCGCCATCGTCGGCTGCGGTTCGCGGCACAAAATGTATCAGAACGCGATCGAGACCACCTACAAGGAGCACGCCCAACTCGTCGCCGTGTGCGACCTGAACCCCGGCCGCGTCGAGGTCGCCCGGAAATGGTCCGCCAAGAACGGCGCCCCTGTGCCCCCCGGCTACGCCCACACCGATTTTGCCAAGATGATCGCCGAGACGAAGCCCGACTTCGTCATCGTCACCACGGTCGACTCGACCCACGACGACTACATCGTGGCCGCCCTGGAAGCGGGCTGCGACGCCATCTCCGAGAAGCCGATGACCAACACCGCGGCCAAATGCCAGCGCATCCTCGACGCCCGCCGCCGCACCGGCCGCCACCTCCGCGTCACCTTCAACTACCGCTATTCCCCGCCCCGCACCCAGGTGAAGGACCTCCTGATGAGCGGCGAGATTGGCGACGTGCTCTCGGTGGACTTCCACTGGATGCTCAACACCACCCACGGGGCCGACTATTTCCGCCGCTGGCACAGCCACAAGAAATTCTCGCAGGGCCTGATGCTCCACAAGGCCTCGCACCACTTCGACCTCGCCAACTGGTGGGTGGGCGCCCAGCCCGAGACCGTGTGGGGCGTGGCCAAGCGCGAGTTCTACACGCCCGCCATGGCGAAGCGCTTCGGCCTCGATTCCGCCCACGAGCGCTGCCACACTTGCCCCGAGGCGGCGAAATGCGGCTTCTACATGGACCTGGCCGCCAGTCCCGAGTTGAAGGAGCTCTACCTCGACCAGGAGCACCACGACGGCTACTTCCGCGACCAGTGCGTGTTCCGCCCGGACATCGACATTGAGGACACGATGAACGTCATGGTCCGCTACGAGAACGGCGTGACGATGTCCTACTCGCTTAACGCCTTCAACGCCTGGGAGGGCTATCACGTCGTGTTCAACGGCACCAAGGGCCGGCTCGAACACACCATCGTCGAGTCCACCTACGTGAACGGTACCAACAGCGTGCAGGGCGGCATCGCGGAGAACGGTGTCACCACGCGCATCATCCCGATCCGCGGCGCGCCGCGCACGGTCGAGCCGTGGACCGGCGCGGGCGGGCATGGCGGCGGCGACAAGGTCATGCTCGACGAGATCTTTTTGCCCGACGCTCCCGCCGACAAATACCTCCGCGCCTCCAACGAGCACGCCGGGGCGCATTCGATCCTGATCGGCGTCGCCGCCAACGATTCATTCCGCACCGGCCAGCCGGTGAAGATCGCCGACCTGGTCACGGGCCTGGAAAAACCCGCCTACGCCCCGATGCCCTCCCGCACCGGCCCGGTGCCGATGCCGGAACGCCGCCCGCGCCGCGGCGGAGCGTGACGAAAGCAACTTTGGCCACGGATATCACGGATGCCCACGGGGTAAAACCGTACTGCCTGTCATTCTGAGCGCAGCGAAGAATCCAGAATTATTAGCGCGAGCGACCGTACTACCGGATCCTGCGCTTCGCTCAGGATGACAAGCATCACACTCTATCCGTGACTATCGGTGCTATCAGTGGCAAACCTCTGCTCATCAGTCCCCGAACTTGATCCCCTGCGCCAGCGGGAGTGAGTCGGAGTAGTCGATCGTGACGGCCCGTCCTCAACCGCGCA
Organism: Opitutaceae bacterium; assembly: GCA_043745015.1. GTDB lineage: Bacteria > Verrucomicrobiota > Verrucomicrobiia > Opitutales > Opitutaceae > Lacunisphaera. The sequence goes on along the minus strand of JAYTUA010000263.1, from coordinate 11,338 downwards.
AAAGCCCCTGCGTCAGGGTCAATTGCCGGGCGGTTTTGGCCGCATGCAGTACATTATGGGTCACCAGCACCACTGCAGCGCCGTATTGCGCTCCCAGACTCAGGATCAGGTCGATGACGCCAGCCCCCGCCTTCTCATCCAGGTTGCCCGTCGGTTCGTCCGCCAGCACCAGCCGGGGTGAATTCATGAGCGCCCGGGCCGTCGCCACGCGCTGGCTCTCTCCACCGGAAAGTTGGCGCGGGAGATGGTGCATCCGGTCGGTCAAACCAATCTGGCCTAGCAGTTCGAGGGCGCGGGCCCGCGTCCGCTGGCCGTTCGCACCCGCGATCCGCGCGGCCAGCAGCAGGTTTTCCAGCACGTCCATTTCAGGCACCAGGTGATAGGATTGAAAGATCATGCCCAGGAAGCTCCGCCGGAGCACAGCTGGACCGGTCGGACCGCTTTGCCCCACCGGCGTACCGGCCCACGCAACGGTACCGCAGTCAGGCTGGTCGAGGCCGGCCAGCAGATGCAGCAGTGTGGTTTTGCCGCAACCGGACGCACCGCAGATGCTCACGCTTTCCCCCGCCTGCACGACAAGATCCACACCAGCCAGCACCGGGAGGGTACGGTCACCGCTCCGGTAGACCTTGGTCAATTGCTGGGCTTCGAGGAGGGGCATGGTCCGATCAGTCGCTGCGCAACGCCTCCGCGGGTTTCAGCCGGGCCGCCCGCCAGGCTGGCAGCAGGCCGGCCAAAGCGGAAACAATGAGCGAGGAAATGACCACCAACCCTAGATCCAGCGCCGAGTAGCTGGCCGGCAGGTCGCTGAACCGGTGGAAACGGCCCAGCGCGGCCTCGTTCTGTGAAATCTGCGCCAAGACTTGCAGCAATTCATGACGAAAGTGCAGCGCCAGCCAAGCCCCCGCGAGACCTAGGGTCGTGCCCACAACGCCGATCAGCAAGCCCTGCAAGCAGAAGATTCCCGCCAACTCTCGCGGGCGGGCGCCCAAGCTGGCCAGCAATCCGATTTCCCGGGCCCGGCGGGAAACGACAATCAACAATGATCCGGAAATGGCAAAGGCGGCGACGATCTCGATGAAGAAGAGGAGGAAAAACATGACGTTTTTCTGCAGCTGCAGCACATAGAGAAAATCCCGGTTGCTGTCCTGCCAGGAAACCGCCCGAACCGACGGCGGCAGGCGCCCGTTGAGCCGGGCGGTGATCAAGTCCGCATCGGCCCCCGGCTTCAGCCGCACGGCAATGCCACTCACCCCGTTGCCCCAGCCATACAAATCCTGCAGCAACCGGGTGGTGCAGATCGCGGAGTTGTCATCAATCTGGCTCCAATTCGTGTGATAAATGCCGGCGACCCGCAGAGTGCGCGGCAGGCTGATCTCCGGCGCATGACCCGGACGGAGCGAGCGGGGGGTGAGCACGTCGACGGTGTCGCCTAGCTGCACCTCCAACTGGGCGGCCAGGCCGGTGCTGAGAAAAATGGCGTCATCATCGAGATCCTCCAGCCGTCCCGAGACGAGGAACCTGGGCAGGGAGACCACGCCACCCTCCCGGGCGGGATCAATGCCCTGCAGATACGGCAGGGCCATTTTCCCCGCGGTCTGCAGCAGAGCCGTGCCCCGGGTGTAGGGCGCCGACGACGCCACTTCGGGCAGGGCGCCAACTTGGGCCAGAAGTGCGCCGGAGTTTTCCATGAGCCCGTCCTGCACGATCCTGATGTCTCCATTGGTATCGACAATCCTGGCCTGAATTTCGTCACGAAATCCGTTCATCAGGCTGAGCACAATGACCAGCAGCATCACGCCCAAGGTCACCCCTCCGACCGATACCGCCGTGAAAAACGAGAGCCGCCCGCGGGTGGGGAAGATCTGCTTCAGGGCGAAATAGAGGATCCAGGGCATGAAGGGTCTCGTTCCAATCGCTCAGCGCGGCCGGTTGCTGCGACAGCCTGCCGGGGGAAACCAACACTTGAGTCCGGTCCGGAATTCCTTCCGCCCGGTTTTCGCCCCACACCCGTGACGCGATCCGTGGTCTGCTTCCATGAACCGTAGCGCTGTTGGGCGGGCTTCAGTAGACTTTGCGTTCCCGGATTTCCTTACCCTTTTCCTTGAGCTGCACCATTTCCTCCGATTCCAGGTAGCGCTGGAACGTCCCCATGATCACGGGATAAAGCTTCTTCAAGGCCCCCGCCATGGCCTCAGTCTGGCCGTGGTACAGGTGCTTGGAGGTGGCATCATAGCCAGTGATGGCCTGCCCGCCGCAGCCGTCGGCACGATAGCGGGCCACTCCTTCGAATATCTCCACACCGGTTACCTGCACGGGATCCAGCTCGAGCTTCTTGATCCACATTTTTTCTCCGGAGAGCGGTTCCTGCATGATGAACGTCACCCAGCCGGAAATGTTCATGGTAAAGTCGCGCTCCATGGTCAGACCCTCCCGGCGGGTGGTCGGTTTCAAGTCGCCATACTTGACCTCGGTGCTGATGAACACCTTCGGGGCCAGGGTCAGCTCGGCGTTTTTCTTTTCGGAGTAGGTGATCTCATCCAGCGAGGGGAAGGGTCCGGTCGTCGTCATGCCTTTCGCAATGAGAATCTTGTCCAGGTCGGTTCCCATCGAGGAGGTAAAACCCCGGGCGACCTTGCTGTAGAGATCACTCATAAGGGCACTGTCGGTTTCGCGGTAGGAAGGATTGACCACCGCGACAGAGACCGGGACCGAGCCCGCTGCCATGGACGCTCCCGCAGGCGGATTGAAGGAATAGGCATATTTGTCCCCCCAAGCCGAGGTGGGCAAAGCTACGCTCTCTTGCGTGGTGGTGCAGGCGGGGAACAGTCCCAACCAAGCCAGCAATGCGGCCAGGAACATTAGCTGATGCCGGGTTTGGACGTGACTCAGACTGGTGCGAATATGCATGGGGATTTTCTGATTTTCTAGGGGGTGGACGTACGGGGATGGGGCGGCGTGGCCTGACGGCTTCGGGCGGCGTGCAACAGCAAAACTGCGGCAACGAGCAGCAGGACCAACGAAAAGATTTGGGCGAGGGGCACCGCCGTGCCGGGCAGCAGCTCGGGATTTCCGCGGAAGGCCTCGCTGACGTAACGGAGCAGACCGTAGCCAGCGACATACCCGGCGCAGACCAGCCCGTAGCCGAAGCGTCCCTTTTCCACCAAGGGACGCACGAGCAGATACAGGATGCCCGCCAAGAGCAGATCGCCGCCTGCTTCATAAAGCTGGGTGGGATGCAGTGCGACACCCAACAGGTTTGGCGGCAGCGCGGCGGATGCATCGGTGTACACCACCGACCAGGGGAGGTGACCATCGACGGCCCGGCCGTAACAGCATCCCGTCAGAAAACAGCCAACCCGCGCGAAGGCATGGCCCACGGGAATGGCCAGGCAGACATAATCGAGGACACGGAGAAAATTGATTTTAAGGTGGCGACAGGCACCGTACAACCCGCCCCCGACGCCCAGCAGCGCCCCAAAGGTAGACAGCCCGCTCTGGTTTGAAACCAAGGCTGTCGCATAGCTCCCGAGGCCCGGCAAGGCGGGCGGGTTGGAAAAGAGATAAAACAGCCGCCCGCCCAGAAAACCCGCAAAGCCCATGATATTGACCAGAATCCAGAAATCCTCCCGGCGGGCCAGGCCCAGTTTGGACTCATACTGCTTGAAACAATACACCCATACGACAGCAGCCAATGCGATCATAGCCACATAGCTAGATAGCTGGTAATCCCCAACCCGGATAATGATGGGCATCAATGTAGGAAGGATTGCTGAATCCGGTCTGATTCTTTAGTCTTGGATATTAGTTGCAGCAAGCTGAATCAAAAACTGATCCATTCCGCATCAGTCCGGACCACTGGGTGGGATCGGTCCTTCCTCCCGGCCAGCGCTCAATCCCCGAACTTGATCCCCTGCGCCAGCGGGAGTGAGTCGGAGTAGTTGATGGTCACCGTCTGCCTTCTCATGTAGGCCTTCCACGCGTCGGACCCGCTCTCGCGGCCGCCGCCGGTCTCCTTTTCACCGCCGAACGCGCCGCCGATCTCCGCCCCGGTTCCCGAAGACGCCGGTCCGCAAGGGCGGCGCCAGCGCCTGAGCCTCATTGAGTCCGGCTGAACCTCAGGGGTAGCCGGCAAGCTCGGCGGCAAGACTCTTGCGCTCCTCCATGAGCTTTTGCTGCCGCATGATCAGCCGCTTCTGGTTGGCCAGCTGGATGTCGGTGGAAGCCATCAGCTCGTCCACGCCCCGGTCGAGGATGAAGATGGTCGCCCAAGCCTCGCCCACGTCGTAGAGGCCCGAGGCCACGGCCTTCAGTTCCTTCATGCCGGGATAGTTCACGAGCAGCGAGACCACCGTCAGGAACGCTTCCTGCCGCTCGGCCACCGAGCCGGTGCCCACCAATTCCATGATCTTGAATATGTCTTCTTCGCGTTTGACGGCATCGATGGCCATTTTTGCGCCATCGACCAGGACGGCCCGGGACGCACCGGGGGCAAAGGCGCGCAGCCAGCTTTGGAATTCGTGATTACGTAGGTGCAATTTCACGAAGACCTCGGCCAGCCGGTTCACGTCCTTCGGCTTCATCTTCTGGATATTCTCCAGAAAGTGGTCGCGCATCCCGTCTTCAGACTTGGCGGCGGCATAGCTGCCGAGGCGCGCGACGAGCTCGGCGATCAGGTGGGCGCGGGCCTGCCCGGATTGCCCCTGGTACCAGGTGAAATCGTGGTTCGCGTGCGTAAATCCCAGCCCGGACATCTGCTTCGGAATCTCCGCCAGCTGCCGGCCGAGATCCAGCCAATGCAGCCATTTCTCGATGTGTTCGTTGAACTCGTCGGCGGCGGCCACCGCGCGGGCGGCCTGCTGCTGCAGTTCCGCCTTTCGCTGCTGGCCGGCGGCGGCCTCGGGTGTGCCCTCCTTGGCGCCGTTGTACTGGGCGACCATGGCCGCGTAACCCTGCCGGAAGTCATCCCAGTCACCCCGGAGGGCCGTGCGCTTTTGCTCCAGCGCCGACTGGGTCTGGGCCGGCAGGCCGGCAGGCACGTCCGCCAGTTCGAGGTCTTGCGCCGGCAGCAGGCCGGTGCCGAGGAGAAAAAGGCTGGCGAAACGCAGCAACAGGTGGCGGAAGTTCATTTCTGGGGCGGGGGTGAAGGGCTGACGGGAGATGGCACGACGATATCCGAGATCTTTTTGCGCTGGGGCGGCGGAGTGAAGGTCAGGTCGACGGTCTTCGATCCCTCAGCCATTTTTTCCGCCACAACGTCGCGGGCAATCACTGCGTGGGTGGTGGAAATATCCTGCACCACCTTGGTCCATTCGGCGGGCGTGGCATCGGTGCCGCGCTGGAGCAACGCGCGGCGGGCGGCATAGAGATCGTCAAGCTTCTTGACGTTGTCCGTCTGCCGGGCGGCCAGCTGCTGCAGCTTCGGGCTGTTCTTCACCGGCGCGGGCGCCGTTTCACTCGTGGCGGCCGGGGGCGGCAGCACGAGGGGCACGGCCGCTACCGCCGGGGGCGCATCCACCTCGGGCAGGGGCGCCATCTTTGTATCGGTCCGGGTGTCGAACTGGTAGCTGCTCTCGGTGCTGGCGGTCACCAGCGCGGGAGCCGTCATGACTTGGTCGCGTTCGTCCCGTCCGTCCGCCGAGCGCGACGTCGCGGTCACCACCCGCAGCTGGTCGAGGGCGCGCGTATTGAAAGCCGGACCGACCGGCGGTTTTCTCCGGGCCGTCAGCCCGGCCTCATCCGGACGAACGTCCCGCGAAAACGGGGTGAGCGGGACACTGACCGGCTCCGGGGCGTTATCCAGTGCCACGAACTGTTCGATGAGGGGACCGCGCGCGTCGGTGTAGGCCGACATCTGACCTTGAAGCCGCGAGGCGAGTTGGTCCCGCTTGGTCTCGGCCTCACTCAATTCCTGCTGGGCCTTGGTGTAGATGGCCAGCGCCCGGTCATCTTCCTCCCGCATCTCCCGCTGTGCCACCGCCAGGTCGGATTTGTAGCGGTCGGCCAGCGCCTTGATACGGTTGTACTGCACCCACGCGGCGTCGAGGCCTGCCTGCTCGTCGGGGGTGACAAAATTGTGTTTCTGCGTGGCCCACCAGTCCCATTCGCGGTTAACGGCCTGGACCTGCTGGCGCAGTTGCTCGGCCCGCTGTTGGTGCGCCTGATTGAGGCGTTCAAAGTCCCGGCCCTTCGGCCCGACCTCCATTTCCTGCAGGTAGTGCACCCGACTGTCCTGCGCATCAACGTCGCTGGCCAGACTGCTGATTTTCTCCAGGCAGGCCTTCAACCGGGCCAGATGGGCCTCGAGGTCAGCGAGGCGATCAGCCCCCTCTCGGGTGGACTTGAGCCGGTAGCGGTGCTGGTCCACCTTCATGGTGAGCAGCCGCAGATCCTTCTCGTAGGCTTTCACGCTCGCGGCTGCCTCGCCGGCCCGGGCCAGCGGCGCGGCGACAAGCGCCAGCGCGAGCAGGAATTTCACGGCTGGCTTCATTGCGAGGGGGCTCCCTTCTTTTGCCTGCTTTCCTTCAGTAGCTCGGCGATCCGGAGCGGCTTGGGCGCGCCGGCAATGTTGTGGGCGATTGTCTCGGCGATGAACACCCGGTATTCCACCTCGCCCTTCAGCCGGTCGAACTGCACGCCATCCAGGTGGGCAGCCGTCCCCGCGATCGCATAGTTGAGCGCCTCGCCTCCACTGTCGACCGGCACGACCTCAACGGAACCAGCGTCGTCCCGCATCATCTGCAGATAGCCAGCCACCGCCTTGCCGTCGTCAGATTCGGCCCATGCGGCATCGGCCTGATTCTTTTCATCGTAGAGCGAACTTAGGTCGGCGTAATCCTCGAGCCCCTCGAGCCGGTCCTGCACCTCGGCGGCGAGATTATTCTCCGGCGGAGCGGATTCGACCGGCGGCGCAGGGTCCGCCGGTTGCGTCACCTCAACCGGTACGTTCGGGATGACCGGCTCCACGCCTGCCACCGAGGCAGGCACCGGCGCGGGCGCAGCCGTGGTTTCCCTCGTTGCGAGTGGCGCGGGCGAGCCGGCCTCCAGGCGGCGAAAGACTTCCGCGGTGACGGCCTCCAACTGTTCCTCGGGCACGGTCGCCCAGATGTGCTGGAGCTGGCCGGCCACCGGTTCAATCCCGTCGCGCCGGGCGGTTTCCATCCAATACAGGGCGAGGATCAGATCCTCGATGCCCTCGCCGCGTTGCTCCAGATAAGCCGACCCAAGCAAGGCCTCCGCGTGCGCATCACCCTGCGCCACGGCCTTCGCCCAAAGACTCAGGGCTGCCGCCCGGTCGCCGCCTTGCTCCAGGGTGATTAAGCCGAGCAGAGTCGAAGCCGGCCCGTATTCCTGCCGCGCCGCACGCTCGAGCCAGGATTTCGCCATGTCGGGATCGAGCGGCCGGCCGATGCCGTACCAATACAGCACCGCCGTGTCGTATTGCGCCTGCGCCAGCCCTTTCGCTGCCGCCCGCTCAAACCAAGCCGCGGCGGCAGCATAGTCCTGTTTGAGACCGTCGCCCTCGCGATAGCGCCACGCGAGCCGCTGCTGGGCCTCGGCCGACCCGAACATCGCGCGCAGCCACTCCCGGCGCGCCGTCAGCGTGCCCTGCGGTGATGAGACGAAAACCACGGCGGCCAACAACGGTCCCAGGATCAGCAGCGACACGCCGGCAATTATCACTCCTTTCCAACGGCGCGGGCGCCGGGCTGACGCCACGAGCAATGGTGGTTCAGACGTCGGTGGAACGGCTGCGAGCTGCGGTTCTCCCGGAATCGGCGGTGCCGGATCCGGAGCGGCCTGGCCCGGCGGCGCGCCGAAGCGGTTGGCCGCCACCTGCCCCCGCAGAAAGCCCAGACAGATCACATTCGCGACGAACCCCACGAACGGGATGAAGCTGATAAGGATCATCCAGCCGGAACGGCCCAGATCGTGCCAGCGCTTGACCTGATTGGCAATCGACACCCACGCGCAGCCAATAAGGAAAACCGACATGAAGCCGTTACCCACCGCGATCCAAATTCCGCCCAGGCGGGTGATCAAAATCGCGGGCACCACCGCGACAATCAGTGTCAGGATGATACAACCCCACACCGCCCAGAATCTTTTCCGGCCGATGCGACCTGAAACCGACAGATACGAGCGAATTCTCACCCTGCCCGGAGTTCATACTCCGCACTTTCACCTGAAGCAACGCCAATGCGACCCGCGCCAGACCTTCGGGTATTTTTCCCGTGCGCCGAAGGTGATCAGACCGTGAACTTGATCCCCTGCGCCAGCGGGAGGTCGTTTGAGTAGTTGATCGTGACCGTCTGCCTTCGCATGTAGGCCTTCCACGCATCGCTGCCGCTCTCGCGGCCGCCGCCGGTCTCCTTCTCGCCGCCGAAGGCCCCGCCGATCTCCGCCCCGCTCGTGCCGATGTTGACGTTGGCGATGCCGCAATCGCTGCCGCGCGCGGACAGGAATTGCCCGGCCTCGCGCAGGTCGGTCGTGAAGATCGCCGAGCTCAGGCCCTGCGGCACCGCGTTCTGCTGCGCGATGGCGTCGTCGAGTTGCTTGTAGCCCATCACGTAGAGGATCGGGGCGAAGGTCTCATGCTGCACGACCGGCCAGTCGTTCTTCGCCTCGGCGATGCACGGCGTGACGTAGGTGCCCGGCAACCGGCCGCCGCCAAACAGGATTTTGCCGCCGCTCTTCTTCACCTGGACCAGGGCGGACTGCATCGCCACCGCCGCCGCCTCGTCGATGAGCGGCCCGACCAGCGTGCCATTTTTCAGCGGCGAGCCGACCGGCAGCTGCTTGTAGGCGGCGATGAGCGCGGCCGTGAACTTCGCCTTGATGGATTCGTGCACGATGACCCGCCGCGTGCTCGTGCAGCGCTGGCCGGCCGTGCCGACCGCGCCGAAGAGGATGGCCCGTTGCGCGAGCTTCAGGTCGGCGGAGGGCGTCACGATGATCGCATTGTTGCCTCCGAGCTCGAGCAGCGAGCGGCCGAAGCGCTTCGCCACCACCTCGCCCACCCGCCGGCCCATGCGCGTCGAGCCCGTGGCCGACACGAGCGGTATGCGGCGGTCGTTCGTCATGAGTTCGCCGACCGAGGGACCGTCGCCGATGACGAGCGAGAAAATCGCCGGGTTGACGCCGTGGGTGCGGCAGACTTTCTCAGCAATCTTGATGCAAGCGATGGCGGTCAGCGGGGTTTTCTCGGATGGTTTCCAGAGGGTGCTGTCGCCGCACACCGCCGCGAGCGCGCTGTTCCAAGCCCAGACGGCGACGGGAAAATTGAAGGCCGAGATGATGCCGACCACGCCGAGCGGCTGCCACTGCTCCATCATGCGGTGCCCGGGCCGCTCGGAGGCGATGGTCAGGCCGTGGAGCTGGCGCGACAGACCGGTGGCGAAATCGCAGATGTCGATCATCTCCTGCACCTCCCCCTCGCCCTCGGCGAGGATCTTGCCCGCCTCGAGCGCGACAAGCTGGCCGAGTTCCCTTTTCCGGGCGCGCAGGGCGTCGCCCAGCTGGCGGATCACCTCGCCGCGCTTCGGCGCCGGCACGTCGCGCCAAGCGAGGAAGGCCGCCTGCGCGGCCGCGATCGCCAGTTCATAGTCCCCGGGCGTCGCCTGCCGCACGCGGCCGAGCAGGGAGCCGTCGATCGGCGAATGCTTCGCGAGCACGGCACCGCTGCCGCCCCACGCCCCGGCGAAGACCCCGGAGTTGGTGGCCTTGGCCGAGAGCCCCAGCTTGGGGAAGATCGCGCGGACGACCGAAGAAACAGAAGTCTTAGTTGCCATATTCTTTGCGTGTCATCCTGAGCAACGCGAAGGATCCAGAATAAGGTGAGGTGCGTTCATCATACTGGATTCTTCGCTGCGCTCAGAATGACAGGTAGTGGTAATTGGTTCGTTCATTCGAAAATCGAGAATCCAAAATCGAGAATTTGCTCAGTCTCCGTATACCCGTCCACCCCACCGGGTGCCGAGGAAATCCTTCAGTGCGACGGATTCCTGCTTCACGAAACCCGGGCCGAGCTTCTTCTTGGCAAAGAGCTCGAGCACGCCGGTGATGCCGGCCGCGGTCGTGAGCTGGATGGCGTTGAGCTTCCGGCCTTGGATCGTCGCCCCGTGCATCTTCTTGATGAAGCTGCGCTGCTTCAACCCGCCGCCCTTCTCGGTGCCCACGACGCTGACGTAGAACACGACGACGTCGGACTCGGTGAGCGGCACCTCCTGGTCGAAGATCTGGGTGACGAGTTCCTGGCGCGGCGCGAGGTTGAGGTCCTGCAGGAGGAACTTCATCAGGTCGCGATGCCCTGGGTAGCGCATGGTCTTGTAGTTCAGGTCGCCGACCTTGCCAGCGAAGGTCTGGCACATCGTCGCGACGCCGCCGGAGGTATTGAAGGCCTCGTACTCGGTGCCGTCGATGGTGATGCGCTCCACGCCGTCGAGCGGCATGGTCGTCACGAGCTTGCCGCCGTGCAGGGCCTCGCCGACCTGGCAGTATTCGTTGATCAGGCCGGCCGTGCTCCAGCTCAGGTAATACTTCATCTGGTTGCTGGCGTTCAGCGGCAGGGCGCCGACGCGCATCTCGCAGTTGCGCACATGGTGCAGCGACGAGGCCAGCGAGCCACCCACGATGTTGATCGCCCCGGGGGCGAGCCCGCACTGCGGCATGAACGTGGCCTTGGGCGCCTTCGTCGCCAGCTTCTGGACGTAGGCCGTGGTTTCCACGTCCTCCGTAAGGTCGAAGTAGCTGACGCCCGCCTTCGCGCAAGCGCTGGCGATCGTCTTGTTGAGGAAGTAGGGCGCGGCGCTGACGACCACGTCCACGCCCTGCACAAAGGCGGCGAGCTGGGCGGGCTTGTTCACGTCCAACGGGATGAACCGGGATTTCTTAAGCCCCTTGAGGTCGATGGCTGGCCGGGCGTCGGCAAGGGCAACGCTGCGGCAGAATTTGCAGGATTCGAGCAGGGTGGCGATGGTGCCGCCGACTTTGCCGGCGCCGACAATTCCGATTTTCATGGGCGGGGGCGGGTCAGGCGGTGGCGTACGCGGCTTCCTGCACCTTGCGCGGGTCGGTGGCGGCGATGATCGCACTGACGGCCTGCTGGTTGAAGCCCTTGAAGCCGCCCTTGCGCTCAAGGTTCTCGAGGTGGCTGCCGATGGCGCCGTCCTGCACGAAGCCCGCGGCCTGCGCGTTGGTGATCAGGCCCCGCGTGCGCAGGAATTCCACCCGCGCCGGGTTGACCGGCCAGCGTTCCCCCTCGGTGAACGCCTGCTTGAGGAACGGGAAATCGGAGAACGGTTTCATCGTCGCGATGCCCTCGGCCGCGAGCTGCTCC
>JAYTUA010000262.1:0-3311 GCA_043745015.1 Opitutaceae bacterium | reverse complement strand
GCCAGGAAAATGCCGTCGCCACGCTCGGGCTGCTCGAGATTCTGCGCGATGTCGGCTACCCGGTGCGCCTGTATCATGCGGCGAGCTCGGAAATATTCGGAGCGCCCGCGTCCGCCCCGCAGCACGAATCCACGCCCGTCAATCCCGTGAGTCCCTACGGCTGCGCCAAGGCCTTTGCCGCGCAGCTCTGCCGGGTTTACCGCGACGCCTACGGGCTCTTCGCCGTCAATGGCATCGCCTACAACCATGAGTCGCCCCGCCGTGGCGAGAATTTCGTCACCCGCAAGATCACCGTCGGGGCCGCCCGCATCAAGGCCGGCCGGCAGCAGGAGATTGCTCTCGGCAACCTCGACGCCCGGCGTGACTGGGGCTGGGCGCCGGAATACGTCGTGGCCATGTGGCGGACCCTGCAGGCGAAGGAACCCCGCGACTACATCCTTGCCACCGGTCGCGACTGCTCGGTGCGCGAGTTTGCCACGGCCGCGTTTGCTGCGCTGGACATCAAGCTGGTCTTCAAGGGCCGGGGCCGGGCCGAGACCGCCCGGCGCCAGGACACGGGCGCGATCGTCCTGCGCGTCGACCCGAAATTCTACCGTCCGCTCGAATCCACCACCTTGGTGGGCAACGCCAAGCGGGCGAAGAAAAGCCTGGGCTGGACCGCCCGCACCACGGGCAAGGCGGTCGCGCGCCTGATGGCCCGGGCGGATTTTGCCGCCTTAAGTGAGGCCGTATGACGGCGAATCCCTATGCTGAGATTCTGGCCGCCCCCTCTCGCGGGCGGAGGTGGATTATATCATCGGTGGCGGGCTTGCTTGTGTGCTGCATGGAGTTGAGCGGGTGACCATGGATGTTGATCTTGCCGTGCTGATGCAGCCGGCGAACCTGGGCCGATTCCTCGCGGTCATGGACCAGCTGGGCCTGAAACCACGGGGGCCAATTCCTCCCGAATCCCTGCTGCAAGCTGAGACCGTCCGGCAAATGGTGGAGGAGAAGCATGCCTTGGTGTTCAGTTTCCTTGATCCAGACCGTCCGGTCCGGCATGTAGATATTTTTCTCCGACCCGATCTTTCCTATGAGGCTCTGGTGGGCGACACCGAGTGGATCGAACTGGGCGGCTATCGGGTGCGGGTGATTGGCAAACGTCGGCTGCTCGCCATCAAGCTTTGCATCCAGCCGCCGCGTCTGAAAGATGCCATGGATATCGAATATCTCAGAAAACATGTCGAATAAGCCACAGCCAGCTGCAACCACGGTGCGCGATATAATCGCACGCAGTCGACCGGAGGATTACGACGGACACACTGAGCTCGGTCGCATGACACCCGCTGAGCGACTGGCGTGGCTTGATTCGGCGGTTGTGCTGATCGAATCCCGCCGGGTGTCGGGTCAGTCCTGGGTGGTTGCCGAGGAGACTGTTTCCCGACGGACCATTCCTCCTCAGGCCAGCTGAACCATGGCCACCTACCTCGTCACCGGTGCGGCCGGCTTTATCGGCGCCAAGGTCTGCGAGCTCCTGCTCGCGGAGAAGCACACCGTCATCGGCGTGGACAACATGAATGATTACTACGACGTGCGGCTGAAACACTGGCGGCTGGGGCCGCTGCAGGCCGGCCGCGGCTTCATCTTCTACCCGCTCGACATCGAGAACATGACCGCGCTGGACAAGATTTTCGCGGCGCACCGGTTCGAGGCCGTCTTCAACCTCGCGGCCCGGGCCGGCGTGCGCGCCAGCCTGAAGCAGCCCGAACTCTACGAGCAGACGAATGTCCTGGGCGAACGGAACATCCTCGAGTGCCAGCGGATTCACGGGGTGAAGAAGCACGTGCTGGCCTCCAGCTCGTCGCTCTACGCCGGGCGGCCGATGCCGTTCACCGAGGACCAGGCCGTCGACACGCCGCAATCCCCCTACGCGGAGACCAAGCTGAAGGCCGAGAAACTGGCGCAGACCTACCAGGCGGAGCACGGGCTCGATATCACCGTGCTGCGTTACTTCACGGTCTTTGGCCCCGCCGGCCGGCCCGACATGGCCCCGTTCCGTTTCATCAAGTGGATCGACGAGGGCCGGCCCATCACGCTCTATGGCGACGGCACCCAGGCCCGCGACTTCACCTACCTGGACGATATCGCCCGCGGTACCGTGCTCGCGCTGAAACCACTCGGCTACGAAGTGATCAACCTCGGCGGCGGGAGGAACCCGATGACCCTGCAGACCGTGATTGCCTTGATCGAGCAGGCCCTCGGCAAAACGGCCAAGATCGCCAGCAAGGCCGCCAGCCCGGCCGACATGAAGGAAACCTGGGCCGACATCGCCAAGGCGAAGCGCCTGCTCGACTGGGCGCCGACGGTCACCGCCGAGGAAGGCTTCCGCCGGACGGTCGCGTGGCACGTCGAGAACCGCGACCTGGTCAAGAGCATCAAGGTGTGAGGGCGCGAACGATCAATCAATCTACGGACTCGATCCTGACGATTCGGACTTCCTTTGCGGCATGATCAACCCACCAGGTGAGCAACAGCTCATCGAGCAGTTTTACTTCGTAGAGCCGCTCGGACGCGCCGGCTTCTTGATAGTCGCCCGGCCCATTTGGTGAACGGGCCAGACGGTCGAATGCGCGCAATAATTTTGCTCTTTGCAGGGCTGGCAAAGAAGTGAAGATCTGCACGGCTTCCTCGCCGAGGGCGTAGCCGTAGCTGGACATTACACTCCGGCGGCCCGGAGTGACTTGTGCAGGCGCTGCAAGTGTGCGCGCGTCACTTTCTCTCCCCGGGCCATGCGTTCGGCCGCTGCGTCCAGCGACTGTTTGTTAGATTCACTCTCGGCCCGGGAGAGATGCCGCAGATAGGCGGAGAGGGCGATCCGCTCGGAGCGGGGCAACGCCTTCACTTTGCGCTGTATCTGCAGCAAGGTCATGCGGTGGAAGGTAGCCGGGGCGTAAACCTTGGCAAGGCGACTTTTGATTGCGGAAACGCGGGGGGAGCGGACCGACTAGCAATACACAGGCTGGAAGTGGATCGGCAGGAGCACGATCTCATTGAGCCAATCAGGCGCTAACGTTCAGCACCGCGTAGCTTTTCTTGCCTTTGCGGAGGAGGAGATACTTGCCGAAGAGGAGGTCGGTTTCCGAAATAGGGCGAGCGGCTTCTGATTGCCTGACGTTATTGAGATATATGCCACCTGCCTCGATGTCTTTACGCGCTTGCCCCATAGAACTTGAGAGACCGGAAATCACGACTGCTGAAGCCGTCGTCGTAGCTTTATTGTCGTAGTTAATGCGGAAAGACTTCGTCGGGACTTCGTCGACAATATCGTTGAA
>JAYTUA010000261.1:0-3335 GCA_043745015.1 Opitutaceae bacterium | reverse complement strand
GTTGTGCATGATAAGGGATGATGGAACTCCAGTCATCACCCGCAATGAGGAGCACGCTTTCGGGTTCCGTCACTTCGCGCAGGGCCAGCGCCAGGGTGGTGCCACCGGCACTCCATTCCTTCTGCACCGGGTAGTGCAGCCGCCAATAAATCGCCGCCTGACCGGCATAGGCCAATGCCACGACCAGCCAGACCACCACCCGGGGCAACGGGCACGCCAGAATACCGACCAGCGCCAGCCCCACCGCCAGCAGCAGGAGGAAGGCATTGGCGACGTAGTAATACGCGTGCAACGCATACAGCACTGGAAACGCCACCTGCACGGCCAGGAAGAAAACCCCAAGCCATGTCATCAGCCGCCACCCCCGGCGGGAGAACACGGCCCAAAGGGCCAGCGACCCCAGCAGTACGGGCGGCGAAATGATCTCACGAAAGATGATGGCCCCATGATCCCGCCAGATGGACGGGTCGAAGCGCCGCCCGACACCCCAGTTGTAATCATGCAGGTTGGCTGAGGTGAGGTACTGCCCAAGGGGATTCAGCAGTTTGATCGCATCCGAATAACCAACCCACCAGACCGCCGCCACGCATGGCACCACCGCGGCCGCCGCCGACCAGATCGCCACCTTGAGGCTATCCACACGCGATTTTTCCCGGAGCGCCTGCCACAATTGGCAAATCGTCCAGGTCAGAGCCAGCAGCAGGAAGAGCAGCAGGGTCGTCACCTTGACGAGCCCCGCCCCCGTGCCGCTGACTACGGCGAGCACCAGCCAGCCCATCCGCCGGCGTTCCACCGCATTCACGTGACCGAGCAGGAACCACGCGCCGAACATCAGCGCCATCGTCTCCATCAGAAAAGCGCGCGCGTAGAAAATATACAACGGGCACGACACCACCATGCCGAGCGCCACCAGCCGCCCCGCCGGGGACAGGCGGAACCGGGCCAGGAGCAGGTAGAGCGCCGGCAGCGTGAGGTAGAAACAGACCAGACTCACGGCGCGCCCCGCTTGCGTCAGCGGCAGGCCGGTGCAGTTGCTCAGCCCCACGACCATCCATTGGTACAAGGGAAATTCCATGGGGATCGACCAGGGCTTCCCCAGGACCGGCGTCGGGTACGCGAGCGAGAAATTATGCTCCCGCTGGATAAACTGGGCCGAGATCGCCGTCTGCGCCTGCCGGAACTCCACCCCGGGCAGACTGAGGCTCCGCCAGCCGACCGTCGCCGCCCAGGCATGGAACACCAGCAAGGCGACAAAGAGAATCGCCGCGACCCGCATCTCCCGGGTGTCGGAGGCTGGGACGTCAGTGGCAACGGACACACCGCCGATAAATCACCGGCCGGCCGAGTCACAAGCCATTTGTTCCTGATGCAATCCGCGATAGCGGGTCAGTTTGGATAAATTTGTAGCGGCGGTCTATGACCGCCGACTCTGAGGACGACGCTCGTAGAGCGCCGCTACAGCAATCTGCCCCACTACCAATCCCCGGAATTACCCGTGACTGGCTATTTGCCGACTGGAAACCGCGCAGCCACCAGCTCATCCACGCGCTGTTTCGACGAGAGCACTTGCTCCGTGGTCAGGCGCGGGCTGAACTCGAGCACGAGGGTGTGCTCGGGCCGCCAGAAGCTGCTGACCATGTCGAAATCGATCTTGCCCGAACCGATGGGCTGGTGGTCGCGGCCCTCGGCGCTGACATCGTGCAGGTGGAAGCCGATGGCGTTGGGCGCGTTCTTCTCAAGATGCTCCCGGTGCTGAAGCAGGCCCATGTTCTGCTTGATCTGCGCGTGGCCGGTGTCGTGCCAGTAGCCGCAGGCGCCGGGCTTGGCCATCGCCGTGACCAGGTCGGGGTGGTCGGGGTCGAGCGGCAATTCGTCGAAGGCCTCGCGGTTTTCAAACCCGAGCGACACGCCCCTCTCCTCCGCATAAGGCAGCAGCTGCGTGAGCCCGGCCTTGGTGTGATCCCAGTAGGGCGGCATGCGGCCCTTCAGCTTGGCGAGGGATTTGGCGAGCAGCTTCCCGTAGGCGGCATCACGGGTGAGATCGGTCCCGGCGTGGGCCTCCAGGTAGGTGTCGAGCTTGTCGGCCGGGTTGAACCAGAAGAACTCGACCGAGCCGAGGTGCACGACGACCTTGCGGGCCTTCACCTGATGGGCGAAGTCGATCGTGCGCTTGCTCTGTCGCAGCCACTGGTCACGTTCCCGGGCGTCCTGCGACGACGGCATGTAGAGGTTGGGCGCAGCATGGGAGACGCCGGCGGGCAGCGGGCAGAAGTTGTGGCACGAGGCGATCTTGATGATGCCCTCCTCCACCGCCTTCAGGATGCCGGGCACCAAGGTGATCTTGATGCCGTGGCTGAGCTCGACCCACTCGAAGCCGAGGCCCGCCATCTCCTCCAGCATCGCATAGCCATCCTGATGGCGCGGCGAGCACCAGCAGCTGGAAAGGGCGATGGTCGGCTTCATGCGCGGGTAAGTTTTTACTAGGACATGGGAGCTGGTCGGAATCAAGCCATGTGGGAGGCTGCTGTAGGGCGGGATCACTGATCCCGCCTGTTTTCGCGGAGGGCCCGCGTCTCTGCGGGCCGGCTCGCAGGGACGCGAGCCCTCCCAAGGCGGGATGCGGCGATCCCGCCCTACAATAATTCACCGCCAAAAAAAACGGCCGGCATCCAAGGGACGCACGGCCGGTGAAAGGGACAGGGGGCGAGGGACTTACTCCGCGTAACGGCGGCGCAGCATCATGGTGAAGGCCATGACCTTGTTCTTGCGGCGCTTGCGCTCCGACGGCTTCTCGGCGTACCGCTTCATGCGCACGTCCTTGATGATGTTCTCGCGCTCGAGCTTCTTCTTCATGCGGCGCAGCGCACGATCGATGGGCTCATTCTTACGCATTTTGATCTCGATGGACATGGTGAAAGGTCGGGATTTGTCGGTTGAAAGGATCAGAAAGAGCCAGCCCCGCTCCCCACCGTCAACAGCAAATTCAAGGCGGTGGTTTCTCCACCGCCGCCCTGTCCGCCATAGCTCTTTAGAGCGACGGCGGAAGTCCGGGCGACAACTAACAACCAATTAGTTACCGGCTTCACCACTGCATTAGGTCTTGCCCGCACCTAACCCGCTGATTCCCATTGATGAACCTTGGCGTCGCCCGACTCAGATTTCGTCCACCTCCACGTCCATAGCGACTACTCCCTGCTGGACGGGGCCTGCCGGATCGACCGCCTGATGGACCGCGCCACCGCGCTCGGCATGAAATCCCTGGCCCTCACGGACCACGGCAATCTTTTCGGCGCAATCGAGTTCTACAATCAGGCCAAGGCCAAGGGCATCAAGCC
>JAYTUA010000260.1:0-3336 GCA_043745015.1 Opitutaceae bacterium | reverse complement strand
GCATCTCGGTGTTGCCGCGGATGCAGAAGTCGTGGACGATCAACTCGAACAGCTTCGGGTTTTTCCCCCCGCTGTCGCGCCAGACACTGAGCACGGTTTCGGATTCACCGAGATACTGCTCTTTCAGCAAACCCGGCAGATCCTGCTTCACCTTGGCGGGTGCCACCACTTCCAGGGAGGACCCGATCGCCACCGGCTCCATCAGTTGCAGGTAGGCCTTGCGGGCATAGCTGTCCGGAAAATTGAGGACCACCCCGCAACTGACAAACTGCTGGCCGACGCGATAGTACGCAATCGTGGTGGAAAGCTCGAACAGCTTGTGGTCCAGCTCGAGCTTCATGGTGCAGTTTTCACCTTTGGCGGCCACCGCGGACGGATGCATGCGGATGCTGACGCCGCTGCTCGAAAGATTGAGCAACTGGCCGCCCCAATCCATGGGAGAACTTTTGTCGGCCGGGAGCAGGTGGCCCTCCCCGTCCCGGGCGCTGAGGGTGATCTTGGCCTTGAGGGGGAACTTGGCCCCGACCGGGTAACGCTTGGCCCCGCGTTTGTCGAGCAGGCCGCCATCGGACTTTTGAAAATCAAGGATGCGTTTGAAAAGCAGCACGGGACAGCGGATAGCGATTGGCGGTGCGGGTCAAGCCAGCAGGCCGCCGGGTGATTTTTGCCGGTTGCCAACCCGGCGTTCCGCCGCCTGCTTGAATGGAACCGCCCGCCCCCATGAGTGCAAAATCCGAGCTCGATATCGACTACCTGGCCAACCTCGCCCGCCTCGCCCTGACCGAGGCGGAGAAGGTGAAGTTTTCGCAGCAGTTGGGCGATATCCTCCACTACGTGGAGAAGCTCGGGCAGGTCGATGTCACCGGCGTCGAGCCCATGGCGCACGCCTCCCCCGTGTTCAATGTCTGGCAGGACGACACCGCCCGCCCCGGATTGACCGTGGAGCAGGCGCTCCGCAACGCTCCGGCCCGGCGGCAGAACATGATCGTGGTGCCCAAAGTTGTGGAGTAGCCCATGGCGGACGATCTCATTTATCTACCCGCCGCCCGGCTGGCGGAACTCCTCGGCTCAGGGAAACTCTCCTCGGTCGAGCTCGTGCAGTCCTGTCTCGCCCGCAAGCAGGCCGTGGACGGCCGCGTGCAGGCCTTCAACTCCTGCGACGAGGCTGGCGCGCTCGCGCTGGCCCGGGCCTCCGACGAACGCCGCAGCGCCGGACAGGCGAGGGGACCGCTCGACGGCATCCCGGTCGGTTTCAAGGATGTCATCGCCGTCGCGGGCCAGCCGCTCACCTGCTCGAGCAAGATGCTCGCGAACTTCGTCTCGCCCTACGATGCGACCGTCACGGAGAAATTGCAGGCGGCGGGGGCGATTCCCTTCGGCCGGCTCAACCTGGATGAGTTCGCCATGGGCTCCTCAACGGAGAATTCCGCCTTCGGGCCGACCGCGAACCCGTGGGACCTCACCCGGGTGCCCGGGGGCAGCTCAGGCGGCTCGGTCGCGGCCGTGGCTGCGGGCGAGATGCCCGTGGCACTGGGTTCCGACACTGGCGGTTCCATCCGCCAGCCCGCGGCCCTGTGCGGCGTGGTGGGCCTGAAACCCACCTATGGCTTGGTCTCGCGCTACGGTCTCGCCGCCTACGCCTCCTCGCTCGACCAGATCGGCCCCATCGCCCGCACCGTGGAAGACGCTGCGCTCGTGCTCGGCACGATTGCCGGACACGATCCGCGCGACTCGACCTCGTTCAAGGCCGGCGTGCCGGACTACCGCGCCGAGCTCGGCCGGCGCCAGGGGCCGTGGCGCCTCGGCGTGCCCAAGGAATTCTTCGGCACCGGACTCGATCCCGAAGTGGGCGCGGCGGTGCAGGCCGCCATCGCGCATTACCGGAAGGCCGGCTGCGAAATCCGCGAGGTCTCGCTCCCGCTCGCGGCCGAATACGCCGTGGCGGTGTATTACCTCATTGCGACCGCCGAGGCCTCGTCGAATCTCGCCCGCTACGACGGCGTCCGCTACGGCCACCGTTCGGCTCAGGCCAAGGACGCGGTGGATCTCTACTTCCAGTCGCGCGCCGAGGGCTTCGGCGACGAGGTCAAGCGCCGCATCATCCTCGGCACCCACGTCCTGAGCAGCGGCTACTACGACGCCTATTACCTGCGGGCGCAAAAGGTCCGCACGCTCATCCGCAACGAGTTCACCGCCGTGCTGCGCGACTGCGACGCGCTGCTCTCGCCGACCTCGCCGACCGCCGCCTTCAAGCTCGGGGAGAAATCCTCCGACCCGCTCGCGATGTATCTCACCGACATCTACACCATCAGCGTCAACCTCGCCGGCCTGCCGGGCATCTCGGTGCCCTGCGGCTTCACCACGGGCGGCCTGCCCATCGGGCTGCAGATCATCGGCCGGCCGTTCGACGAGGCCGGCCTGCTGGCCATCGCCCGGCACTACGAGCAGGCCCACGAGTGGTCTGCCCGCCATCCCAACCTCTGACTTTGGCCCGCTAATCACGCCAATGCACCCGAACCAAAAACAGACTTTCCCAATTTGCGCGTATTCGCGTTATTCGCGGGAGAAAATCCGGGCATGAAATTTGAAGCCGTCATCGGTCTGGAGGTCCACGTGCAGCTCCGCACGAAGTCCAAGATGTTCACGCGGGTCGCGGCCGGCTACGGCGAACCGGAGAACACCCTCGTCGATCCCGTCGTGCTCGCCCTGCCCGGCGCGCTGCCGGTGATGAACAAGGAGGCGCTCGACCAGATCATCAAGGCCGGCCTCATCCTCGGCTGCGAGATCGCGCCGGTGTGCAAGTGGGACCGGAAAAACTACTTTTATCCCGACTCGCCCAAGAACTACCAGATTTCCCAATACGACCAGCCCATCTGCCTCGGCGGGGCGGTCGAGATCGAGCTGCCCGGCCCGGCGCGCAACGTCATGGGCGAACACAAAAAAATCCCGCTCACCCGCATCCACCTCGAGGAGGACGTCGGCAAGCTCAACCACGGGGCCGGTGACTCGCTCGTGGACTACAACCGGGCCGGCACGCCGCTGATGGAGATCGTCACCGAGCCCGCGCTGCACAGCGCCGACGAGGCCTACGCCCTGCTGACCTCCCTGCGCATCGCCCTCGTGCAGGGCGGCATCTCCGACTGCGACATGGAGAAGGGCCAGATGCGCTGCGATGCCAACATCTCGATCCGGCCGGCGGGCCAGGTGAAGCTCGGCACCAAGGTCGAGTTGAAGAACCTCAACTCCATCTCGTTTGTCCGCGACGGCATCGCCCACGAGATCCGCCGCCAGACCGCCGTCATGGCCAGCGGCGGCACCATCGTGCAGGAGACCCGC
>JAYTUA010000259.1:0-13225 GCA_043745015.1 Opitutaceae bacterium | reverse complement strand
AAATTATTGGTGGCCGCCACCTCGGTCACGCCCGGCAGGGCGCGGAGGGCGGGCAGGAGTTGCTCGAAGAACTGCCGGCGAGTCTCGGATTTCTCGTAACGTTCGCCCTTGCCCTCGGGCAGGTGGATGCGGGCGGTGAAGAGGCTTTGCGGGCGGACAAAATCGTTGATGGCCTGCGCGGCGAAGAAACTGCGGACCATCAGGCCGGCGCCGGCGAGCAGCACGACCGTGAGGGCGAACTGGAAGACCACCAGGGCACCGGTCAGCCGGCCGCGGTGGCTGCCGCCGCCCGGGGTGCCGTCCTTCATGGCGGTGTTGAGATCCACGCGGGAGGCGCGGAGCGCGGGCACGAGGCCGAAGAGGATGCCGCTCAGCACCGAGAGCGCGGCGAAATAGCCAAAGGCGACCCAATCCATCTCGAAGATGATCCAGTAGGGCTTGCCCACTTCGCGCGTCGCGAGGTCGAAGGCGTGCACGCCGAACGCCGTCAGGCCGAGGCCGAGCAGGCCGCCGAGCGAGCTGAGCAGCACGCTCTCGACGAGGAGCTGGCGCACGATCTGCCAGCGGGTCGCGCCCAGGGCGGTGCGCACCGCGATCTCGCGGGCGCGGGCGATGGCGCGGCCGAGCAGCATGTTGGCCACGTTGGCGCAGGCGATGAGCAGCACAAAGCCCACGGCCCCCAGCATCATCAGGAAAACGGTCCGGATCTCGTCGCCGTTGTAGGTCTCGTGAAAAGTGCGCACCAGCGCCCCCAGGTCCTTGTTGGTATCGGCATGTTCCGTGGCGAGGCGGCCGGCGATGACGGCCAGGTCGCCATTGGCTTCCGCGATTGAGGTGCCGGGCCGGAGCAGGGCAAAGAGCTCCAGTTCATGGTTGGTGCGTTTCTCCAGTTCGGCGTCGGGGGCGAGCGGCATCCACAGGTCCTCGTTGTTGGGAAATTTGAAGCCGGCGGGCATCACGCCGATGATGGTGGCGGGCTTGCCGTTCACCCGCACGGAGCGGCCGACCGCATCCTGCGCCCCGGCGTAGCGGTTCTGCCAGGCCCCGTAGCCGAGGAGCACGACCGCCTCGGCGCCCGCCTGGCCGTCCGCGGGCGTAAAGCCGCGGCCCGCGATCGGGGGCGTCTGGATGAGGGTGAAGAGACCCGGGGTCACTCGCGCCATGTTGAAACGCTCGGGCGGATTGCCCGGCTCGCTGATGATCCCCTGGTTGCGGCTGAGCGCCTCGAGGCCCTCGAAGCTCCGGCCCTGGGCCTTGTATTCAAGATAGTCCGGCCACGAGACGCGGGACCGGGACTGCCGGCCGGGTTTGGCCAGATTCTGGTTGGCGACCGTGACGATGCGTTTGCCGCCGGGCACGGGCACGGGCTTGAAGAGGACGGCGTTGACCAAAGTGAAGACGGTGGTGTTGATGCCGATGCCGAGGGCGAGGGTGACGATGACGGTGGCGGAAAACCAGCGGTGCGAACCGATTATGCGAAGGGCGAAGCGGAGATCCTAGAACATGGGGGCAAGGGTGCCGGCTCCATCAGGCACGGGAATTCGTGCCGGGCGGAGACGGGCTTGCATCAACAACCCGGCAACCCGCTTTAAAGTCGCAGGATTCTGCCGGATATTTCGTCGTGGGTCCGTTCGCCCTAAAGATTTCTTCGGCCGGAATGGTTAATGAGTTGAGCCGCCACCCGGGATCAGGCAGATACTCATCCCGGCCGCCCCGGCCGTGTGACCATGCTTTTTTTCAAGCGCATTCTCAGTGTCGGCCGAAAGCGGAAAGACAACGATCGCCGGGGGGCGTCGCGCTATGACTTGAACGCCCGGTTTCCGGTCAAGTCCATCCTGAACATCATGGGCCGCGATGACCACGGCCAGTTGCTCAAGGCCAAGGGCGGCGCGGGGATGGACTGGAGGGGGAAGCTCATCAACCTCTCCACCACCGGTGCCCGCATCCAGTTGCCGACCACCGCGCTGGCCCTGCGCGATGATCCGTGTCAGCTGAAGATCGACATCCAAGGCTACCGGCTGGTCATCCCCGGGAAGATTGCGAATGTTATCGAGCGGCCCGATCACATTATGTTCGGCATCACCTTCGACCTGGGCGCCGCGGCGATCAACGCCGCCTACGGCCAATTGCTCGACCTCGTGGCCCTCGGGTCCTCGCTGAAGCTCACCCAACCCCGGAAATCCGACGCGTCGGGCTACCTGTTGGAGCAGTATGAAGGCGATGGCTCCCTCCTCCGGGTCTGGCGTTCGCTGGAGAGCGAGGAAGTGTCGGCCTTTGAATTCGTGCTCCGGGACAGCATGGTGCGCGGCCTCGCCGCCCAAGCCGGGGTGGAATGCCTCAACGGCACCGATGTCGCCACCGCCCTCGCGGCGAAAGGTCCGCAGGCCGAGGAGATCCACCGGCTCTACCAATGGGTCGTGTGCAATCTCGACCCGGCCATACCCGATGATGTCCGCAATT
This sequence comes from Opitutaceae bacterium, assembly GCA_043745015.1. Taxonomy (GTDB): domain Bacteria; phylum Verrucomicrobiota; class Verrucomicrobiia; order Opitutales; family Opitutaceae; genus Lacunisphaera. The sequence goes on along the minus strand of JAYTUA010000259.1, from coordinate 10,765 downwards.
TTCTGGTGGCCCATGCGGCCTGATCCGCCCGCCCGCCGGCCTTGGGCGGGATTGACCCCGGGCCCCGCCGCGGCTTAAACTGGTTCCCATCCCCGATGGAGTTATTCAAACGCATCCTCAAAGAGCCCGACTTGACGGAGGTTCCGCGACAGGAGCGGCGCAGCACCCAGCGCTTTGTGCTGCACCCCGGGTTCCAGCTCAAGGCCGTGCTCAGCCTCATTGGGCGCGACGACACGGGGGTGCCGATGAGCAACACGCGGCACGGCTGGAACTGGAAGGGCCGCCTCCTCGATTGCTCCGAGCACGGTGCACGCATGCAGATGGGTTCCTCGCTCAAGGCGGTCTCCGGCGATACCTGCGACCTCATTCTCACCGTGGATGATTACGAGCTGACCGTTCCGTGCCACATTACCAATATTCGCGAATTGGACGGGAACCTCGTGCTCGGGTTGAAGCACGATATCGAGGACGAGGCGATCTGGACGGGCTACCGGCAGCTGCTCGAGGTCGTGGCTCTGGGCTCCACCCTCAAGCCGCATGGCCGCAGCCCCAAGCCCGACGAGTCCGGCTACCTCGTGGAGCACTATGTCAGCAAGCGGTCCGCCCGGTTGAGCGTGTGGCGGCACCCGTCCAACCAGGCGGTGCTGGCCTTTGAATTCCAGCTCAAGGACAACATGGTGCGCGCCGCCGCGGGGCAAGGGATGGAATTCCTTGCCGGCGAAGAAGCCCGCCCGGCCACGGCGGCCAAGTCGATGGAGCTCCAGCGGCTGTTCAACTGGGTGGTGCCCAACCTCGCCCCGGCCGTGCCGGAGGACGTGCGCGCCTTCCTGCGGGCCTACGCGGCCTGAACGGATGACGGAGGACAGGCGCCCGACGGCTTATCGGGACGAAGCCGGCGCAGGGGCGGCGGGGCGAAGCATGGGACCGGCGGACGTGGCACAGCCGCCGACCATGGAGGCCAGCGCGAGGATCGAGACAACCAGCAGGGATTTGCGGAGGAGGGGTAGCATGTCCCGAGGTTAACTCACGCCGGTATCACTGCCAATTTATTCCCGCACCGAGGAAGCCAATCTAACTTAATAGGTGACATCACGAGGGTCCGGAATTAACCGGCTTCAGGAGAGCAGATTAGGAATATCATCCGTGAGATTCGTTGCGTGAAACTTGGCCGATGTGCGTGCAAACAACTCTTGGAGAGGAGCTTTTAGAATGGGGTAACGCCGTGGTCGGCCAGCCGGTCCACGAGCATTTCGCCAAACCTCGCGCCGCGGAACTGCGGCCGCACATACATCCGCTTGAGCTCGCCGTATTCGGTGCCGCAGAGCTTGAGGCCGCCGCAGCCGGCGGCCCGGCCGTCGGCGCGCAGGACGAAGAACGCGACGCCCTCCTGGATCAGCCGCTCGACGCTGAAGCCGTGGCGGCTTTCCGCCGGGTAGAGCGACGCGAGGTGCGCCTCCAGCTCGGTGATCAGCGCGGTGGCGTGGGCGTGTCGGGGCGCTCGGCGGTGATGATCACGGGCATGCGGCGGCGAAACTACGGGGAACCGGAATTATTCCGCCGGCAAAATCTTCATCCCGTTGCGCACGAGCCGCGCGAAGGCGGCTTCGTCATTGGACCGGCCGTCCGCCAGGATGAGCGTGGCCGCGGCGCAATGCGCGGGGTCGGCCTTCACCACGGTCAGCTCCAGTTCCATGTGCACCCCCGTCGCGTTGGTCATTTCCGAGAAAAGGGTGACGCCCGGGCAACCGGAAATTTCCGCCGGCTCCTTGCGTTTCGCCTCGGGGGCCTTGGCCCCCACCAGGGCGCCCTGCGCCACCTTGTCGGGTGCATCGGCGCTCGCCGCCATGTTGATCACTATGACCGTGTGGCGGTTGGGGCTGAGCAGGAGCATATTTCCTTCGGCCGCCTCCTGGGTGGTCCAGTCGTCCGGCAGCAGGAAGGCAAAGGCCGGGAGGCCTTTTTCGGGGAACCGTACCTCGCGCGCCGAGGCGGCGAACGGCGTCAGCAGGACCAACACGACAAACAGAAAAGCGCTCCGGGGATTTTTCATGGGGGATACGCCAGCCGTTGACCCGGCCGCGAGCCGGGTCAAGGCCGGAAGCTCCCGGTGCTTGTCCCCGGTTTTCGCTCCACGAAACCGAGGCAAAAAGCCGCGAAGAAGAAGTCAGGGATAAGCCTCAGCCTCCAGCCGGCCCTACGCGCTGATCGGGCAGGGTGCGTCCAGCAGCGAGAGGGCGACCAGCGCGACCCGGCTGGCTTCCTCCCGGGTAGGCACGGTGCCTTCATGGAGAGCCACATCCTCGGCGCCATAGACCGCCCAGCGCCAGAGGTCGGGGTGTTCCTGTTCAGATCAGGGCGAACGAGGCATCGGCGCGGTTGCAGATGACCTCCGCCGTCTGCAGGGAAAACTGGCAGCGCGCGGACAGAATGGCGGCCACCGCCGGGGAGGAGATGTTGCACATGGAGCGCCACCTGGAAAGCGGGCTGCGGGAGTGAGGGGTGCCGGGGGTGATCATGATGGCCCCAAGATAGCGCCGCCCTCCGCCCGCGGCTATGAGGTGTTCAGCTACCACCGGCGGTCCATGATACACGGAGTTTAACTGCGAAGGACACGAAGGGAAGGGAGCAAGGAGCGGGTTTAATCCCGGAGCAATGTCACTTAATAGGTGACATTGGGATTAGGGCGGAATTGCCCAGGTCGTTACGTGAGGAAGCCGATGATGGCGCCGCCGAGGGTGCCGAGGACGAGGATGGGCACGTAGGCCTTGGTGATGATCGCGTCGGGCAGGCTGAGGAGCAGGCCGAGGCCTGCGCCGAGCGCCCAGCCGGATGTGCCGGGCAGAGCAACAGGCACAAGCGGAATCACGAGCCCGATGCCGAAACGATTGAGGAAGGCGCCGAGCAGCGCGGCGCGCTTGTCGGGGAACGGCATCGGCAGCATGCTCGCAGCGGACAACGCGCCGAAGACCAGCCCGGCGATCAAGCCATGAACGAGGGGTGTCATGCCCGGAGCTAAATCCGCGACCGGCGGTCTGGCCAGCCATCATTCGTGGCGGAAAGACTTTCCTTAAATCGGGCTTTGCGCCGGCCGGGGAAAGGCCAATAGTTCCCGGCATGGAGAATCCCGCCCAAGCCCTCGAGGACGCCCGCCGCGCGGGCATCGACCTCGATTTGCTGGATTCAAACCTGGCCCTGACTTACGAACAACGGGTCTTGCGTCACGAATCGGCGTTGGAATTGGTGTGGGCCCTGAGGGAAGCCGGAGCCGCTTATGAAAAGCCTTCACGTCCTGTTGCAGCGGTTCGCTGACGCGGGCTTGGAGTTCGTCGTCGTGGGAGGATTTGCCGGCGTGCTGCACGGCTCTTCTTACGTGACGGATGACCTTGATATTTGCGCGGTCATGTCATCGGAGACGATGGCAAAATTACGGACAACTCTGGCCGATCTGCATCCCGTCCACCGCATGACCCACAACCGGCTCTCGTTTCTGGAGCATCCGCCGGCCGGTGAGCCGCTCGCCAATATTTACCTCGAGACCGACGCCGGGATTGTCGATGTGCTGGGCAGTGTGCTCGGCCTTGGCGATTACCAAGCGTTGGCGCGCCACGCGATTGAAGTGCCGCTGTTTGGCCGGAAGTGTCGCGTGATCTCACTGGAAGACCTGATCAAGGCCAAGGAGGCGATGGGCCGGGAGAAAGACGCCCTCGTCGCCAAGGAGCTGCGGGCGATCCAGGCCAAACGACAGCTCGGGCAGAAATGAATTTACACCAAGGAAGTGCGCCGTTGCCCGCTCCTGCGGGCCCGGTGTTTGTCCGCAGTTCTTGCTGAAGCAAAACTGCGGCAAAAAGGTAGCTAAGGGGCGGGATCGAACTTCGCTGGCTTCGCGTCCTTCGTGTGAAAGAAATCGGTGAATTGCATCGGCAGCATGCTCGCGGCGGACAGCGCGCCGCAGACCAGCCCGGCGATCAGGCCGTGAACGAGGAGTGTCAGGCCCGGAGCTGAATACTGAAACATTCCCCGCAGCTTGCTGCGGGGTTTCCCAAGTGGCATTAGGACGCCGCCCGGCCAGCCCCGCAGCAGCGGGGCTGTGCAAGCCGCGCGTAGAATCCCCGGGGAGTAGCGCTGGCGAAAGGGCGGTGGTCAATTTCCGTCCGGCGGTCTGGCCAGCCAGTATCCGCAGCGGAAAGCCAGAAAACCAATCCCTGTTGCTGGCCTACTTGGATTCGGGTTCGTCGTTCTGCAGCTTGTCGTAGACGGCGTCCTCAGGATTGTCCCAGAAGGCAAAGGTCGGTTCGATAGTTTTGACCGTCTTCAGATCGGGCAAGGGCGTGCCGTTGAGGTCAGTCAGGTTCGTCTGATAGCCCTCGGCGTCGAATATGGGCTTCTTGGATTTCATGGCTTCGTGAGTCTCTGCTTCCAGTAGGTTGGTTCCCGGTGCAGGTGCATGACTGCCACGATCCAGATGTCGTCGGGGTGTTCGACGTAGATGATGCCGTAGGGGAAATCGCGGGTGAAGTGCCGGCGGGCCGGGACACGATGAGCGGGGAGTTTTACACCAAGGAAGCTAAGTTAGCCAAGAGTCGGGATCAGACTTCGCTTACTTCGCGTCCTTTGTGTGAAAATGGATCGGCCGGGCCGGTCGCTGGTTTGATCAGTCAAGAGTCGAGACGTGACGTCTTAGGATCGGTCGGGAAACACAACTTGACGCAAACGGGCATATGGACAGCATCCTGTCCATATGAAGGCCATCACCTACACCGCGGCCCGGGAGAACCTCGCCGCCACCATGGACCGGGTGTGCGAGGACAGCGAGGCCGTGGTCATCACCCGCAACCGCGACCAGGCGGTGGTGATGCTCTCGCTGGCGGAATACCAGGCCTTGGAAGAGACGGCCTATCTCACGCGCAGTCCGAAGAACGCGCAAAGATTACTCTCGGCCCTGCGCTCAATGGAAAAGGGTCGGGGCCGGGTCAGGAAGCTGATCGAGAAATAACCGGATGGAACTGGTGTTCACCCCCGAAGCTTGGGCGGACTACCAGCACTGGCTGGAGGTTGATCCGCGACGCCTCAAGAAGATCAACGCCCTGCTGAAGGAAATCCTGCGTGAGCCCTTTGGCGGCATCGGCAAGCCTGAGCCGCTCAAGCATGACTTCAAGGGGTGCTGGTCCCGGCGCATCGATGGCGAGCATCGCATCATCTACAAGGTCGCGGGCACGCAGATCTGGCTCCTGCAACTGCGGTATCATTACTGAGGCGAAACAAGGCGGTTTTGCCGCGGATAACACGGATTAATAGCCAAGGGACGGGATCGAGTTTCGCTTACTTTGCGTTCTTCGTGTGAAAGAAATCGGTGAATTGCATCGGCCGTATGCTCGCGGCGGACCACGCGCCGCAGACCAGCCCGGCGATCAAGCCCTGAACGAGGGGTGTCGGGCCCGGAGCTGGATTTCCGGGCCGGCGGTCTGGCCAGCCCTTATCCGCGATTGAAAGACTTAAACCCGGTCGGCGGCGAATTTCAGAATACCAGCATCCGCAGCCAGACCTCTTCCGCCGGGCCGGACAAGAATATTGCTTTATGGCCAATGTTCGTATTACGAACATTAGCATGGATGCTTACGTTCCCTCCAAACTGGCCGGGGTGATCTCCCTGGCGGAAATCATTGATGCGATTGGCCGGGATATGGAGAGGGAGATGCACAAACGACGGGAGGCCCGTCGTCTGCGGATCAAGCGCGGGGCGACCTTGAGGCCGAGCGACGATACACCGCTGTGGAATGCCCTGATCTCCGTTGTGGAGCCGCGGCTTCGTCGCCGGGGCACCCGCGCCTTGTTGGCCCGCGAACTGGGGGTGCACCGGGCCCGGATCGGCGAGTATTTTAAACGCCGTTCCGCGATGCCCGACGCCGAGCGCGCGCTGCGGTTGCTTATCTGGCTCAGTCGCCAGCCGCCCCAGAAGTCCGCCGCCGTGTTCTGAGTCCAATGTTCGTATTACGAACATTGGCTGGTTGAGCACTTCAAGAGGATGGGGCGCGTTCAGGCCGCGGTGGCGCTGGGGGCGGGTTGGGCGGCGGCGTGGCGGAAGAGCAGACCGGCGACGATGAATATCAGGACGAAGGCGAAGTTCAGGAGGAAGACCTTCGCCACGCCGGGGCTGAAGTCGGCGGGCCAGAAGATGACCGCGACCACCGGGATCAGGAAAAGGGCGGCGGCCATGCCGAAGGCGACCTTCGCCATGCCGCCGGGCTGGAGGCGCGCCAGGCCGAGCCGGTAGGTGAGGTTGGACCACTGGCGCGTCGCCAGCAGCCGGTAGGCGAAGGCCGTGAGGGCGAAGACCACATAGGCGAAGAGGAAGTCGTTCCAGTGCCAGTTCCAGCCTTGGACCGTGAGGTTCCCGACCAGCGGGATCAGCAGCAGGGCCAACGGCACGAGCGTCACGATGAGATGATCTTTACGTTTCATGTGCGCTCAGGATGCCGGAGCTGTGTGAAGGCTTGATGAAGGCATCGTGAAATCGCAACGGATTGCTTCGCGGCCAACTGCAACATACGCGACCTAGGGTTCACCTGATTGGACGGACAGGGGGCCGGGGTTGGCTGGTAACGTAATACGTTACCAGAGGCCGGGCGGAAAATTTGTAACGTATTATGTTACAAACCGGCTCGGGCAGACGCGGAAGGGTCTCACGCAAAGCCGCGAAGATGCAAAGGTGTGGGAGGAAACTGCGGCAAAGGGTCAGGCGTGACAGCCTTGGCTCGGTTGGAGCCCAAGCCCAGCCTGACTCCATCTGTCGCCCTCAGGTCATCCGGTGCTGCCAGTAGCCGGGTCGGCGACGGAGGTGCATGACGGCGACGATCCAGAGGTCTTCAGGACGATCAAGGTAGATGATACCGTAAGGAAACTCGCGGGTGAAATGCCGCCGGGCCGGTTTTCGGATGTAACGAAAAGTTCCGGGTGACGCACAGGCTTCGGCGATGAGGCGATCAATCACGGCATAGAAGCGCTGGCCCAATCCGGGAAAGAGGGTGGCGTAATACTGCGCCGCCTCGACGAGTTCCAGTCTGGCCTCGGGATGGAGGACTGCCGGCTTCACTTACTTTAAGCCGACGATCTTCCGGACTTCGGCCATGACCTGCTCGACCGGTATTCCCTGCACCTTGCCTTCTTCGATTTCTTTGATGCGGCGGAGGGCTTCGTCGCCCCAGGCCTTTTCGATCGCGGGGTCGAGGTCCTTGGCCGAGTCGGCAATCAGCTGCTCGATAAGCTCAGTCCGCTCGCCATACGGCAGAGCGCGGGCCTCCTCGAGGATTTCGCTGAACTTGCGCGGCATGGGAGGAATGAAGCCGGCGGATGGCGGTGAGGCAAACGGATTGTTGGGGGGCCGAGTGCTAGGACATCAACATCCGCAGCCTGACCCCGTCCCGGTTCCCCCGAATCACTGTCCGAGGAATTAGGGCAAGCCCAGCCTGACCCCTTTTGCGCCCCCCCGACCCCCTCGGGTTTCTCGATTTTTGACAAACAGGCTGGTGGGCGTTGTTGCTTTGCGAGTCAGTCAAGAGTCAAGGCCTGACGTCCTCGGCTTGGCCGTCCTCGGCTTGGCCTTGACGCCTAGTTTAGTGTTTGCCCCGATTTTCTACTCAGAACATCTTCGAACCATGAAGATGTTGCTAATGATTTTGTTGGCACTTCCAATTGCTTTAAGCGGCGCTGAGCAACTGAAGCCGATGTCGGAGGCAGTTTCTAGAATAAAGACCAAGAGTGGGGATCCCGACCTTTCTGAACTAGCTTACGTGGGAGTTAGGTGCTCCGTGCTATATACCGCGATTGCCGCTTATATTGAGCAAGGGACTGCAAACGAGAAAGGCAAAGAGCTGGTTAAGACCTATAACGAGCACGCTGTAGCTTTCTTTGTTGTTGGACACTCGCTTAGTATCAGAACAGGAAAATCCGAGGAAAATATCAAGAAGCAGACAATGATGCTCCTAGAATATTATCAAAATGAGATACTTTCCGGGAAACTACTGAACAATGATTCGATCACAGCGCTTGTCGGATCAGATATGAAATCGGCCAATGAGGCATTTCCGTTTTTTGAAGCGCTCTATGCGGATATTTTAAAAGAACAAAATGCAGATAAGACGAAGCCCTAGGCGATTCGTTTTTCTAAGATTAAGGTCGACGTATTAGTGGCCAAGCTTAGGAGCTTCCCCAGTCGGAGTGAACGACAACAGCTTCAATATAATTTTCTGAGAGTAATGCTTTGAATGACTTCAGATGGTTCGCTCCCAGAATAAAAAGAACATTTGAGGCCGACTTTCCTTGGATCGCTTTGAGCCAATAAGCCTCTCTCCATCGCTCTAGTTCATCTCCGATAAAACGAGTGGCCTTTCGTTCAGTTAGCGTGGGCTCACAGAAAAGATGTGGCACGGCCAACTTCGCCGAGAGATCTTGCAGAACTGAGCTGGTTCGGAACTCGAGGGCAGTGGACACGCATTCTTTGTTCAATTCTTCTGCAAGCAAATCAATGCATTGAGATTTTGCTATAAGCGACACCTCTGATTCGAAACGAGTACGTTCATCAGGAAGTTCCGGAGGCAAGGACCCGCGTTGAACATTATGATTCGTTGCAAAGAGGAAAACTTTCATGGCCTTGCGGGGTTCGTACGGCAACTACCACCCGTAACTCCGCTTGATGCGGAGTTCTTCGTAAAGGTCGTCGGGGAGTTCTTGGAGGAAACGGGATTGAGTTAACATCATCCCGCCGGGGCCGGCGCGGGTGGCGACGCGGGGATAACTGATATACAGTTCGTTCTTGGCGCGGGTGACGGCGACGTAGAACAGCCGCCGCTCTTCCTCGACGTCGCCGGCCTCGATGGAGCGGCGCGTGGGGAACTGGCCGTCGGCGGCACCGATCAGGAACACGACGTCATACTCGAGGCCCTTGGCTTGGTGAATCGTCGTGAGCTTGATGCACTCGGTGTTGGGATCGACCTCGCGTTCGCTCGTCTCGCCGTTGAGGAGCACGATCTGCGCGAGGAGGTCCTGCATCTCCTCGAAGCGGGAGGCGAAGCCGACCATGGCCTTCAATTCGTCGAGGCGGTCGGTGTAGTCGGCGTAGGCGCCCTTCAGGTAGTCGCCATACCAGCCCTCGATGGCGACCGTCACGGTGTCGCTGGGCTTCTGCGTGCTCATGGCGTCGGCCACCTGGACGAGCGAGGCGCAGAACTGTTCCCACTCGGGGCGGGCGTCCTTGGCGACCTTGCTCTTCACGTCGTCGGTGGCGAGGACGTCGAGGAAGTTCTTCTGCATGAGCCGGGCGTGGTCCGACGCGGCGGCGTGGATCTTCTGCGCGCCTTTCTCGCCGACCTTGGGGAGGAGGACGGCGATGCGTTGCCAGGCCTGGGTGTCGGCGGGGTTGTAGATGAAGCGGAGGAGGGCGACGAGGTCGCGCACGTGCTGGCGCTCGAAGAACTTCACGCCGCTGGTGATGACGTAGGGCATCCCGGCGCGGGAGAGGGCGAGCTGCATCTCGAGGGCGAGGAAGTGCGAGCGGTAGAGGATGGCGATCTCGCTGGCCGAGACACCGTCGTCGTTCACGAGCGAGTGGATGCGCTTGAGGATGAACTCGGCCTGCTCCCGGTCGTCCATGGTCTGGACGACGTAGGGCTTGACGGAGTGCTTGCGGGCGGAGCGGAGCTCCTTGTCGAAGTGGCGGCCCTTGGGCTGGGCGTTGAGCACGCCGTTGGCGAAGGCGAGGATCTCGGGCGTCGAGCGGTAGTTGATCTCGATGCGGTGGATGACGGTGCCCTCGTGCCGCTCGGGGAACGTCATGATGTTGGCGAAGTCGGCGCCGCGCCACGAGTAGATGCACTGGGCGTCGTCGCCCACGGCCATCACGCGGTGGTGCGCGGCGAGGCGGTCGACGATCTGGGCCTGCAGGGTGTTGGTGTCCTGGTATTCGTCGACGAGGACGTGGCGGAAGCGGTTGGTGAAATACGCGGCGACCTCGGGGGCGTTGGTGAGGAGCTTGAGCCAGAGCTCGAGGAGGTCGTCGTAGTCCACGACGGACTGGTCGCGCCGGGCCTTCTCGTAGGCGGCGGCGAAGGCGGGGAGGCGGTCCACCATCTCGCCGTATTGCGGGAAGTTCTTTGTGACGGTGTCGCGGATCGAGAGCTGGGTGTTGCGGGCGAGGGAGAGGACGCTGAAGAGCGGGCCGGGGCGGGGGTTGGTCTTGTCCTTGAAGAAGACTTTGTCCACGGACTCGACCGACTGCTTGAGGAGGGTTTCGGACTCGTCGGCGTCGAGGATGGTGAAGTTCCGCGGGAGCTGGATGGCCTCGCCGTAGATGCGGAGGGCGCGGTTGCCGAGGGAGTGGAAGGTGCCGCCCCAGAAGCGGCCCGGCTCGATGCCGGTGAGGTCATGGACGCGGTGGAGCATCTCCTTGGCGGCCTTGTTGGTGAAGGTGAGGAGAAGGATTTCGCCCGGGCGCACGCCCTGACTCAGCAGCCAGGCTACGCGGTAGGTGAGCGTGCGGGTCTTGCCCGAGCCTGCGCCGGCGAGGACGAGCATGGGGCCGGGTGGTGCGGTGACGGCGGCGAACTGCTCCCCGTTGAGCGAGGCCGAGAAATCGATGGGCGGGACGATTGGATGGCCCGTGTTGGATTCAGAATGGAGCGTGAAATCGGGCATGGCGGGTCAGCCTTCGCCAAGGCTACGGCTGATTCGTCCCGCGGCCGGAGGCCGCAGGCGAAGCGGAGGATTCACTGTG
>JAYTUA010000258.1:0-13306 GCA_043745015.1 Opitutaceae bacterium | reverse complement strand
CTGCTCCTGCCGTCCGCCGCGCTCGCCCAGAGTGCTGCGGTTTCAGTCAGCGTCAACGCGGCCACGACGGTCCGGACCACCGTGGATGAGCGGATCTTCGGCATCAATGCGGTCATCTGGGATCCCCAAGCCAGCAGCGACCAGACCATTTCGCTCGTGCAGGCGGCCGGCCTGCGCACCATCCGTGTGCCCGGCGGTTCGCTTTCCGACGAATACCATTGGCGGACCAACACGAGCCTGGCCAATACGTGGACCTGGTCCACCAGCTTCAACGGCTTCGGCAAGCTGATCACCGGGCTCAACGCCCAGGCCTTTGTCACCGTGAACTACGGCACCGGCACGCCCGAGGAGGCGGCCGCCTTGGTGGCCTATGCCAACGCCGCCACCAGCAGCACGGTCAGTATCGGCACCGATGCCAAGAGTTACAACTGGCAGACGGCAGGGACCTGGGCCGGCCTGCGTGCGGCCTCCGCGCTCGCCACCAACGACGGCATGAATTTTCTGCGGGTCGGCCGGTCGGCGGCCTATGGGTTCAAATACTGGGAGGTCGGCAATGAAAATTACGGCACTTGGGAAACCGATGAGCAGGCGGTGAAGAACGATGCCTACACCTATGCCACCCGGGCCAAGGACTATATCGCCAAGATGAAGGCAGTGGACTCGACCATCAAAGTCGGTGTCGTGGTGACGGCGAGCGAGGCCGACTACGTCAATGGCCACACGTCGCATCCGGCCACCAACCTGCGCACCGGCACGACGTCCAACGGCTGGACACCCGTCGTGCTTGCCACCCTGCGGGCGCTCAATGTCACACCCGACTTCATCATCTACCACCGTTACGAGCAGGCCCCCTCCTCCGATCAACCCAACAATCCTGAGACCGACGCGGGCCTGCTGCAAAAAGCGAAGACCTGGCCGGACGATGTCGCGAGCATGCGCCGGATGCTCACTGACTATCACGGCTCCGCCGGGGCCGGCGTGGAAATCGTCGTGACGGAAAACAACTCCGTTTACGCCAACCCGGGAAAACAGAGCACCAGCCTGGTCAACGGCCTGTTTCTCGCCGACAGCGTGGGCAACCTCCTGCAGACCGAGATCAATGCCCTGATGTGGTGGGACCTGCGGAACGGTCCTCCGAGCGCCAACGGCGTCATCACCGGCAATATGAGCGCTTCGCTTTACGGCTGGCGGAACTACGGCGACTACGGCGTCCTCTCGACGCCGGCCACCGGCGGCGCCACCGGCTATTACGAGGCCTTTCCGACCTACTACGCACTGAAGCTGCTCTCGAGGTTCGCCCGGCAGGGCGACACCATCGTGTCGGCGACGAGCAACAACAGCCTGCTGAGTGTCTTTGCCGCCAAGAGTACCGGCGGAGTGTTGAATCTTCTCGTGATCAACAAGGACCCGTCCGCCACGCCGCTCAGCGCGAGCATCGCCCTGACGGGTTACACTCCGCCAGCGGCCGCCTTCGTATATTCCTACGGTAAACCACAGGATGACGCCGCGCGGACGGGCAGCGGCTCCACGGACCTCGCCAGCACCACCATGGCCATCTCCGGCGGGACCTTTTCAGCCTCCTTCGCATCCTATTCGATGACGGTAATTTCGCTGGATGCGACGGCCACTCCGCCAGCGCCGGTCACGCCCGCTCCGACGCCGACGCCCACCCCGACGCCAACTCCCGCACCCAGTTCGGGCGGTGGCGGTCGGGGTGGTGGGGGCGCGCCCTCGCTCTGGTTTGTCGGAGCTCTGGCGTTGCTGGCCTTGGCCCGCTGGGGACGGCGCTCATAGAGCGCCGCTACAGTTTCATACGACAACCGAAGCTCTTGCCTGAGAGCGCAGGAGGGTATTTCGTGGTGCCACCATGGATGTCATCTTTCTCGGCACGGGCACTTCACAGGGCGTGCCCATGATCGCGTGTGATTGCGCGGTCTGCACCTCGACTGACCCGCGCAATAAGCGCACGCGGGCCGGCATCCATGTCGTGATGGACGGGCTGCACGTTCAGGTGGATGCCGCGCCGGAGTTCCGGCTGCAGTGCCTGCGCGAGAAGATCCGGCAGCTGGACTTTTTCATCCTGACGCACGGCCATGCCGATCATGTGGTCGGCATGGATGACCTGCGCCGTTTCTGCGATCTGCTTGGCGGCACAGCCCTCACGGTTTACACGACCGAGGAGGGTATGACGCGCGTGCGGTCGATCTTTCCCTATGCGATTGCCGAGCGGCCGGTGTCGAAGGGTTATGCGGCGTTCAAGCTACTGCCTATGCCGGCGATAATCGAGCTGCCCCAAGGAACCATCCGTTCGACCCTGTTGCCGCACGGCGGTATGAGTACGCTCGGGCTGGTCTTCGAGGAGAAGTCGTCGGGCAAAAAGTTCGCCTACTATAACGACTGCAAGGGCGTTCCGCCCGATGCGGTCGCCCTGGCCAAGGGCGCGGAGGTGGTCGTGCTCGATGGTCTGCGCGTCGAGCCGCATCCCACCCATATGAGCATCGCGGAAGCTTGCGCCGCGGCCGCCGAAATCGGCGCTCCCACCACCTACCTGACCCACCTGACCCACCGGATGGAGCACGAGGAATGGAGTCAAAAACTGGCGCCCAGTCACCCTGGTATCCAGCTGGCTTACGATGGGTTGCGTCTGAAATTGTAAGTTGGGGGGCAGGGGAGGCTTCGGGTCATATCAGCCTGGGGGTACAAATGGGGCTTGCTCTAATCCCTACTAAACTAATGTAGATTAGATAACTGGCCTATGAAGCTCTCCAAACGCGGCGAATACGCCCTCCGCTCCCTGATCAACCTTGGCATCGCCGCCAAGGTGGGGCGGAAGCTCGTGCGGGTGACCGAGCTGGCCAAGGCGGAGGATTTGCCGGTCAAGTTTCTCGAACAGATCATGCAGCAATTGCGTGAGGCCGGCTACGTGAAGAGCGAGCGCGGCAAACACGGGGGCTATCTCCTGGCGAAACCCGCCGCCCGGATCGCCATCGGCGGCGTGGTCCGTCTCATCGACGGCCCGCTGGCCCCCATCGGTTGCGTCAGTCAGACCGCGTACGAGCCGTGCAACTGCCCCGACGAGGCCCATTGCGGCCTGCGCATGCTCATGCTCGATGTGCGCAACGCCATCGCCGCCATCCTCGACCGCTACACGCTGGCCGACGTGGTTGAGGTCACCACCCGCAAGATGGTGTCCAGCGGCCGGCCGCTGCCGTTCAGCGCGGTCGGAGAACCCGCCAAGGCGCGCAGCAGGATCAAGTCAGCGAAATCACGCGCGGCCCGCACCAGCCCCACCGAGGGCGTCATCCATCAACTTCTAGGAGATTACGCCATATGAGACAACTGCACCGCCTTCTCTTGGTCTGGCTGGCTTTCAGCCTGGGTCTGGCGCGGGCCGAGGCCCTCACCGTGCGCGTCGGCTATTTCCCCAACATCACCCACGCCCAGGGCGTGATCGGCAGCCACTCCACCCGGGAGAAACACGGCTGGTTCGAGCAGCGCCTCGGTCCGGAAGTGACCATCCAGTGGTTCGCCTACAACGCCGGCCCCAGCGCCATGGAGGCGATCTTTGCCGGCTCCATCGACCTCACCTATGTCGGGCCGAACCCGGCGCTCAACGCCTACATCCGCTCGCAGGGCGACGAAATCCGTGTGCTGGCCGGTGCCACTCTCGGCGGCGCAGCGCTCGTGGTGCCCGGCGACGGCCGCATCACCAAGCCGGCCGACTTCAAGGGCCGCCATGTAGCGACACCCCAGCTGGGCAACACGCAGGACGTTGCCGCGCGCGCCTGGCTGAAGCAGCAAGGCTACAAAACCACCCTGACCGGTGGCGACGTGCTGGTGCTGCCCACCGCCAATCCCGACCAGCTTTCGCTTTTCCAGCAGGGCAAGCTCGATGCCGCCTGGACGGTGGAACCTTGGGTCTCACGCTTGGAACTGGAGGCCAACGGCCGGGTTTTTCTGGAGCAGACGGACGCGGTCACGACCGTGCTGGTCACCAGCGTGAAATTCCTGAAGGCCCATCCGGCCTTGGTGGAAAAATTCACGGCGGCCCACCGGGAGCTCACCGCCTGGTTGAACGAGCATCCGGACGAGGCCCGGGCGCAAGTGCGCGCCGGCCTGAGCGCCGAGATGAAACGCGAGATGTCCAAGGCCATCGTGACGAACGCCTGGGCCCGCCTGAAGTTTTCCGATCAGGTGACACAGAAGCAGTTTGAGGCGCTGGTCACGGAGGCCCAGAGTGTCGGGTTCCTGCGCAACGCCATTCCCCTCGACCGTCTTTTCTCCGGCCAACCATGACCCTCGCCACCGAACTCTCCGCCCCGCCCTCGGCCCGGCTCTCCATCGACAAGGTCTCGAAATGGTTCCAGACCTCGCGCGGTCCGGTGCACGCCCTGGACAATATCAGCCTGCAGGTGGCCGAGGGCGAGTTCGTGTGCCTCGTCGGCCCCAGCGGCTGCGGCAAATCCACCCTGCTCAACCTGATTGCCGGGCTGGAGGAGCCCAGTGACGGCACGCTCGTGGCCGGCGGCAAATCCGTGCGCAGCCCGAGCCGCGAGCGCATGATGATGTTCCAGGAAGCGGCCCTGTTCCCGTGGCTGGATGCCTTCGGCAACGTGATGTTCGGCCTGAAGCGCAAGCCCGGCCTGAGCGACCCCGAGCGGCGCGAGGTGGCGGCCTATTACCTCAAGCTCGTGGGCCTGGAGAAATTCATGCACGCGAACATCCATGAACTCTCCGGCGGCATGAAGCAGCGCGTGGCGCTGGCCCGGTCGCTCGCGCCCAACCCCCGGGTCCTGCTGATGGACGAGCCCTTCGCCGCACTCGACGCCCTCACCCGCGAGCAGCTCTACGGCGACTTGCAACGCATCTGGGCGCAGCGGCATGTGACCATCGTGTTTGTGACGCACAACGTGCGCGAGGCGGTGAGCCTCGGCGACCGGGTGGTGCTGTTCTCTCCGCATCCCGGGCGCATCCGCGAGGAGTTCAAGGTCACCCTGCCGCGGCCGCGCGACATCAACAGCGTCGAGGTGGCGGGCTACGCCACGCGCATCACCCGGGCGCTCAAGGACCATATGGAACACGGAGCCGGCATCTGATGAAACGCTTCCTGACCGCCGCTGTCTTCTTTGCGCTGCTCGTGGCCGCGTGGCACTGGGCCTACGTGGCCAGGATCTGGTCGCCCGTGCTCGTGCCCTCGCCCGAGAGCGTGATCCGCTACCTGTGGGAAATCGCCCTCGACGGTTCGCTGTGGGAGACTTCCGCCGTGACCCTGAAGCGGCTGCTGGCGGGTTACTTCATCGGCCTGCTGGCGGGCGTCCCTCTGGGTTTTCTGACGGCGCGCGTCCAGGCCATGCGCGATACCCTTGGCGTCATGGCGCTCGGCCTGCAGGGTCTGCCCAGTGTGTGCTGGGTGCCGCTGGCGCTCCTGTGGTTCGGCCAGACCGAGGGCGCCATGCTTTTTGTCGTGGTCATGGGCACGCTCTGGTCGGTGATCCTCGCGACCGAGACCGGCGTGCGGAACGTCAACCCCATCTACGTGCGGGCGGCCAGCACCATGGGTTCGCAGGGACTGCACACCTGGATTTTTGTGATGTTTCCCGCGTCGCTCCCGTTCATCGTCAGCGGCATGAAGCAGGGCTGGGCCTTCGCCTGGCGCTCGCTCATGGCGGCCGAGATTTACGTGACCATCCTGACCGGCTTCGGCCTCGGGCACCTGCTGCACTACGGCCGCGAGCTCAACGCCATGGAGCAGGTGGTCGGCGTCATGCTTGTCATCGTGTTCATCGGCTTGCTGACCGACAAAATCCTCTTTTCGCCCTGTGAGCAGTTCCTGCACCACCGCTGGGGCACGGAAAAATAACGGCTTAAGACATCACCCGGGTTTGCCCTTTCCTCATAATTAACCATCACTCGTAACCACCAACCCCACGACCACCATGGCCAAGATATACAACGACATCACCGAGACCATCGGCAACACGCCGCTCGTGCGCCTCAACCGCACCGCCGCCGCCCACGGCGCGCAGGCGGAAATCCTCCTCAAACTCGAGTTCTTCAACCCGCTCTCCAGCGTCAAGGACCGCATCGGTTTCTCCATGATCGATGACGCCCTGAAGTCCGGCAAGATCACCAAGGACACGGTCCTCATCGAGCCGACCAGCGGCAACACCGGCATCGCACTGGCCTTCGTCGCTGCGGCCAAGGGCATCAAGCTCATCCTCACCATGCCCGAGACGATGAGCACCGAGCGCCGCAAGCTGCTCAAGATCCTCGGCGCGCGCCTCGTCCTGACCGAGGGGCCGAAGGGCATGAAGGGCGCCATCGCCAAGGCCGAGGAGTTGCAGGCGAAGATCCCCGGCTCGCTCATCCTGCAGCAATTCTCCAACCCGGCCAATCCGGCCATCCACCGCCTGACCACGGCGGAGGAAATCTGGAAGGACACCGACGGCAAGGTGGACATCATTGTTTCCGGCATCGGCACCGGCGGCACCATCACCGGCGTTGGCGAGGTGCTCAAGGCCCGCAAGCCGTCGCTCAAGATGGTGGCGCTGGAGCCCGATTCCTCGCCCGTCCTCTCCGGCGGTGCGCCCGGCCCGCACAAGCTGCAGGGCATTGGCGCCGGCTTCGTGCCCGGGGTCCTCAACACCAAGATCTACGACGAGGTCATCCGCGTGAAGGAGGCCGACTCCGGCCCCGTGGCGAAGCAGGTCAACCAGCTCGACGGCATCCCGGTCGGCATCTCGTCCGGCGCGGCAATCTGGGCGGCCCTCCAGCTGGCCAAGCGGCCCGAGAACAAGGGCAAGCAGATCGTGGTGATCATCCCCTCGAGCAGCGAGCGCTACCTCTCCACGTGGCTCTTCGCCGACGTGAACGTCGAGAGCGACTCGATCGACGACCTCATCACGCCTGCTGCAGTCTGAGCGGTCAGGTAATTTTCAGCGGGCGGACTCAGGTCCGCCCGCTTTTTTTGCGTCCGCTTGGTACCAGCGGTAGAAACTGACCGCGAAGGCCGTGATCGCCACCGCCATGCCAATGAGCTTCATCATGGCGCCGGCGAGCAGCTGGTCGCCAGCGGCGCTGAGGCTGGAGATGCGCGGGGCGTATTCGTAGGTGGGATAGAGGACATCCTGCGAGAAGGTGATGTAGGCGAAGACGGGCGTCATGCCGATCAACACGGCGGGCAGGTAGAGCATCTGCGCGGCGTAACTGGCCGGCGGGAATTCCTTGGAGGGACTCAGCAGGGGCCACCAATAGAACAAGGCGGCACCGAACATCGTGAAATGCTCGAGGATGTGCAGTGGCCGGTTCTGCAGGGCGAGATCGTACAGGAGCGGGATGTGCCAGCCGGTCAGGACCGCGGTGTAGATCACGCCGCAGACCAGGGGAGTGGTCAGCACGCGCAGCACAAGCCGCAGGCCGGGGCGGGCCGTGACCGGGCGCACGAGCCAGTCGGGCAGACCGAGCAGAAACAGGATGGCGGCCGGGTAGATGAGGAGCTGGTGCTGCAGCATGTGGGCGCTGAGCAGGTAGCGTTCGCCGGCCTGGTCCAGTGGTGAACCCACGGCGAGGTAGAAGATGACCAGAGCGAGATAGAACCGGACGGCGTGACCGCGGGGGTAGGGTGCATCGGGAGCGAGACGTTCGCGCAAGGGACCGGTCAGGATGGCGTAGAGCCACCCGAGGAAGATGAGCCCGCCAATCAGGACGGGTTCATTGTGCCAGTGGGTCCAGTCGATCATGGGATGGCTACTGATAGTAGGCAGGTACTGAATGGCCACCAAAGAAACCGTTCCAGAAGTTTACCACGGATTGCACCGATGGGCACCGATGGGATGATAACCACAATACCAGTCATCCTGAGCGCAGCGAAGGATCCAGGTTGATGTACGTATCCGGCCGTGGTGCTGGATTCTTCGCTGCGCTCAGAATGACGGGTTGGGGATATGAATCTGGGGTCATCCGTGTTATCCGTGGTCAAAATGCCTTGGCCCGCTGCCTGCGACTGACCGGCACAAAAAAGCCGCACGATCAGGTGCGGCGGAGAGAGGGAGTGAGGACGGACTCAGAAGCTGAGCAGGCCTACGATCGAACTGAGGGGTTTGCTCGCCTCGGCGCCGAAGAGATGGAGGAGGGCCCACATCGTGCCGCCGGCGAGGACCAGGCCGATGAAAAACAGGATCGTGCAGAACACCTTGTCCCACTTCAGGTGCATGAAGATGAAAATGACGAACATGAACTTCACGGCGGAGAGCAGGCACAGGGCGGTGACGACGAACCACTTGACGATGGGCAAATAGACCAGGACCACCTCGGCGCCGGTGATGACGGCGAGCACCATGGCAATCTGGATGAAGACGTGAAACTTGCTCGGCTCGGGGTGGCCGGCGGCAGCAGGAGTGGCGGCGGGGGCGGACATGGGGGGAAGGGAAAAGTGAGGGTGAGAGTGAGGGTGGTCGGAGTGGGTGGGTGTCGGTGCTTTCACACCTTCACTTTCACTTTGGCCTCACAGGTATTCGAGGAGATAGACGGCGGTGAAGATGATGATCCAGACAATGTCGACGAAGTGCCAGTAGAGGCCGATGGCTTCGACGTCGCCGGCGTTTTTCTCGCCAAACTCCACGGTGCCGGAGGTCCGGCCGAACCAGAGCACGGCGATGAAGGCGGCCACGCCGACGGCGAGGGGTTTGGCGGCGTGGCTCAAAAATTCACCGAGGGGCAGGCCATACACGACTTCGATCATGCCGGGGATGAACCAGATGAAGGACACGCCCATCGTGACGCACACGGCGGCGAGGTGGGCGAAGTTCCGGAGCAGGCCGTTGCCGTGGGTGGGCTTGAAGGTGCGGACATACATCATGCCGAGCAGGAGCACGCCGATGGCGACGTGCGTGCCGTGCGTGCCGGTGAGAGTGTAGAACGTGGAGCCGAAGATGCTGTTGGAGAGCGTCATCTTCTTCACCATCACGAAGTGGGTGAACTCGTAGACCTGGCCGCCGAGGAAGATGCAGCCGAAGAACATCGTGCCGAGCAGCATGGTGCGGGTGCTCTTAACGTTGCCGCGCTGGATGGCGTTCACGGCGAGCGCCATGAGGAGCGACGACATGAGCAGGATGAACGTCGAGAAGGAGGTGAGCTCGATGTTGAAGACCTGCGTGGGGACCGCGTTGCCCGGGGGCGGGTTGAGGCGATAGACCAGATGCGTCGAGATCAGCGTGCCGAAGAACATGCAGTCCGAGGCCAGGAAGGCCCACCAGAGGAGCTTCTTGTTCGGGATGCCCGTCGAGGTCGTGTGATCGTGATGGTGGTCGATTTGACCGGTGGCCGCGTGACTGCTCATGAAGAAGTGAGAGTGAAGGTGAGGGGGAAAGGGGAGGGGGGGCGGGGTCAGAGGGAGGTGGGTGGTGGTTCAGGACACTTTCACTTTCCCTCTCACATTCACTCTTTAGTGGTAGCCGCCGCGGGAGGCGGTGGCGTTGCCCTGGGCATCAAGGTGGATGTGGTAGCCGCCCGGGCCCTCGAGGGACCACAGATAGGCGGCGAGCACCAGAATGCCGACGCCGGTGATAGCGAGATGCACATGGGCGAGTTCAAAATGAGGCAAAATGGGAAGATTCAAATCGACTGTTTTGCCAAAGAACGTGAGAGGGTGCTTCAGCTGCGCGAAATTGTAGGCGCCGATCAGCAGGCCGGACGCCGCGATGATGGGATACCAGGACTGGTCGGGCATGTGGATGCCACCGTGGGCCTCCTCAGCCTTCATGAGCTCGGCGCGCTCCTTGGCGATCTCGTCCTGGTGGGTCTTCTCATACCACCAGGCGTCGCGGGCATGCACGGTGGGGATGGCGGAGAAATTGTGTTCCGGCGGGGGCGAGGGGATGGACCACTCGAGCGTGCGGGCGTCCCACGGATCGTTGCCGCACTTCTGGCCCTTGAAGAAGGTCCAGATCAGGACGGCAAAGTAGGTGAAGATGCCGATGCCGAGCAGGTAGGCGCCCATGGTGGCGAAGAAGTTGCCCTCGTTCCAACCCATGTTGGCGTCGTAGGTCCAGGTGCGGCGGGGCATGCCGTTCAGGCCGAGGAAGTGCATCGGGAAGAACGTGGCGTTGAAGCCCACGAAGATGAGCCAGAAGGAGAGCTTGCCCCAGAATTCCGGCACCATCCGGCCGAAGAACTTCGGAAACCAGAAATGGATGGCGGCCAGCAGCGCGAAGGTGGCGCCGCCGATCAGCACGTAGTGAAAGTGGGCGATGACGAAGTAGCTGTCCTGCTGCTGAGCGTCGGCGGGGGCCGCGGAGTGCATGATGCCGGAGAGGCCGCCCATCATGAACATCCAGATGAAGCCGAGCGCGAACATCATGGGCACGCGGGTGACGATGCGGCCGCCCCAGAGCGTGCCGATCCAGTTGAAGACCTTGACGCCGGTTGGCACCGCGATGGCCATGGTGGCGAGGGCGAAGGCCGCGGTGGCGATCGTGCCCAGGCCGGTGGTGAACATGTGGTGGCTCCACACGCCGAAGCCGATGAAGCCGATGGCGACACCGGAGAAGACCACGATCGGGTAGCCGAAGAGCGGCTTGCGCGAGAAGGTGGGCAGGATCTCGGAGACGTAGCCCATCGGGGGCAGAATCAGGATGTAGACCTCGGGGTGGCCGAACACCCAGAAGAGGTGCTGCCAGAGGATGGGCTGGCCGCCGCCCGAGACCTCGAAGAAGTTGGTGCCAAAGTTGCGGTCGAACATCACCTCGACGAGCGCGATGGCGATGGCCGGCAGGGCGAGAATGAGCAGGAAGCTCGTGACGAGCGCCATCCACGTGAACACCGGCAGGCGCATCATGGTGAGGCCCGGGGCGCGCATGTTGATGATCGTGACGATGAAGTTCAGCGAGGCGACGATGGAGGACAGGCCGAGCATCTGGATGCCGAGCACCCAGAAGTCCGTGGACAGGTCGGGGGTGAACTGCTTGGACGTGAGCGGGGAGTAGCCGAACCAGCCGATGTCGGGCGCGCCACCGAAGTCCCAGCTCGGGACGAAGTGCGAGAGCCAGCCGACGTTGAGGAGGATGGCACCCACGACCCAGACCCACAGGGAAAAGGAGTTGAGGCGGGGGAAGGCGACGTCCCGGGCTCCGACCTGGATCGGGACAAGCAGGTTGAAGAACGCGGCGTTCAATGGCATGACCGCGAGGAAGATCATCGTGGTGCCGTGCATCGTGAACAGCTCGTTGTAGAGCTGGGCGCTGATGAAGCGGTTGTTCGGGACCAGCAGCTGCGTGCGGATCAACAGGGCCTCGATGCCGCCGACGAGGAAGAACAGGATGGCGAAGCCGCCGTAGAGCATGCCGATCTTCTTGTGATCGACCGTGGTCAGCCAGCCGACGAGGCCGGTCTTGGCCGTCGGGCGGGTGAACAGCTCGAAGGTTTGCTTGGCAGCGGGGGCGTGCGCGGCGCCGGTATAGGAGGATTTGGCGATGGCTTGGGCCATGGGAGGGGGAAGTGAGAGTGAGGGTGGAGAGGGAGGGAAAGGTGCGGGTGAAGGTGGCGTCAGCGGTAGGGTTGGGTCACTTTCACTCTCACTTTCACTTCAAACTGTGCAGGTAGGCGACGAGGGCGTCGATTTCGGGTTCGCTGAGGGTGAACTTGGGCTGGCCGGTCGCCACATCGATGTAGCCGCCGTGATACATCTTGTTGCCGGGTTTGAAATAGTCGGGTTTCTCGATCCACTGGTGGAGGCGCTCGGGGCTGTTCTCCAGCGCGCCGGCGGCGATCGAGGACCGGGCGCCGACGTGGGTGAGCTCGGGGCCGGCGACACCAATGCCCTCATGGCCGCGGACGGTGTGGCAGGTGATGCAGGTTTTTTCCTGGAAGAGCTTGCGGCCGGTGGTGATGAGGGCGGGGTTTTCCCCGGCGGCCGGGTCCTGCATCTTGGTCCAGGCGGCGAAGGGATCGGCGTCGAAAGCGGGCGAGCCGGCGTAGGTGCTGCCCGGGCCCAGATCCTTGAGGCTGGCAAAGCGCACCTGCGGGACGCCGGACTCGGCGGCGAGGGACTTGGCCGTGACGGTGCGGGCGGCCAGTTTCTGGTTGTCGAGCCACTTGATGTATTTGGCCGGGGAGAGCGCGATGACCCGGAATTTCATGATGGCATGCGACTCGCCGCAATACTCGGCGCACTGGCCGTAGAAATAGCCGGGCTTGTCGGCCTTGAACCAGAGGAAGTTGGCGCGGTTCGGCATCATGTCCACTTTGCCGGCCAGCTTGGGGATCCAGAAGCTGTGGATGACGTCGACGGTGCGGAGCTGCACGCGGACGGGCGTGCCGGCGGGGACGACGAGTTCGTTGCCGGTGGCAAGGGGGGCTTCGCCGCCGTTGGGCAGTTTCACCAGCTCGGTGGGATAATCGAACTTGAACCACCACTGGTAGCCGGTGGCGGTGACATCCATCGCGCCGGCTTTTTCATCCTCGGGGACGTCGTGGGTGTACCAGATGTCCCGCACGGTGGGGATGGCGATGATGACCAGCAGAATCACCGAGCCGGCGATCAGGCCGATTTCCACAAAGGGATTGCCATGGCCGGCCTCGGCCGGCGGGGCCGCGTGCTCGTCAGCCTCGGACTTGGCGCGAAACTTGACCTGCGCGTAGGCCAGCACGGCCCCCACGACGATGAAGATAAACGTGCTGACATAAACCGTGACCATGAACAGATCCCACTGGCGCTCGGCGACGGGCCCGGCGCTGACCATGGTGGACTGGGGGCCGGAGAGACTGAACACTTGGTGCAACTTGCCGCAGCCGGTGAGCAGCGGCAGGGCAAACCCGCCGGTGAGGGCGGCCGTTAGGCGGGAAATTTGGTGTAAAGCGAAACGTGAGCGGATCATGTGTAACATTGGCGGCATCAGCGGGGTGCGCGGTGCCAAAGCTATCGGGCAGAGTTTGGAAAATATTAGCCATTTCAACCACAAAACCGCTCCCAAACCCCGGCGGGGCGCCCGCTATTAAGCCGGCTCGCCCCTGCATTAGCCTGCGGCAAACCGATTTTGTGCAATTGCACCCGTGCCCGTCCTGTGCTTTGCTGCCGGTCCATGAAAAAACATCTCATTTTCCCCCTGATGGCCGGCGTGTTGGTGCTGGTTGGCTGCGGCAAGAAGGAAGAAGCGGCCGCGGCCGCTCCCGCGGGCGCCCCTGCAGCCCCGGTGGTCGCGATCATCGAGCTCTCGGCCAACGACAGCATGAAGTTCAGCCAGACCCGCTTCGAGGTCAGCGCCGGCCAGGAGGTGAAGCTGACCATGACCAACCTCGGCACCATGCCGAA
>JAYTUA010000257.1:0-13328 GCA_043745015.1 Opitutaceae bacterium | reverse complement strand
GAACTTGCATTGCCAGGCGAAGTAGCCCTTTCGCGGGCCGCTGGCGTGGCGCATGAATTTGTTCGCCCAGTGCCAGAGGCGGTCGAACTCCTCGCGATGATCCGTCTGCACGGCGAGCATCATGCCATAGGACATGCCCTCGGAGCGGACGTCGTTGCTGCCGATGTCGGCGATATAGGCCTGGTCGGTTCCGACGGGATAGTAAACGCGTTGCGAGGCATCATCGCCCTGGAAGAGCTGGCGCCACGCCACGTTCAGCTTCGCGTCGAGCTCAGCCTCGGACTTGCCCAGCAACTCATGGAAGAGATTGCGGGGCAGGTGGGGCAGTGGCGCGGCCATCCCCGCCACGGTCAGGCCGAGCAGGAGCGGCAGAAGGCGCAGTATTTTCATGGCGGGTAGGACAGCCCGCGGCGGGGCGGGTTCAGCCGGCGGCGGCCTTGGCCCGCCGGGCGGCGAGCTCGTCGGCCATCTGGAGGGTGAGCTTCTTGTTCAGTTTGTTGGCGATCAAGCAGATCGTGCAGCAGACAAAAAGCAGGCCGACGACGATGCTGGAGGCGGCGCGAAAACCGGCGATGGCGTTGACCGCATCCGGCAGCTGGGTGTCGTAGTTGAAGAAACCAGCCAGGATCCAGAGCAGGCTGGCCGAGCCGAGCGCCAGGCCGGATTTCAGGGCGAAACCGATGGTGGCAAAGACCATGCCGGTGAAACGCCGGCCGGTCTGCCATTCCGAATAATCGGCGGCATCGGCAAACATGGCCCACATGACCGCGATGGTCGGAGCATAAACGAGCGAGCCGATTACCGCCAGCGCCAGCATGCCCCAGGTCGCCGTCGGCGGGAGCAGATACATGGCAAAGGCATTGAGCGCCGACAGTGCGAAGCCGACGATGGCGACGGTCCGCTTGCCGTATTTCCCCGAGAGCCCGGCGGAAAGCATAATGACGACGATGGTCATACCGAAGCCGGCCATGTTGATGATGCTGTTGAACACGTCGGCCACGTTGGAGTTGGCGATCGTATCACGCGTGCCGTGGACAATGTAGCCCAGCCAGTCCAGCGCGCTGCCGGAATTGGCCAGGTCAGGATTGGTCAGGCCCAGTTTCTCGACAAAGTCGAACATGGCCGCCTTGTCGGCATAGTGGTGATAATAATTGTAGTGAGCGCCGCCCCGCAAGGAGAGCATGCCGAAGTGAAAGACGGTGTAGCAGACGAGGGCGATCCAGGGGCTGTTCTTGAGCAGGTCCATGAAGTCCTGTTTGGGGGAGGATTGGGTCTCGACGACGGGCTTGATGCGCTCGCGGGTGGTGAGGAAGGTGATGACGAACAGCACGAGGCAGACGACGGCCCACAGGGTCATCGTCATCTGCCAGCCATGCTGGCGGTCATGGCCCTGCGCGAACTTGGCGACCAGCGGCAGGGTGAAGCCGCCGACGATGAACTGGGCGATGTTGACGGAGACGAAGCGGAAGGAGTTGAGCTTGGTGCGCTCGTTCAGGTCGCCGGTCATGACGCCACCCAACGCCGAATACGGCATGTTGTTCATCGAGTAGAGCGTCATGAGGATCGTGTTGGTGATGCCGGCGTAGGCGATCATCATGCCCATGCTCCAGCCCTTCGGCGTGGTGTAGGCGAGGACCATGACGACGGCCCAAGGGATGGCGGTCCAGATGACCCACGGGCGGAATTTGCCCCAGCGGGTGTTGGTGCGGTCGGCGAGCACGCCCATGATGGGGTCGAAAAAGGCGTCCCAGAGGCGGGGCCAGAGCAGGATGGCGGCGGCGGCGCTCGCGCTCAGGCCGAAGACGTCGGTGTAGAAATTCAGCTGGAACAGCACCATCGTCATGAAGACGAAGTTGGCGGCGGCGTCGCCCGCGCTGTAGCCGGCTTTCTCGAGGAAGGAGAGTTTCTGGGAGTTATCGCTCATGGGGTAGGGGCGTTGGGCCGGTCAACTGCGACCGGTGGGTACGAGGAAAAATGAAGGAACGAGGCGAGAATCCGCCCAGGCTCAGACCAAGGCAAGCGTGCCGGTGGCCGGGGCCGGGGCGCCCAGGGTGACGGCGCGGGCGCCGGGGGAAGCGGAGCCGACGACGATGCCATAACTGCCCGGGGCATGGACGTACGAGCCGGCGGCATCCACCTGCGCAAAGGCGGCGGCGGGGAGCTTGAACACCACCTGAGTCGAGCCATGGGCCGGAACCGTGACTTTCTGGAAATCCACGAGGGTGGCGAGCGGGGCGTTACCCCACGTGCGCGGGGGGAGGATATAGCATTGGACCGCCTCGGAAACCGTGCGGGCGGACTTATTGCTGATCGTGGTGCGCACGACCACCTCCTGCCCGGCCGCCAGCTTGGCCATGCTCAACGAGAGCGGGCTGTAGGCAAACTTGGCGTAACTGAGGCCGAAGCCGAAGGGATAGAGCGGCTCGATCGCCGAGAAGCGGTAGGTGCGGCCCTTCATTGCGTAGTCAATGAACGGGGGCAGGTCGGCCGTGCGGCGCGGGACGGTGAGCGGCAATTTGCCCGAGGGCGAAGCATCGCCAAACAGCACATCGGCCAGGGCGCGTCCGCCCTCGCAACCGGGATACCAGACCTGCAGCACGGCGTCCGCAATTTCCTGCACCTCGGGCACGGCGATGGCGCTGCCGCCGGTGAGGACGACAATGAGCGCCTTGGCGTGCTTGCGCAGCTCCTTGATGAATTCCAGCTGCACCTTGGGCAGCTCGATCACATCCCGGTCGCCGCCGGTGGGCGAGGCCACGGTGTCGCCCTCTTCCCCCTCCAGGGACGGGTCGAGGCCGAGCACGGCGATGGTAATCTCATTCTCGGAGGCCGTGCTGTATGTGTAGTTGACGCCGGGGGCCATCGGACTGGAGAGCGGCGAGCCCGTGCGGTAGACGACGCGGCAGCCCTCGGGCGCACGCTCCATGATGCCCTCGGCCAAGGTGACCAGGCGCGGGGAAAAGCCGTAGTAGTTGCCGAGCAGGGCGGTGGTGCTGGCGGCGGTCGGGCCGCAGACGAGGATGCTCTCGTGTTTCTGGTGCAGCGGCAGGATGCCGTTGTTTTTCAACAGCACGATGGACTCGACGGCGGCGGCGCGGGAGAGCGCGCGATGCGGCTCGCAGTCGATGATGGCCGGGGAAGTCCGGGACCACGGCACCTGTTCCTGCGGATCGAGCAGGCCGAGCTTGATGCGGGTGGAGAGAAGGCGGCCCAGCGCCGTGTCGATCTCCGCCTCGGTGATCAGGCCCTCCTGCACGGCGACCACGAGGTCGTTGTAGGTGCAGCCGCAGTTGAGGTCGCAGCCGTTCTTCACCGCGAGAGCGGCGGACTCGGCGGCGGTTTTGGTGACCTTGTGGTGCTGGTGGAAATCGTCGATGGCCCCGCAGTCGCTGACGTAATGTCCCTTGAAACCCCAGCGTCCGCGCAGGATGTCCCCGATGAGCAGCTTGCTGCCGCAGCAGGGCTCGCCGAGGGTGCGGTTGTATGCGCCCATGACCGCCTCGACGCCGGCCTCCACGAGTTTCTTGAAGGCGGGCAGGTAGGTCTCGGCAAAATCCTTCGGAGTCGGAATGGCGTCGAAGCCGTGCCGGTCCTGCTCGGGGCCGCTGTGGACAGCGTAGTGCTTGGCGCAGGCGGCGGTCTTCAGGTAATGGGGGTGATCGCCTTGCAGGCCGCGCACCATGGCGGAGCCGAGTTCACCGGTGAGGCAGGGATCTTCGCCGAAGGTTTCCTGACCGCGCCCCCAGCGCGGGTCACGGAAAATATTGATATTGGGCGTCCAGAAGGTGAGCCCTTGATACTGCCCGCGGTGCCCGGCGGCGACGGCGGCGTGGTGCTTGGCCCGGGCCTCGTCGGCGATGGTGGCGGCGACATGTTTGACCAGGTCCCGGTTCCAGGTGGCCCCGAGGCCGATCACCTGGGGAAACACCGTGGCCCGGCCGTTGCGACCGACGCCATGGCAGGCCTCGCTCCACCAATTGTAGGCGGGCACGCCCAGCCGGTCGATGGCCTTGCTGTCATGGACGAGCTGGCTGATCTTCTCGGGCAGGGTGAGTTTACCGACCAGGTCGCCGATGCGCGTGGCGAGCGGCAAGCCGGGATCGAGGAAAGGATGAGCAACCGCCATGAGTGGGTGGGCTAGGGGTAGGGAAGATCGGGCGGGCTCAGCGGTGCAGGTACTGCATGAGCAGATTTTCGAGATATTCCTGCTTGCCGGACCGGGGCACGGGCTCGCCCAGTTTGGTCAGCACGAGTTTCTCCAGGCTCTTGAAGCTGGCCTTGCCGCGCTCAATGTCGCGGCCATAGCCGGCATCGAACGAGGCATAGCGGTTGGCGACCAAGGCCTCGAACTTGCCCTCGGCCAGGATGCGGCGGGCGATCTTGAAGGCGAGGGCGTAGGCATCCATGCCGCCGATGTGGGCGTGGAAGAGATCGTCGGTGTCGATGGAGGGTCGGCGGAGCTTGGCGTCGAAGTTGAACCCGCCGGTGCCGAGGCCGCCGGCTTTCAGAATCGAGACCATGGCCAGGGTGAGCTCGCGGACATCGGTGTTGAACTGGTCCGTGTCCCAGCCGAGGAGGAGGTCCCCGGCGTTGGCGTCGATGGAGCCGAGCATGTCCTGCGAGGCGGCGACTTCGATCTCGTGCTGGAAAGTGTGGCCGGCGAGCGTGGCGTGGTTGGTCTCGATGTTGAATTTGAAATATTTCTCGAGACCATAGGTGCGGAGGAAGGCGATGCCGCTGGCGACGTCGAAGTCGTACTGGTGCTTCGTCGGTTCTTTCGGCTTGGGCTCGATGAGGAACTGGCCCTTGAAGCCGATGCTCTTGGCGTAGGCCACGGCCATGTGCAGGAACGCGGCGAGATGGTCCTGTTCGCGCTTGAGGTCGGTGTTGAGCAGGGTCTCGTAGCCCTCGCGGCCGCCCCAGAAGACGTAGTTCTCGCCGCCGAGTTCCAAGGTGCATTCCAGCGCCTTCTTCACCTGGGCGGCGGCGTAGGCGAAGACATGGGCGTCGGGGTTGGTCGAGGCGCCGCACATGAAGCGCGGATTGGAGAAGAGATTGGCCGTGCCCCAGAGGAGTTTCACGCCGGTGGCCTTCTGCAGGCCCTTGGCGTGGGCGATGATCTTGTCGAGATTCCGGTTGGACTCGGCGAGGGACTGGCCCTCGGGGGCGATGTCGCGGTCATGCCAGCACCAGAAGGGGGCTTCGATTTTCTGGAAAAACTCGAAGGCGGCATCCAGGCGGACCTTGGCGACGGAGACCGGGTCGGAACCCTTTTCCCACGGGCGGTTGATCGTGCCGGGACCGAAGGGATCGGAGCCCACGCCGCGAAAGGCATGCCAGTACGCGATGGAGAAGCGCATGTGCTCCTTCAGCGTCCGCCCGTCGATCAGTTCGGCCGGATCGTAGTGCTTGAAGGAGAGTGCGTTGATAGAACGCGAGCCTTCGTAGCGAATTTTGCCAATCTTGGAAAAATGGGAGTTCAATGATTTCATTTTGCAGATGGAAGTATTACAAACACCTCCAAGGCAGGGTGAGTAGCGCGGGGTAGCAAGGTTCAGTTTCGGCCATCCCCTATTCCGCTCTCAAGGGATGGCCCATACTAACTATAGACTTGAACAAGGCGTAACAGGGGTGTGTATCAACCTACCCCATGAGCGAAAGGCGCATTACCCTGTCGGATATCGCCAAGAAAGCCGGCGTGCATGTCACCACCGTATCGCTGGCCATGCGCAATCATCCGCGATTGCCGGAGACGACCCGCCGGCGCATCCAGGCGCTGGCCGAAGAGATGGGGTACAAGCCCGATCCGCTGCTGCGGGCCCTGGTCGCCTATCGCGGTGGCATCATCGAGCGCCGCAACACCCCGACGCTCGCTTATGTCACGAATTGGAGCACCCAGTGGGGTTGGAAGGAGGTCACGGCGCACGGGGAATTTTTCATCGGGGCCCAGGCCAAGGCCAGTGAACTCGGCTATAAACTGGAGCATTTCTGGCTCAAGGGCGAGGGGATGAGTCAGGAACGACTGGGTCAGATTCTCTATTCCCGGGGGATCAACGGTCTGATCATTGCCTCCCACAGCCGGGAAATGGGTGACGACCTGCAGCTGAAGTGGGAAAATTTCAGCGCGGTCAAGATCGACTACTTTCCGCACCAGCCGATCCTGCACAATGTGACGAACAACCAAAGCCACATCATCCGGCTCGCCATGCAAAAGGTGACGGCGGCCGGCTATCGGCGGGTGGGCTTTGTGATGCACCGCGGCTGGGATCATGCCGTCGATCACAACTGGACGGCCGGTTTCCTGTGCGAGCAGCAGCATATGCCGCTGAAGGACCGGATCACCGCGCATATTTTCCCCGAACCCCTCCCGGTCGAGCGCTGGTTCCATGAGCATAACGCCCTGGTGCAGGTCGATCAAAAGCCGTTTGGAAAATGGTTCAACCGGTACCAGCCGGAAGTGTTGATCGCGAAGGGGGCCTACGTGCTGCCCGCGCTGGAGAAAATGGGGCTGCAGGTGCCGCGGGACATTGCCTTTGTGGACCTGTTCCTGGAGCAGATTGACGGATCCACCGCGGGAGTGCGCCAGAATCACGAGACCGTCGGGGCCCTGGCCGTGGAAATCCTCGCCGGCCAGCTGCAGCACAACAAATTCGGCCTGCCCGAGATCCCCACCACAACCTATGTGGAGGGTACGTGGCATGACGGCGCTACCTGTCCCATACCGGCACGGATGCGGGCGGCGAGAGTCAGCTTGCGAAAGGGTTAGCCGTGACTCCTAGTGGAACATTCTTTCCCTCGAATCATGAGCCACTACACCCCCGACGACAAACGCTACGAAACCACGCCATACGCCCGCTGCGGCCGCAGCGGGCTGAAACTGCCCCGCCTTTCCCTGGGCCTCTGGCACAACTTCGGCGGGGTCGATGCGCTGGAAAACCAGCGCCTGCTGCTGCGCCGGGCCTTCGACCTCGGCATCACGCACTTTGACCTCGCCAACAATTACGGGCCGCCGGCGGGTTCGGCCGAGGAGAACTTCGGCCGGTTGCTCCGGCAGGATTTCGCGGCCTATCGCGACGAGCTGATCATCTCCACCAAGGCCGGTTACTACATGTGGCCCGGTCCGTATGGCGAGTGGGGTTCGCGCAAATACCTGCTGTCCTCGCTCGACCAGAGCCTGCAGCGCATGGGCCTCGACTACGTCGACATCTTTTACTCGCACCGGCCCGATCCCGATACGCCCCTCGAAGAGACCATGGGGGCGGTGGCGGACGCCGTGAAATCCGGGCGGGCGCTGTATGCCGGCGTGTCTAACTATTCCGCCGCGCAGACGCGCGAAGCCGCCGCCATCCTGAAAAGCCATGGCGTGCCGCTGCTCATCCACCAGCCGGTCTACAACATGTTCAACCGCTGGGTGGAGCCGGAGCTGCTGCCCGCGCTGGCCGAGATCGGGGCGGGGTGCATCCCGTTTTCCCCCCTGGCCCAGGGCCTGCTGACCAACCGTTACCTGCAGGGCATCCCGACCGATTCGCGAGCGGGCAAACCGACCGGATTTCTCAAGGCCGACAGCGTCACGCCCGCCGTGATCGCCAAGGTCAAGGCGCTCCATGAACTCGCCGAGAAGCGTGGCGCCACCCTCGCGCAGTTTGCGACACTGTGGCTGTTGCGCCGGCCCGAGATCACCACGGTGCTCATCGGCGCCAGCAAGGTCGCCCAGATCGACGACATTCATTCCGGCCTGAAACTTACGCCGCTTTCCGTGGACGAGCAGGCCCGGGTGGAAAAAATCCTGGCTGGCTGAACGGGTGGTTGGACTACGGCAGGCTGCGTCCGAACTGCTGCTGGAAATTCTGCCGCAGGCTGTCAGCAATCGCGGCCGGGGTCTTGGGCTGCCGGCGGATCTGCTCCCACCGGCGCCGGGCTTCGGCCTCGTCGCGGTTGCTGACGGCAATAAAGGCGAGCGCCACAAGGGCGGTGGGATGATCCGGCTGGCGCTCGAGGGCGAGGTTGAGCGCGGTGACCGCCTCGGCATTGCGTCCGGCGGTGAGATAGAGGGTGGCGAGCTCGACGAGCGGCGAGGCTTCACTCGGCCGCAGTTGGTAACCGTAGCGAAACTCGGCAATCGCCTCGTCCATCCGGTTGGAGGCCTGGAGCCAGCGGGCATACTCCAGATGCAGGCTGGGTGACTGGGGGCAGTGGGAAAGCCCGGTGAGCATCGCACTGACGGCGGCCTGCGTCTGACCCAGGCCGCGCCGGGCCTCGATCAATCGCAGCCAGGCGTCGGAATCCGTCGGGTTCAGCGCCACGGCCTTTTCGAGGTGGTTTTGGGCGGCGCCGTAATTGGGGTCATCCAGCAAAAGCTGGCCGGCCTGCCGGTGGTAAGAGCTGGCGTTGGGCGCGAGGGCGATCGCGCGATCCAGCAGGTCCAAGGCGGCGGTCCGGTTGCCGGCGGAGTTGGCCACTGCGGCGGCGACACTCAGGCGATAGGCGTCGAAGCAGACTTCCGCGAGCTCGTCCACCCACGGATCAGGCAGGTCGCTGAATTCCCGGCGGCCAATGGCCGTCTTGAGCGATTCGGCCGTGCCGAGGTCGCCCAAGTGTTCACTGACGGTCACGAGCAACGACATCACGCCGATGGAGTCGGGGTGCTGGGCCAGGGCGGCCTGCAGACGCTCCCGGGCTTTGGGCCAGTCGTTGGCCGTGAGGTCGCACCGGGCCAGTCCCAGCAAGGCGTAGGGATCACCCGGGGCCCGGCGCAGGGCTTCCGCGTAGGCTTGGGCTGCGTCCGCCGGGCGGTTGCCCTTGAGCAGGACGTCGGCGAGTCGCAGCCGGGCGGGGAGGTAATCGGGTGCGAGCGCGACGGCTTTTTCCCGCAAGGGCAGCGCCTCCTCCAGGCGGCCGAAATTGGTGATGACGCTGGCCTGCAGGTGGGGCCAGCGGGCGTTGGCGGGCTCGAGCTGGCGCAACCCGTCGTAGCAGGTCAGCGCTTCCGGGTAGAAGCCGTTGGCGTGATAGAGGCGGCTGAGCTCGGCGAGGCCCTGGGTGGCGTGCAGCCATTGCCGGGCGCGGGTCTCCGCCTCGGCGAGATTTTCGGCCAGAGCCGCGGGCCGGTCAGACAAAGTTGGCATTGCCGGAATATACCCGACCGCGACGGCGTGCCGGGTCACGACCCGGTGGCAAAACAACGCGAAGCCCCCCAGCAGGACACCGAGCGCAAGAAAGAGCAGGGAGTTGCGCCGGGGCATGGCAATCAACGCGCCGCTTTGGGGCGCCAGAGGGTGATGCGATCCATGCGGTCAAACGGCGGATAGGAATAGAAGCCCGCGGTGACGAGCGACGGCTTGCCCGAGCCGTCGAGCGCGCCGGCCGCGCAGGTGATCAGCTGGATCGGAGCCTGGGCCAGGACGTGCATGGTGAAGTTCATCTTCCCGTCGTTCTTGAAGGCAACCAGGGACACGGCATCGGGATTTTTCCAATCGTTGAAGCCGCTGGTGCAGACGACGTCCATGACCCCGGTGCCATCCAGGTCGACGCCGACGGGGGCGTAGGCCCCGGGGAGATCGCCGATGCGGTGGTAACGGAAGGCGCCACCGCCGGTATTTTCCAGCCACTGCACGCCATGCCAGGGCCGCTGGCCGGGATCGGCGTAGGCGAAGCCGTCACCGTTGGTGTAGAGAATATCGGGCCGCCCGTCGCGGTTGAGATCGCAGAGGCTGATGCCACTGCTGCCAAAGTCCTCGTTGGTGGAGCCAAACAGGATCTTGTCAGTGAAGTTGCCCTTGCCGTCATTCTCGAACAGGTGGATTTCCTCCCACTGCTGCGAGACCACCGCGACGATATCGAGGTGGTGGTTGCCGGTCAGGTCGGCGACGCACACATTGATCGTGCCCGAGAGATTGAGCAGATTGTGGGTTTCAAACTGCCAGTGGCCGAGGTTGCGCATCCAGTTGATCTCGCCCTGGTCGTACCCGAACTGGGCCACGGCGAGGTCGAGCCGCCCGTCACCGTCGAAATCCCCGGCGCGGATGTCGGTCACGCGGGTGACGTGCTCGGCGATGATGTGCTTGGTGAAATTCTGGTGGCCGTCGTTCTCGAGGATGATGATCGAGCCGATCTTGTCGTTGTTGGGGAAAACCTCGCCCATACAGGAGACGAGCAGGTCGAGGTCGCCGTCGCTGTCCATGTCCACGGCTTCCACGTGGACGGGCGAGGACAGGCCGGCCATCAGGGTCGATTCGGTGAATTTGCCCGGCGCGGTCTGCCGCAGCCAGACGACTGCGTTGAGTTTGTCGTCGCAGGCGAGGATGTCGGCCCGCCCATCCTGGTCGAGATCCACCACGTTGACGTGGGAGATCCAGGGTTTGCCTTCGAACGGCACCCCGATGGATTCCTTGGTGAACCGCCCGGTATCCATCACGATGGCTGGCTTGGAGGAAACCTTCGCGGGCGGGGCATCGGCCGGACCGCAGCCGGCCAGCAGGACAAGCCAAGCCGGGCCGAGCACGAGGCCGATCAAGCAAGGAGAGCAGCGAGGAGGGTTGGGTTTCAAGGGAAGGAAAGTTGTCGCTAGAGGCGGTTGCGCCAATCCGGCGGCAACAGCTCGCGGGCGAGTTCCCGCAACCTTGCATCGGTCAGCCCCAGGTCAAAGCGTTTTGCCAGTAGCAGGAGCCGGTAAAGGGAACTGGTCGAGGCGGAACGCAGTTTCGCCTCGTCTGCCTCCGCGAGGCAGCGGCGCACTTGTTCGCGCGCGAGGTCCACCTGCCCATCCTGGGCCAGCACGACGGTCAGTCCCACCCGTCGATCCCAAGGCAGGCTGCGGTCGGCACTCCCGGCCAGTTTCACCGTCAGTGTTTTCATGATATCAGCCAGTCCCGCCCCATCCCTCCGGGCCATCGCCACCTGGGCCCGGGCGATCCCGGCGCCTAAATCCGCCGGGAAACGTTGCAGCGACTGGCCGATTTGGGCGGCAAAATCCAACTGGCCCATCTCGACAAAATACTCCGCCAGCCGGCTGAGGGAAGTTGCTTCATCCTGCTCCTCGACCACCGCGAAAACCGCTACGGACTGGCCTTCATACCCGGCCACGGCGGGCAGCTGGTAAGCCACGGGCCGGAGCCAGGGGGGCAGCGCCCAGTTGCGCAAGCCGCCCAGAAAAGCGAGGTCGGCCTGGCCGGCGCCCAGCCGGACATATTCATTCAGATAACTGTCCCACGAGAGGATGACAATGTGCGTGACCTTGCGTTGTTCAATCAGGGCCTGGGCTTCCTGCGGACTCGTCGCACTGAAGATGCGGACGGCCGCCCCAATCCCGGCTTGGTTTTCCCACGACAAGGTGCCCAGGCCGCGCAATCCGCCGTAATAAAACAGGGCCGTCGTCTCGTTGGGTGGGGCGAGCACCACGGCCTTGCCAGGCTCCGTGTGTTTTGCGAGCCAGTGGGAGAGATCACGCGCAATGAGGCCGGACAGCTCAGCCTCGTTGAGGGGGATATCCTGAGGACTCTTGGTTGACGGCCACAGCTGGAACAACCCCGGGGCCAGGAGCAGCAGCACGAAGCCGGACCACAACCCCGGGGCGAATGAATCCCGTGAGGCTTCGCGCAGGGTGGCGGTCATGGCAATCAACAGGACGAGCAGGACGGCATCGAGGCTGCTCCAGCGGCCGAGTTGCCAGCAGGCAAAACCCAGGCCGACCAAAACCGGACCGAGCGTGAGAGCGAGGGCAGTGCGGGCGGCCGGTGTCGTAGCCTTCCGCCGCAGCAACCAGCCCGCCGGCAGGATGAGCAGAATCGGCAGCAGGGTGGCCCAGACGATCGGGGACAAGCCATCCCGGGCCAGCCATGACCAGAGATTGGTGGCCTCGGGACTGCCGATGAGGCGCGTCAGGCGGAAGGACCACAGGTCGGCGGCCAGGAATCCCGCATCCGCGGCCTTCCACATGAACACCGGCACCGCCGCGATGGCCGAAATGGCCAATAGCATCACGGCCAGTTTTTGGAAATTCCACCCCGAGGACTCCGCCCGGATCCGGGTCGTCACCTGGTGTACGGCGGCACCAAGGCCGAGCCACGCCAGGCTGTAGAGCGGATGGATGGTTTGCAGTCGCCACGACCCGAGGTGCAGCGGAGCATACTCGATCAGATAAAACGCCAGCGAGCTGACCGTACCCCCCAGCGCCCACAGCAGCCAATGGATCGGAACGGGGGCCCCGGCGGACTCAACCCTCACGTCCCGGCGGCCGAGCCAGGCGGCACTCACCGCTCCGACCGCAATACCCAAAATGACGGGCACCTGCTGGGCCACACTGATCCATAGGCCCAAGCCACCCGCGACACCCGCGGCGAAAAACCACCGCCCAACGCCACGCGTTGACCGGACACCCGCGAGCAGAAGCAGTACGCTCGCGAAGGCACACGTCCGGGCCAGGGTTTTGTCGTCGGGTATTCCGGGGGAAAATCCTGCAGCCAGGGGAAAGAGAGCCACGAGGCCGAGCGACAGCAGCAGGGCAGGCCAGGTCCCGAATCGCCAGGCGGTGAAAGTCACGGCGGTGGCAAGCAGCAGCATGTGCCACAGCGGGTCAGCCTGCAGCGCGGCCTGCTCCACCGCCAGCCCGGCCGGCCGGCCGGAGATGAATTGGTCAATCCCGGCGACGAGACCCAGCCACCACCGATAGGGTGAAGGCGTCAGCACCTCGCGCCCGAACGGGGCATTTTCGTAGTCGATCCGGCGCACCCGCCATTCGTCTCGCGCGAGCATTTGCTGCGTCTGGGCGATCCACTGGACGCTGTCGTGGTTCTGCTCCGGCACGATCAGGTCGCGGATTTCGCCGGCATAACCGGTGGGGGAGGTGGCGGAAACCACGGCATCCCCGGAGACGGCCTGGGTGACAAAGTTGACCCGCGCCCGGCGGACCGAGTGGGACCAGAGCAAAAAGCCGAGGGCCAGCAACGGCACAACCATCCAAGCGCGGGCAGTAAACGGGACGGGCGGGCTCATGCAGTTCCAAGCAGAATGGCCAAGGGGCGGAACCAGAGGCAAGGGGAGAAAGCCACCGGCCAGCCCAGTCCGGACCTCCGCAGTCCCACGCTGGATTATCCGCCCCCGGCCACGCGGCCAGATTCATCAAGATAGATCGGCGGCACCAGGTCGGTCTCATACTGCTTGTTCCAGAAGCGCCCGGTCATTCGATAGGTCGGCAGATCGGTGAAGGAAAATTTATACACGAGGATTCTGATCATATTCGCCGGACGATCCGAAAACGGATCGGTCTCGAAAAGCCGCAGCACATCGGGGTTGCGCGAAATCAATTGCCGGGCCACCTGCGGAATGACCGG
>JAYTUA010000256.1:0-3387 GCA_043745015.1 Opitutaceae bacterium | reverse complement strand
TTTTCACCGCCGCCAGCGGACGGGTGTTGAAGACCTGCTCCTTGGTCAGCCAGCCCTTGCGCGCCGCGCCCACGCCGAGGCGGAAAAAGTCGAGCTGGGCAATCCGGTGCGCATCAGGATTGATGCTCGTGAGCAGGCCCTTGCCCGCGGCCTTGCGCCAGTGCCGCCAGTCCAGGTCGAGCCGCATGGGGCTGGCGTTGAGCTCGATCATGACGCCGTGCGCAATGGCGGCGTCGATGACCTTCTCCACGTCCACGTCGTAAGCCTCCCGCTCCAGCAGCAGCCGGCCGGTCAGGTGCCCCAGCATCGTCACGTGCGGTTGCTCGATGGCCCGGATGATGCGCTTGGTCATCACGTCGCGCTCCTGCCGGAACGACGAGTGCACCGACACGACCACGTAGTCGAGCTGGGCCAGCGTAGCCTTGGAGAAATCCAGCTTCCCGTCGGGGAGAATGTCGCACTCCGTGCCACTGAAGACGTGGGTTTTGAATTTCTTCGACTCGTTCAGCTTCTGAATCGCGGCGATCTGCTCCTCCAGCCGCGCCTCATCGAGGCCCCGGGCCTGGTAGCTCGACTTGGAGTGATCCGCGATCCCGAGATAATCGAGGCCCAGCGCCTCGGCGGCCGCCGTCATTTCCTCCAGCGTGTTGTGCCCGTCGGACGCGGTCGTGTGGTTGTGGAAGACGCCGCGAATGTCCGCCTCCGTCACCAGGTCGGGCAGCTCACCTTTCTCCGCCACCTCAATCTCCCCCAGCCCCTCGCGCAACTCCGGCGGGATGAAGGGCAACCCGAGGGCCTTGAACAAATCGGCCTCGGTCTTAACTGGGTAGGGCGCGGACTCCGTTCCGCGCCGCGGCGGCGAAGGGACTCGCTGCCCTACCTCTCCCGCCTCTGCTACCTGTCCTCCGTCCTCTGGTTTCCCCGTCGGCCCGTGCTTCTGGTCCGCGGGAAACAACCCCCACTCACTCAGGCTGAGCCCGCGGGCGAGTGCGCGCTGGCGCATCTGCACGTTGTGATCCTTGGAACCGGTGAGATGATGCAAAGTGAAAACAAACTGCTCCGGCGGCACCAGGCGGAGGTCGGCCTGCAGGCCCGACTGCAGGCGGACACTGGCCTTGGACTCGCCGCGGGCCGTGATTTCCTGCACGTCCCCCTGCGACACGAACCACTCGACCACCGGCGCGGGCTCGGTCGTCGCCACCAGAAAATCCAGGTCGCCCACCGTCTCCATCCGCCGGCGCAGGCTGCCGCAGGATTCGGCCTGCTGCACGCCGCGGAGTTTCCGCAGCCCGGCGAGGATCGGCGCACCCGCCTCGCTCGCCCTGATCCAGAGATGCCGCTTGCCGTAGGCCTCCCGGTTGCGGATGCCGGCCAGGATCTTCTCCTGGGATTTCTCCCCGAACCCGTCCAGCGCCGCCACGCGGTTCTCGGCGCAGGCCGCCCGCAGCTTCGCGATCGAATCGACCCCGAGTTTCTCCTGCAGCGCCCGCACCTTTTTCGCGCCCAGCCCGGGGATGGCCAGCATCTCGACCAGCCCCTCGGGCACCGAGGCCCGCAGCTTCTCAAAAAACTCCAGCCGCCCCGTGCGGTGCAGTTCGGAGATTTTCTGAGCAAGCGCCTCGCCGATGCCCTTGACCTCCT
The DNA here is from genome assembly GCA_043745015.1 of Opitutaceae bacterium. Lineage (GTDB taxonomy): Bacteria > Verrucomicrobiota > Verrucomicrobiia > Opitutales > Opitutaceae > Lacunisphaera. The sequence continues at coordinate 1,746 of JAYTUA010000256.1, read as the reverse complement.
CCAGCGTGCCGGCCTCGACGCGCCGGGCGATCTCGTCCTCGCCGATGCCCTCCAGCAGGCGCGCCCCGGCCTGATACGCCCGGATCTTGAACGGATTCTCCCCCTTCAACTCCAGCAGGGTGCCGATGTCGGTCAGGACGGCCGCGATCTCGGTTTTGTTCACGGAGGGAAGGAAAACACCAAGCAGCAAAGAAGCAAAGCGTCTTAGCTGCTTGGCTTCTTTGTGTTCAGACTTTCGGTCACTATCCGCACCACTTCGGCGCGGTTGACCTTTCCGGCAGCAGTGAGTGGCCAGGACTCCAGCGCCAGGAAATGTTTAGGACGTTTATGCGTCGCGAGGCGCTCGACGGCCTGCTGCAGCTTGGCGACGTCCGGCCGCACGGAGGCCGGATAGGCGGCCACCACGATCTCCCCCCACTCTGCGTCCGGCACACCCATCACGACCACGTCGGTCAACCCACCGGAGTCCAGCAACGCCAGCTCCACTTCCGCCGGCTGGATCTTCTCGCCGCCACTGATGATGACACCGTCCTTGCGGCCGAGGACAGTCAGGTTCCCCGACTCGTCGAACCGGCCCGTGTCACCCGTCGCGAACACTCTTTCCGTGCGCCACTCGGGATAGTAACCACGGAACAGTGATTCTCCGGCCACCATGATGGTGCTCACCTCGCCGAGGGATACCGTGACGTGCGGCAGGGCGCGACCGGAGCTACGCCCGCCAGCCAAAAATTCCTCCGGTCGCAACGCCGTCACCATCGCGGCTGTTTCCGTCATGCCGTAAACTAGGGCCAGCCGGATGCCAGCCGCGGCCGCACGATCCAGCAGCGCGGCCGGGGCGGGCGCACCGCCCAGCAGGACGATCCGGAATTTTGCCAACCATTCCACGGCCGCCGGCTGGCGCATGAGGCGCTCCAGCTGGGTCGGCACCAGCGAAACGACCCAACCATCCGGCTTCGGCGGCAATTCCGGCAGAGTCCCCTGCTCCACCGCCTTCCACTCGAGCGGCCGGTATTCGCCGCCCGTCAGCGCGCAACGCAACCATGCCATCAAGCCACTGACGTGATGAAGTGGGAGCACCCCGGCCGCGTTCACTCCCGCCAGCCCGAAGTGCCCGGTGAATCCGCGCACCGCCGCCGCCAGCGTGTGCTGGTCGTGGCAGGCAAACTTGAGCTGCCCGCTGCTGCCGCCAGTCGGGATCATGAGCCACCCCTGGGCGATTTCGGGTTTTGGATTTTGGATTTTCGATTGGAGCAGCGCGGCAAGTTGCGCTTTTTCCACCGTGCCCCACTGCGGATCGCAGAGGAAAACGTCACCCTCCCCTGACACGACGGCCGCGAAGGCTGCCATGAATTTCTCCGGCTGGGCCCCGGAAATCAGGACTGGCTCCTTGCTCCCTGCTTCCTGCCCTTTGCTCCCGAGCAATCGGGCTAGCTCAGCGCGTTCCATAGGGCCTCCGGGTTGATGGCCGCGTTCCAACCGTCGTCGAGTACCGGACCCGTGACCGGTCCATCCCAGCGCCGGTCGCCAAAGACTTCGCCCACGCCAAACCCTGGCGAGCGCTTGACGAGATCGGGGTGGCTCTGGGCAAAGCTCAGAATCGCCGCTCGTCCGAGCGCGGTCTCGATCGCACTGGAAAGCACGACATCGGCCTTGGTCTTATCCACCCACACCGCCAGCTCCGCCAGCGGACCCGCCAGCGCCGGCTTGAGGACAAATACTCCCGGCCAGCCCCGCGCCTGCCATTCG
>JAYTUA010000255.1:0-3392 GCA_043745015.1 Opitutaceae bacterium | reverse complement strand
GGCGGATAAATTCCCCCGAGTGCGCGGCGCATCGCAAGCTTGGTCGCGCCGAGGATGTTGACCGTCTCGACCTCGGCCACGGTCGCGACGCCGTAGTTGGCGTGGATCTGCCCCTGCCCGACCAGTTCCTCAAACTCGGCCCACAGCTCTGCGCGCTCGGTGGCGCTCAGTTGCTTCGAGTCGTTGACCCGGCCGGATTTGCCCACGGCCCAGCGACCTTCGAGAAATTCCTTGGTCACCAGCACCGCCGCCGCCACCACCGGGCCCGCCAGCGCGCCCCGGCCCGCCTCGTCCACGCCGAGCAGCCCCTCGAAGCCTTGAAGCTGCTTCAGGTCGAATCCGCGGAGCTGACGTCGTTTGGCCATCGTCTGGGTGTAGGTCGGGCTTTATGCTCGACCTACAGGGAGGGATTGCATGTGCATCATCTTTTCCATTCGGTCTTTTCCTTCGGCACGGGCAGCGGCAGCTCGTCGAGCTTGCCCGCCTCGGACACCACCTCGTAGCAGGTGCGGAAATGCAGCTTGGCGAAGTCGCCCAGCGCCCGCGCGCCGAGCTTCTGGATGAGCAGCGCGGCCTGCGCCTTGGCCGGCGCGCCCGCGCCCTTCTGGAGCTTGTCGCCAAATTGCCGGGACAAGGCTGCCATGCAGCGCACGAACTCCGCCCGCGCCACGATCGAGGCCGCCGCGACCACGGGGTCCTCCTCGGCCTTGGTCCGCATCGCGAGGGTGAACCGCTCCACGCCCTTCTTCTTCAATTCGCGCTGCACGAGCGGCTCCTTGGAAAACTGGTCGAGCAGCCCGCGCGGCACCCATTTTTTCCTGAGCGCCTCCTGCAACGCCGTGGCGTGCTGCCACGCGAGGAGCCGGTTGAGGCTGGCGTACGGCTTGGCCATCACCTCGTTGTATTTCGTCATGCCGTAGTAGCAGGTCTCCACCACGACGCCGGGCGTCGCGCGGATGAGCTCGTCGAGCTTGAGAATCTGCGTGTCGACGACGGTCTTGCTGTCGCGCACTCCAGCCTTGAGCCAGGCGCGCACCGCGTCGCCGTCGGCGACCACCGTCGCCGCCACGACCGGACCGAACAGGTCGCCCTTGCCGCTCTCGTCAAGCCCGGCGTGCGGCTCATACCAGTCCGGATGGAGCACCTCATCATAGCCGAGCTTGGGCGCGCCGGTGACCTCGGCCTCGATGACGTTCTGCACGAAATCCTCGGTGTCCTTGCCGGCCACGACCACCTTGCCACTGGTGTAGGCGGTGACGTTGACCTTGGGTCCCTTGAAGGCGAACCGCGCATAGGGCACCTCGACCTGCTCCCAATGCTTCGCCGCCGTGGCGACGCGCAGTTTTTCCATCTGGGCGTCGTCGAGCTTGATGGTGTAGGAGGTGATCGCCTTGGGTTTCTCTTCCTCAGCGTCGTCGAACCGTTTGGGCATGGGGAGGATTAGCCACAAATACCCCGAAAAAGCACGAAGAGAAAACACCTCTTCCACTTCCCCATTTTTGTGTGTTTCGTGTGTTTCGTGGTTAAATCCGAACAGTTATCTCGTCACCGCCCGGCCTTCCAGACCGCCCTGCACGACTGGTACCGGGTCCACCAACGCCCGCTGCCCTGGCGCGCGGCCCCTTCCCTCTACAAGACGGTCGTCTCCGAGTTCATGCTGCAGCAGACGCAGGTCGTCACGGTGCTCCCCTACTTCAATCGCTGGCTGCGTGAACTCCCCGGCTTCGCCACCCTCGCCGCCGCACCCGAGGCAACGGTCATGAAACTCTGGGAAGGCCTCGGCTACTACTCCCGCGCCCGCAACCTGCACCAGCTGGCCAAAACTTACGTCACGCTCCCCACCATGCCACGCACCCCCGCCGAATGGCGCGAGCTGCCCGGCATCGGCCCCTACACCGCCGCCGCCATCACGAGCATCTCCTTCGACGAACCCGCCGCCGTCGTGGACGGCAACGTCGTCCGCATTCTCGCCCGGCTCACGAATGACTCCCGCCAGTTCCGCGACGGCACCGAAGCCGTGAAGCATTTCACCCCGCTCGCCGGTGCCCTCATCACCGGCAGCGACCCGGGCGAACACAACCAGGCGATGATGGAACTCGGTGCGACGGTCTGCTTCCGCCAGAAACCGCTGTGCCTCACTTGCCCCGTCGCGGAATTCTGCGCCGCCCGGCGCGCCGGCACACCCGAGAAACTCCCACGCCTTAAACCCAAACGCTTTGAGCGTATGTTCGTAATACGAACATTCTGCCTTGATCGAGGCCGCCTGCTCCTCCGCCGCGGCCACGCCAAGGCGAAGCGCCTCGCCGGACTCCATGAACTGCCCGAAGCGTCCGATCTTGGCGTGAAGCCATCAGCCAAGTCCCTCCTCGCCACCAAGCGCCGCGCCATCACCCGCTTTCAGATCACCGAGATGATCCACGCCGTGAAGCTCACTTCTTCCCTGCGAAAGCGAATCGCCGCCACCAACTCCCTCGAATGGGTGCCGCTCAAACAGCTCGACCGCCTCACCCTCTCGGGTCCGCACAAGCGCTGGATCGGGGAGTTGTTCACCCGGGTTTAGCTCATCGCCGGTCCGAGTACAAATGGACGGCGCCGGGCAGACCCGGCTACCTGATCTGAACCTGCCCGAGTGACGCCCAGTCGCGGGTGTAGTTGCCGTGCGGGCCGGGCAGGACCTCAAGCACCACCGTGGATCCCGCGGGAATGTTTCCCGCATACTCGAGCAGGACCAGTCCGCGATCGGCGGGCCGGGTGGCGGGCTCCACCAAGCGCGTGGCCAGCGTTTGCCGCGAGCCATCCGGCTGCTGCAGCTGGAGGGAAACGCTGACTCCATCCGTTTGCTCGTTGGCCGCCAAGGTTTCCAGATAAGCCTCCGCCGTGACGTAGCACTCCACCCGGACGGTGCTGGCACCGCGAGGCAGGTCGAACCACAGCCGGGTGTCCGGATGGGCGTTGAACATCACCCCGGCCGGCGTGACCACGGTGCCGGCCCCAAACTGGGAATAAAACCGGACGGGCTGGGGCGACATTCGGGCGAACGCCTCGCGCATGAGCGGCGGCAGCGCGGCGACACTCGCCTCCCGTTTCAGCAGGCTCCCCTGGTCAATGGCCGATTCGGAGGTAATCTGCACCCCGGGCAGGCGCATCTCCGCAATCTTCTGGATGGCGAACGGGCGGTTTTCTCCCCGCAGATAGACTGCGACCTTTCCCCAGCTGAAAACCGGGCGCGGATCGACGCCAAAGGTAGCCGTCGCCGCCTCCACCAGTTCCCGATTGTCCCGCTGCGCCCCTTGCAGCACCAAGGCGGAAATCTGCTCGCCCGCGAGCCCCGCGAAGACGAGCTGCCGCAAGGCCCGGTCGTATTCCCTGCCGTTGGGCAGCATGCACGCGCG
>JAYTUA010000254.1:0-13374 GCA_043745015.1 Opitutaceae bacterium | reverse complement strand
GCCATGCTTCTTTCCCCTCACCCCATCATCCGTACGGCGCAAAAAAATCCTCGTAGGCTCACCCGCCGGGTTGATCGGTGAGTTTTTCAGAGGCTCCTATACTGGTAATGCTAGAATCCCCAATTCAACCGCAGCACATGCTGCCAGTCGGCCGCGCCCTTGGAGATACCCTTGTACATGGCGTAGTCCCACCAGATATCCTCCGAGACATGCAGGGTCACTCCCCCGCCCATCCGGCCATCAGTCTTGCCGCTACCCGAGGACTTACCGAAGGTCGCCTCACCGTAGAGACCAATCGCCTTGGTCAGCTGGCGACTGGCCGCGGCCGACACATACCAGTAGGTGTCGTAGCCATTGTCGGCATCGTTGCGGCGGAAATCTAGTTCGGCCATGGCCCGGACATTCACGTCGCCCGGCAGTACGGTGGCCCAGGGCACGATCACGCCGCCTTCCATGGAGTCGTTCCCCCGCCCGTCGGATTTGGTCGGGAGTTTGACGTAGGGCATGATGGCCACGGCGGACCCGCCCTCGTTGTAGAAGCGCCACTTCGTGCGCACATACATGTCACCGATGCCGCTGTGGCGCTCGGTAAAGCCGCTGAGCTCGATCTTCTGGCTGAAATACAACTCCGCCCCAACCTGGATGTCCCAATTTTCCGTCAGTCCGGTGGTCAGAAAAGTCGAGGCCACCCCGAGCGCCGTGTATTTAAAGCCCGGTTCCTTATCGATCGACAGTGACAGCGCATCCATCTCGAGCAGAAACCGGCCCGGCTTGACCGTCGTGGGCCACTCGGTGATCTGCCCTTGGCTGGAAACGGCGGCCAGCAGCAGGATCAGGCCCGTCAGTATGGAATGGAATTTCACCGCGCCACCAAACGTCCCAACCCCACAGCTGGCAATCACAAGATTGCCATTTCCTGCCCCGGGCCCTCCGCCGCCTTCGCTCTTGTCTCCGACCGCCGGCCGGTGCATCTCCTCGGGTGCATGTCGCAGAACTTCGCGCGCTCGGTTTTCGCCCTTACGCTGGTCTTCTTCTGCGCGTTTTTCCTCTGGCCGATCCTCCAGATCCTGAAGGGCGGGTTTATTGACGCCGATGGCAACCTGACCTTTGCCTACCTCGCCAACCTGCTGACCGACCCGATCTACCTCGGCGGCCTGGCCAATTCCTTCCTGCTGGCGCTGACCACCACCACGTTCGCCCTGCTGATCGCCCTGCCGCTGGCGTTCGTGTCGGACCGGTTTCTGTTTCCGCTCAAGGGCTTCCTCGGCTCCTTCATCCTCGTACCGATGATCCTGCCGCCCTTCGTCGGCGCCATCGGCATCAAGCAGATCCTCGGGCAATACGGCGCGCTCAACTCCCTCATCATCCACCTCGGCCTGCAGCCCGCGGGCTGGACCTTCGACTGGCTCGGCGCCAACCAGTTTCTCGGCATCGCGCTCGTCAACGCCTTCAGCCTCTACCCCATCATCTACCTCAATGCCGTCGCGGCCCTCGCCAACATCGACCCCGCCATGGAGGAGGCCGCGGAAAACCTCGGCTGCACCGGCCTGCGCAAATTCGTCAAGATCACCCTGCCCCTCATCAAGTCCGGCCTCTTCGCCGGCGGCACCATTGTCTTTATCTGGGCCTTCACCGACCTCGGCGTGGCGCTGATCTTCGACTACGCCCGCGTCACCTCGGTGCAGATTTTCTACGGACTGAAGGACATTGGCGGCAATCCGTTCCCCTACGCCCTCGTCGCCGTCATGCTGGTCAGCTCCGTGCTGTTCTACGCGCTGGGCAAGGGCCTGTTCGGTCGCGACAGCTACGCCATGATGGCCAAAGCCACCTCCTCCGGCGGGCCGCAGGCGCTGCCGCCGGCGCGCGCGTGGTTCTGCACGGCCCTGTTCGCGGGGGTGACGTTCGTGGCCATCCTCCCGCACCTCGGGGTCGTGCTCGTGGCTTTTTCCAACGACTGGTATGCCACGGTCCTCCCGCGCAATCTCAACCTGGAGAACTTCCGCCTCGCCCTCGGCCACGATCTCACCGTCCCGGCCATCGCCAACAGCCTCAAATACGCGAGCATCTCCACGGTCATCGACCTCGTGCTCGGGGTCGCGCTCGCCTACGTCATCGTGCGCTCCAAGGTCCGCGGCCGCCAGATCCTCGACTTCCTTGCGATGCTGCCGCTCGCGGTGCCGGGCCTGGTGCTGGCCTTCGGCTACCTCGCCATGAGTCAGGACGGGAAGTTCTTCTCCTTCCTCAACCCCGTCGCCAATCCCACCATCCTCCTCATCATCGCCTACTCCATCCGCCGGCTGCCCTATGTCGTGCGTTCCGCCGCCGCCGGCTTTCAGCAGACGAGCGAAACCCTCGAGGAAGCCGCCCAGAACCTCGGCTGCCCGCCGCTCAAGGCGGTGTTCAAGGTCACGCTCCCGCTCATCATGGCCAACCTCATCGCCGGCGGCCTGCTGGCCTTCGCCTTCGCCATGCTCGAGGTGTCCGACTCGCTCATCCTCGCACAGAAGCAGGCCTATTATCCGATCACCAAGGCGATCTACGAACTCTTCCAGCTGCTCGGTGACGGCATGTTCATCGCCTCGGCGCTCGGGGTCTGGGCCATGGCTTTCCTCGGCATCACCATCGCCGGCATGACCATTCTTCTCGGCAAAAAGCTCGGCGCGATCTTCCGCGTGTAATGGAAAACTCCAGCAATTATTTTGCGCTTAGGGCCGCACTTTGTTGCAGCTTTTCACCTCGGACCGTGTTCACTGCCAGCAGACGGCGGGCCGCTTTCCATCCATGCTTTACCTCATAATTGTCTCCCTGCTTTGGGCGTTTTCCTTCGGGCTGATCAAGGGTCGCCTCGCCGGTCTCGACAGTGCGTTCATCTCCACCGTCCGGTTGGCGCTGGCCCTGCTGGTGTTTCTTCCCTTCATCCGCACCCGCCTGCTCGGCATACGGACGTCACTGCTGCTCTTCGTGATCGGGGCGGTGCAATTCGGGCTGATGTATCTGGCCTACAACGAGAGCTTTAAGCACCTGCAGGCCCACGAGGTCGCGCTCTTCACGCTCACCACGCCGATCTTTGTCACCCTGCTCGCCGACGCCCTGGATCGCAAGTTTCGTGTCCGCGCATTTGCCGCCGCCCTCATCGCCGTCGGCGGCACCGCCCTCGTCGTTTTTCAGGGCCAGGAACTGCAGCCCACGCTCCGCGGCCTCGCCCTCGTGCAACTCTCCAACCTGGCGTTTGCCCTCGGCCAGGTCGCCTACAGGCGCCTGCGTGAAAAGCAGCCCATGCTGAAGGACCGCGAGATTTTTGCCGTGCTCTACGCCGGCGGGTGCGCCGTCACCCTGGCGATCATGCTGATGCGGGATGTTTCCGTCACCGTCACCGGCTCACAGGTTTTCACCCTGCTCTACCTGGGCATTTTGGCCTCGGGCGTGGGATTCTATTACTGGAATGTGGGGGCCACCCTGGTCAGCGCCGGCGCCCTGGCCGTGATGAACAACACGAAGATTCCGCTCGCCGTCCTCTGCTCCCTGACTTTTTTCGGTGAGACGGCCAATCTGCCCCGCCTTGTCACCAGTCTGGTGCTCCTGACCGGGGCCGTCTGGCTGGCGGAAAAACACTGAGGCTGAGATCCTTTCCCGGGGACTGCTCGCCATCTGCCGCCGGACACCGACGCGCAATCTGGTAGTGGGTCAGTTTGATGTAGGTCGGGCTTTATGCCCGACACACCCCGCAATCTGTCGGGGATAAACCCCGACCTACAGAGATTCAGCAACGTCGCAGCGATCATCGTCAGAAATATGGTCCTGTCTGCCGGGGAATCCACCCGCCATGATTTAGGGGTTGGCGGCTGTGTCATAATCCGCATCGTCGGGCCAGTCGTTGCTTGAATCATCACCCTCCCGCATGCCTGACCAAACCGGCCTGAAGCGCTTCCTGCCCCCCCTCGGTTCCCCCGCCTACCACGTGATGCTGTCCGTGGTGGCCATCACCATCCTCGGTCCGCTCGGCGGCATCTCGGCGGCGTTCATGAATTTCTCCATCGGGTTCTTCATCGGTGGCCAGGTGCTGGCCGGCATCCTCGGCAGCATTGTCACCCTGCCCTACGGCCCTGAGGGCAAGCACGGGGCAAACTACATGCAGACCATGGCCGCCTCCGTCGCCGGCATGTGCGCCATGGCGGTGCTCATCCAGGCGATGGTCTGGCTCGGCCTGCCCGTCCCGCCCGCCTGGAAGCTGGTCCTCTTCCTGACCTGCATCGGCATGTTCGGCGTCGGGGTGGGCATGCTTTACACCCCGGTGCTGGTGGACCGGATGCAGCTCAGCTTTCCGTCGGGCTACGCCGTGGCCAACATCCTCCGGGCCCTGACCGATCCGACCCTGCTGCGCCAGTCGGTGGCCAAACTCGGCGGCGGCATCGTCGCGGGCTATGGCGTCGGCTTCGCCTCGCTTAAAGTCGCCGCCCTTGGGGCCATCGGTGTCTCCTCCTCGACGGTGGGCGCCGGTTTCATCGTCGGGGCGCGCATCGCCTTGCCCGCGCTGGTCGTGGCCCTGATCGGCGTGGGGGTCAAACCCCACCTCGTGGAGATCGGCTGGCTGGGCGCCGACCAGCCCTACCGCAAGATCGGTTTCATCATTTCGCTCGGCACCATCCTGGGGGCAGCAGCGTTCGACATCACCCTCATCCTCATCGAGGCAGCGAAGCGTTTTCGCACGCGGCAGGGGGCGGCCGTCGAAGCACCCGACTGGAAGCGGGTCAATATGGTGCGCCTGCTCCTCTGGATCGCGGCCTGGGGCGCGGGCACCGCCATCGTCGGCAGCCAGCTGCTGCAACAACCGGTCTTCTTCCTCGTGGTGGCGCTGGGCCTTTGCTTCCTGTTCGTGCTGATTAACGGCATTTCGCTGGGCATCTCGGACTGGAATCCCATTTCCAGCGCGTTCGTGATGGCGGTCTTCATCATGGCCGCCCTGGGCCTGAAGGATCCCGGCGTGGGCCTGATGTGCTCCTCTATTTTGCTCATTTCCTGCAGTGTGGGCTGCGACATGCAGCAGGATCGCTCGACCGGCTGGCGGCTGGGCACCAACCGCGTGAATCAGTTTCGCTATCAGGTGATCGGCATCGCCTGCGGGGCCGTGCTGACCGTCGTGCTCGCCAAGGTCTTCATGGCGGCCTACCCGATTTTGCAGGCCGACCAGTTCAGCAACCCGCATCTCGCGGGCGCACAGCAGTGGCAGTCGGCCATGACCTACAAGTTTGTCGGCGCGCTCAAGGGCATCACCACCGCCCAGCCGCATGTGCTCAAGGCGCTCTGGCTCGGCATCGGCCTCGGCCTCGCCATCGAGGTGACTCGCAAACTCCTCAAGCGCACCGCCGGCTACAAGGCCTTCGTCGCCAATTCCCCGACTGGCCGCGTGACCGACTTCATCCTCGACGCCTTCATCCTCACGAGCCCTTACGCCTCGTCTTTCGGCGGCTTCGTGGAGCTGCCGACGGTACTGTGGTGGGCGGGCGGCGGCATTTTCGGGTCGCTCTTCACGGCCTGGGCGGCGCGCCACAAACCCGCGCCCGGGGAAACGGCCCTGCCCTCCGACATGAGCACCATGTCACTCGTCGGTGGCGGCTTGATCGCCGGTGACTCGCTCGCCGCCCTCACCGTCGGCATCTGGGGCCTGCTCCAGACTGTGCTGTAAGGGCATCAACGGGCACGTCTCTCCTGATCCGAATGTGGGAGGGGCATTACGCCCCGACAGCCCGAACGCGGCGCGGGTTTTTTGTCGGGGCATAAAGCCCCTCCTACACCCAAACCATCGAGCCGGAGGCTTGCGCCCTGTCACCCGGTCTCTAGAAACCTGCCATGTCCGACTACCAAGCTCCCGTTTTCCTGACCGAGTTGCTCAAGGCCAAGTCGCCCTCCGGCGCCGAGGCGCAGGCCCAGGCCGTCTATGACGCCCACGTCAAGCCGCACGCCGACGCCTACGCGAACGACGCCCTCGGCAACCGCCTCGCCTCGCTCAATCTCAAGGGCGGCCCCACCCTGATGATGGCGGGCCACATGGATGAGCTCGGCCTCATCATCACCTTCGTCAACAAGGACGGCTATCTCTACTTCGACACCATCGGTGGCCACGACCGCAGCATCATCTCGGGCCGCCGCGTGATCCTCCAGACCTCGCACGGCCTGGTGAAAGGCGTGACCGGCAAGCGCGCCGTCCACCTGATGGACGAGGCCGACCGCAAGAAGGTGCCCGAGATCCACGAGATCTGGATCGACATCGGCGCCAAGACCAAGGCTGAGGCCCTCAAGCGCGTGGCCATCGGCGACGTGGCGACCTACGACCACGAATTCGAGCTGATCCACGGCAGCATCGGCACCGCCCGCGCCTTCGACAACAAGGTCGGGGCCTACATCGTCGGCGAGGCACTCATCCGGTTGGCCAAGGAGAAGGCGAAGCTCAACGCCAAGGTCGTCTCGGTGGCCACCACGCAGGAGGAGATCGGCACGCGCGGCGCGCAGACTTCGGCCTTCGCCGTGGACCCACATGTCGCCCTGATCGTGGATGTCGGCCATGCCACCGATCATCCCGATTGCGACCAGCGCAAGTTCGGCGAGACGAAGCTCGGCGGCGGCCCGATCATCTGTCGCGGCCCGAACATCAACCCGAAGGTGTTCGACCGGCTCGTGGCCGTCGCGAAGAAGCTCAAGATTCCCTACCAGATCGAGGCCGACCCCCGTCCCACGGGCACCGACGCCCGCGCCATCCAGATGGCCCGCGGCGGCGTGGCCTGCGGCCTCGTGTCCATCCCGCTCCGCTACATGCACACGCCCAGCGAGGTTGTGGACCTGCAGGACGTGGAAAACTGCGTGAAACTCTTCGCCGCGTTCGCCAAGTCGGTTGTGAAGGGCGAGAGCTTCAACTGGTAAGTTGGTAGGGCGCGTTACCCCTACCGCGCCGCGGCGCTCTCGGAGAGAGCGCCCTACCCTAAGCCGGACTCATGCAGTTGAAGTCGATCTCAGAGGACGGTGATCAGACTGAAAAGTTAACTGCATTGCAGATGAGGAATCTCGGGAACTGACGTTGCTGGACAATGATTTGTGCGACACTTCATCCATTTCAACTGCATGAGTCCGGCTAAGGCAACAGCCCTATAACCCCGCCTCAGGCCGCGTTCTTATCAGACGCGGCGCGGCCGAGCTTCTTGAGCTGCGGCTTTTTGCGGCCCTCGACGACGGCCTGGTCGATGGTGACCTCGGAGATGTCGTCACGCTGCGGCAGGTCGTACATGACCTCGAGCATGATCTTCTCGAGGATGGCGCGGAGGGCGCGGGCACCGGTCTTGAGTTCGATGGCGCGCTTGGCGATCGCCACGATGGCATCGCGCGTAAACTTGAGCTGAACGCCGTCCATGGCGAAAAGTTTTGAATACTGCTTCACCATGGCGTTCTTGGTGCGGAGCAGAACCTTCTCGAGATCCTCGACCTTCAGCTCGTCGAGCACCGACACGACGGGCAGGCGGCCGATGAACTCGGGAATCATGCCGAAGCGGATCAGATCCTCCGGGGCCACGCCGCGCATCATCTCGTCCGGCGTCAGGTCGTGGTCCTTGGCATTGATGTGGAAGCCGAGCGAGCGCTGGCCGAGGCGCTTCTTGATGACCTCGTTGAGGCCGACGAAGGCACCGCCACAGATGAAGAGAATGTTCGAGGTGTTGACCTGGATGTATTCCTGGTTCGGGTGCTTGCGTCCGCCCTGCGGGGGAACGTTGCAGGTGGTGCCCTCAAGAATCTTCAGCAGCGCCTGCTGCACGCCCTCGCCGGAGACATCGCGGGTGATGGAGACGTTTTCGGTGGTCCGGCGGATCTTGTCGATCTCGTCGATGTAGATGATGCCGCACTCGGCCTTCTTCACGTCGTAGTTGGCGGACTGGAGAAGGCGCAGGACGACGTTCTCAACATCCTCGCCCACGTAGCCGGCCTCGGTGAGCGTGGTGGCGTCGGAAATGGCAAAGGGCACGTCGAGGATGCGGGCGAGGCTGCGGGCGAGCAGCGTCTTGCCCGAGCCGGTGGGCCCCACCAGCAGGATGTTGCTCTTCTCGACCTCGACCTCGCTGAATTCGGCGGACAGCGTGGCAGCATCGGCGGCGTTGCCGTGGTTGGCGTCGAAATTGAGGCGCTTGTAGTGGTTGTAGACCGCGACAGAGAGAACCTTCTTGGCGTGGTCCTGGCCGATGACGTGGTCGTCGAGGACCTTCTTGATCTCGGAAGGCTTGATCAGGCGGAAGGCGGGCTTGGCGGCGCTGCCCTCGGGGGTGGCCGGAGTCTTGCCCTCGCGGTCGATGATCGTCTTGCAGACGTTGACGCAGGAATCGCAGATATACACGCCCGGGCCCGCAATGATCTTGCGGACTTCGGCCTGCGATTTGCCGCAGAACGAGCAGAGCGTCATGCGCGAGGATTTAGCCATTGAGGGTTATAATCGGCCCAAGTCGGGTTTAGTCGAGGGATTTTCCGTCCCGTGACACGGCGGACTAAAGTGCGGTCAGGCCGCGCTTTGAGTCAATTTCTGGAGATCCCGGGTGGATGAGACCACATGGTCCACGATACCGTAGGCCTTGGCCTCCTCGGCGCTCATGTAGTAGTCGCGGTCGGAATCAGTCTCGACCTGCAGCGCGGTCTTGCCCGTGTGCTTGGCGATGGTCTCGTTGAGCGTCTTGCGCCAGCGGATGATTTCCCTGGCCTGGATGGCAATATCGGCCGCCTGGCCGCCGGCGCCGCCGGAGGGCTGGTGGATCATCACGCGGCTGTTGGGCAGGGCGTGGCGTTTGCCCTTGGTGCCGCCGGCCAGGAGCACCGTGCTCATGCTGGCGGCCATGCCGATGCAATAGGTGACCACGTCGCATTGCAGGAAATTCATCGTGTCGTAGATGGCCATGCCGCCCGTCACCACGCCGCCCGGGGAGTTGATGTAGAGGTGGATGTCCTTCTTCGAGTCCTCCATCTGGAGGTAGAGGAGCTGGGCAATGACCACGTTGGCCACGCCGTCGTCGATCGGCGTGCCGATAAAAATAATGCGATCTTTCAACAGGCGGCTGTAAATATCCATGGACCGCTCACCGCGGCCGGTATTTTCAAGGACGATGGGAACGTAGTAGCTCATGCTTTGATGGTTGCCGTCTTCACGGTAGCCTTGGAGACGAGGAAATCAAGGGTCTTGTCGAAGAGGAGCTGCTGCTGGATGGCGCGGACCTGGTCGCGGTCCTTGCCCAGATCCTTGGCGAGTTTGTCCGGGCGCTGGCCGCTGCGCATGGCCTCGCGCATGAGCCAGCTGTTGAAGTCCTTCTCGTCCACCTTGAGCTTCTCGGCCTCGGCGATCTTGGCGAGCAGGAGCTGCACCTTCACGCGGCTGACCGCGGCCTTGGAGGCGCTGTCGAAGAGCTCCTTCTTGTTCTCCTCAAGTTTGTCCTGCGGGATGCCGTTGCGGAGATTCTCCTCGATGAACTGGCGGAGGATGCCGTCGCGCTCGGAAGCGATCAGGCTTTCCGGCACCGGGAAGTTGGCCCCGGCCGCGAGCACATCGGTCACCTGGCGGCGCTGGGCGGAACGGTTGGCGTAGTCCTTGCGCGCGGTCAGCTGGGCGCGGACCTGGGCCTTGAGGCCGGCAAGGTCGTCCACCTGGTGCGATTTGAAAAACGCCTCATCCATTGGCGGCAGTACGCGCTCGCGGATTTCCTGCACCTCAATGGCGTAGGCCACCGTCTTGCCGGCCAGGGCGGGCACCGCGGCGAAATCAGCGGGAAAGGCGACGTCGATGGACTTTTTGTCCCCGGTCTTCAAACCGGCGATGAGCTTCGAGACGCCCGGGAGCAGGCCTTCGTTGGCCCCCTCGACCTCTTCCCAAGTCTGGGGGGCGGCGGCGTAGATTTTCTTGTCCCCCACAATCTCGTCGAGCAACTTGCCGTCGAGCGTGCCGGTGTAACCGAAGCGGACATAATCGCCCTTGGCGGCGGCGCGCTCGGCCACCTTGAAGTCGGCACGCTCGGCCCGCAGGCCCTCGATCACGCGGTCCATCTCTTCCTCGGTGGGCTCGGTGGGCTGGATCTCCAGCGCCAGGCCGGTGTATTCAGGCAGCTTGAAGGTGGGACTCACATCCACGGTGAGTTTGATGGCCGCGGAAAGGCCGGGCTCGATC
This sequence comes from Opitutaceae bacterium, assembly GCA_043745015.1. Classification (GTDB taxonomy): domain Bacteria; phylum Verrucomicrobiota; class Verrucomicrobiia; order Opitutales; family Opitutaceae; genus Lacunisphaera. The sequence continues at coordinate 3,194 of JAYTUA010000254.1, read as the reverse complement.
GCGCCTTCCTCCACATCGACGAGGGAGAGCACTTCCAGTTTCGATTGCTGCAAGCCGTCGCGGTAGGCCTTGCCGATGACCTTGCTCTTGAACTCATCCTTCAGCTCCTTGCTGTAGCGCTTGGCCACCATGGCGGCCGGGGCCTTGCCCGGACGGAAACCGGGCAGGTTGACCTGCTTGGTAAACTCGCCCAGGAGGACGGTGTATTCGCCTTGCACCTCACCCTTGTCGAGGGTGACGGTCAGCGTTTTGCGGGTCTCGTTGATATCGGTAATTTGGACGTTCACAGCGGTAAATTCAGGTGGGCTTCCTCGGGGAAAAGAGGCCGAGGTAAGTAGTCCCGCCCGGGCCGGTCAAGGTCTCTTTCGACACAAATGGGGCGGAATCCACCTTGGATTTTCGAGCGCACCTGCCCAAGCTACTACCTGACATGGCCCGCCTTGCCCAACTCCTTGCCAACCACAGCAGTATCCTAGTGCTCGATGCGGCGTCGCAGCGGGTGCAAGTGGGGCTGTTCCAGACCGGCAAACCCGCGCTCTGGCATACGACGCAGGATGAGGCCGGCCGGGGCGTCTTTGCGGGGACCGAAGCCGTGCTGCAGCAGGCCGGTCTCGGGATTGAGGGGATCGGGGCGTTTCTTTTCTGCGAAGGACCGGGCTCGATGCTTGGCACCCGCACCGTCGCCATGGCCGTCCGCACCTGGCTCGCGCTCAAGGCGCGGCCAGTGTTTCACTATCAAAGTCTCGCCCTGGCCGCCCGCTTTGCGTGGACCCAACAGGCCGGTCGCGATTTCACGGTAATCGCCGATGCTCGCCGTGAGACCTGGCACTGCCAGATCATTCACGCTGACGGTTCTATGCCGCCGCTCCAGCGTCTGCCGGCCAACGAACTGCCGGCGGGAGAATTGCTCACCCCCGAGAATTTTCGTGCCTGGGCCGAGCCACCTCGGCAGGCGGCAAACTGCAGCTACGACCTCGCCACCATTTTGCCCGCGCTGATGGACGGCGAGTATTTCACCACCTCTGACTCACCTGATGCGTTCCAGCACGAGGCGCCCGAATACAAGAAATGGTCAGCCCAGCCACACAGCGCGGCGACGGCCAATTCCCGATGACCGCCTCTGCCCAACTCCCGCGCCGCTGCTGGGTCGAGATCGACCTCGCCGCCCTCGAGCGCAACCTGAAGCTCATCCGCGCCACCCTGCCCCCGCACATCAAGTACGTGGCCGTGGTCAAGGCCGACGCCTACGGCCACGGGTTGCCACAGGTCGCCGCGCGCCTCATGCAGGCCGGGGCCGATTTGTTCGGCGTCGCCAATATCGCCGAGGCGATGACCATTCGCGAACTCAGCGCGGACTGGCCGGTCCTGCTGCTCAGTCCCGTGCTGCCCGACGAGGACCGCTACCTCGCCGAGTTCGATCTCGCCGCGACCGTATCCTCCCTTGACGAGGTCCGGCGCTTCGACGCCATCGGCCGCGCTGCCGGCCACCCTGTCGCGGTTCACCTGAAGATCGACACCGGCATGGGCCGCCTCGGCGTGTGGCATACTGAGGCCCGGGAAGTTTACTCAGCCATCAAGGCCGCCAGCGGGCTGCGGTTGGCGGGCGTATTCACCCACTTCTCCAGCGCCGACGAAGACCCGGTGTTCACGGCGGAGCAACGCCGGTTGTTTCTCGCCGCGCTCGCCGGCTTCCCCGGTTTCAACGCGGCCGGTCTTTTCATCCACGCCGACAACAGCGCCGGACTCGAGACCACGCCGGGCGAGAGCGTGTTCAACGCCGTGCGCGTCGGGCTGCTCCAGTTCGGCATTCTCCCCCACCCGCACTCGATGCTCGCCCGGGTCAAGGCCGAGCCGGTGTTCAGTTTCCACACCCGCGTTGGCTTGGTGAAACAACTGCCCGCCGGCACCGGCGTCAGTTACGGCCGGACGATCAAATTGAAACGCGACACCCGCGTGGCCGTGCTTACGGCCGGCTATGGTGACGGCCTCGCGCGCACCAGCAGCAGCCGGGCCTTCGTGCTCCTCAACGGCCGGCGCTGCCCCGTGCTGGGCCGGATCACGATGGATCAGACGATAGTTGATGTCACCGATGTGACCGGAGCGGTCGCCTGCGGCGATACGGCCGTGCTGGTCGGCCGCCAGGGCGGCGCGGAAATATCCCTCACCGAGTTCAGCGACTGGGCGGACACAATCCCGTGGGAGACGCTCTGCTCCGTCACGAAACGCGTGCCGCGCCACTACCGCAACGCCAGCGGGGTGTAAGGAGCAGGAGTCGGTTTGCTGTAGGTCGGGCTTTACGCCCGACAGGAACGTTCCATGTCGGGGATAAACCCCGACCTACAAGGCCGGATCACGCCGGCTTGCCGATGCCGGCGGCGCAGAAGCCGATCTTGCGGAGCGCGGCCAGATCAACAATGTTTCGGCCGTCGAAGAGGAAGGCGGGTTTGGGCATGGCCGCGTAGATCTTGGCGTAGTCGAGCGTCTTGAACTCGTCCCACTCGGTCACGATGGCGATGGCATGCGCACCCGCGCAGGCCTCATAGGCATCCTTGGCAATGGTCAGGCGGGGATTGTCCACGCCCTTGCCGAGCGTGTCGGCCTTGATCTCGTCCGCCGGCACCTTGGGGTCATAGACGCTGACCTTGGCGTGCTCGGCCAGGAGGTCGCGCACGACATTGATGGCGGCGGATTCACGCGTGTCGTTGGTATCCTTCTTGAAGGCGAAACCGAGGACGGCGATTTTCTTGTCCGCCACCGTGTTGAAAAGTTCGCGCCCAATGCGCGCCACGAAGCGGTGCTTCTGCCAGTCGTTGATGCTGACGACACTGTTCCAGTAGGCGGCGACCTCGGGCAGGCCGAAGCTTTCGCACAGGTAGGTGAGGTTGAGAATGTCCTTCTGGAAGCACGAGCCACCGAAGCCGACGGAGCTTTTCAGGAATTTCGGACCGATGCGGCTGTCCTTGCCGATGGCGTTGGCCACCTCGTCAATGTCGGCGCCGGTCGCTTCGCACAAAGCGGAGATCGAGTTGATGGAGGAGATGCGCTGGGCGAGAAAGGCGTTGGCCACGAGCTTCGATAGTTCCGACGACCAAAGATTGGTCGTGATGATGCGGTCGCGCGGCACCCAGCGCGCATAGACCCCGGCGAGGGTGGCCATGGCTTTCTCCCCATCCGGCGTGCGTTCGCCGCCGATC
>JAYTUA010000253.1:0-3398 GCA_043745015.1 Opitutaceae bacterium | reverse complement strand
GGCACGCAGATGGACCCCGGCTCGGCCAGCGATGGCGAGGAGTGGTTTGCCCTGGCGCTGTTTTTCGCCTCCCACCGCTGGGGTGATGGCAAAGGCATTTTCAACTACGGGGCCGAGGCCCAGACGTTGCTCCGCGACATGCTCCACAAGGATGGCACCGCCGAGGTCACTTCCATTTTCAACCGTGAGCAACGGCAGGTGGTCTTCGCCCCCAATCAATCCGCCGGCCGTTTCACCGACCCCTCCTACCACCTGCCCGCGTTCTACGAACTGTGGGCCCGCTGGTCCGACAACGCCAGTGACCGCAGCTTCTGGTCCGAAGCGGCCGACGTGAGCCGGGCGTTCTTTCACCGGGCGGCCCATCCCGCGACCGGCCTCATGCCCGACTACGCGTATTTCGACGGACGGCCCCATCGGGCCTTCAGCCAGGATAAGGGTGATTTTCGCTACGATGCCTGGCGCACGCTGGCGAATGTCGGCCTCGACTACGCGTGGTGGCGCGCTGATCCGTGGCAGGTGGAGCAAAGCAACCGCGTGCTGCGTTTCCTCGCCGACCACGGCCCCGCCATTCCCAACCAGTTCACCCTCGAGGGCAAACCACTCTCGGCCGACACTTCCCTCGGCCTGATCGCCATGGCCGCCGTCGCCGGCCACGCCGCCGATCCCGAACTCACCCGGCCCTTCGTCCAGCAACTTTGGGACGCCCCCATCCCCTCCGGAAAATGGCGTTACTACAACGGACTCCTCTACTACCTCGGCCTGCTCCAAGCCGGCGGCCGCTTCCAAGTTTACGCGCCTCCGCAAAAATGAAACTCCTTTCCCGTTTTCTGCTCCTGTTCGCCTTGGCCCAGTCGCTGGGCAGAGGCGCAACCGAGCCCGTTGCCCCCGCCGGCGCTTTCGCCACCGGCCACTACCGCAACCTTTTCAAGGAATACCTCGGCAAGACCGACCCCGAGATTGACGCCCGCCTCCAGTCCGCGTGGCGGCAGTTGTTCGAAGGCGACCTCGATTCCGAACGGCTGTTCTACCCGGTGGCCGGCGACATGGCCTACGTTCCCGATATCGCCAACAACGACGTCCGCACCGAGGGCCTCTCCTACGGCATGATGATCACCGTGCAGCTGGACCGCCAGCAGGAGTTCAACCGGATCTGGAAGTTCGCGAAGCACTACATGTATTACGATGCCGGCCCGCTGCGCGGCTACTTCGCGTGGCACGCGGGTTTCGACGGCCGCCACCTCGGCCCGGGCCCGGCGCCCGACGGCGAGGAATGGTTTGTCATGGCGCTGTTCTTCGCCGCCCACCGCTGGGGCGACGGGGAAGGTATTTTCAACTATTCCGCCGAGGCGCAGGCCCTGCTCCACACCATGCTGCACAAGCACGAGGAGACCGGCCGCGACCGCATCACCGACATGTTCGACCGCGAGACGAAACAGATCGTTTTCACCCCCCATCCTCCCGGCAGTCTGTTCAGCGACCCGTCCTACCATCTGCCGGCCTACACCGGGCTCTGGTCCCGGTGGGCTGCCGATCCCGCCGACCGGGCCTTCCTCGCCGAGGTCACCCGGACCAGCCGGGAAATATTCAAGAAAGCCGCGCACCCCAAGACCGGCCTGATGCCGGACTATTCGAATTTCGACGGCACCCCCTATGCCCGCTTTGGCCACGAGGATTTTCGTTACGACGCCTGGCGCACACTCTCCAACCCCGCCCTCGACTGGTCGTGGTGGGCCGCGGATTCTTGGCAGGTAGAGCAATCCAACCGCGTCCTGACATTTCTCGCCTCGCACGGGGAGAAAGTCCCCGACCGCTTCAAGATCGACGGCACCCCCGTATCGGCCAACGTCAACACCCCCGGCCTCGTCGCCATGGCCGCCACGGCCGCCCTCGCCGCTGATCGCGAGATTGGCCAGCCGTGGGTGCAACGGCTATGGGATATGCCCATGCCGAAAGGCCGCACCCGCTATTACGACGGACTGCTCACCATGATCGCCCTGCTCGAAGTGAGCGGGAATTTCCGCATCTACGGTCCCCAACGTTGACCCCCTCTCGCCATGCGTTTCTTCCGCCTCTGTTTTCTCACCTTCACTCTCACCCTCACTCTTTCCGCGGAAGACGGTTACCGCCTGTGGCTCCGCTACGACCTCGTGGCCGACGAGACCCTGCGTCGTGCCTACGCCTCCGCCGTCTCCGAGATTGTCGTGCCCGAGAATCCGCGCCCGATCATCGCCTCGGCCCGCGACGAGCTTGCCCTCGGACTCCGCGGCCTGCTGGGTGCCGAGGTGCCCGTGGTCACCAAGGCCACCCGCGACAACGCCCTCGTTATCGGCACACCCCGCCAGCCCGAGATCGCCACCCTCGTCACCGAGACCGATCTGCGCGCGGCCAGCGAAGAAGGCTACATCGTCCGCCGGGTCGCCGTGGCTGGTGGCCACCGCATCCTGATCGTCGCCAACCGCGAGATCGGCCAGCTCTACGGTGTCTTCGCCCTGCTGCGCCACCTCCAGACCGGCCTGCCCATCGAGAATCTCAATCTCGTCAGCGCCCCGAAAATCGAGCGTCGCCTGCTTAACCACTGGGACAGCCTCAATCGCTCCGCTGAGCGCGGTTACGCCGGGTTCTCGCTCTGGGAGTGGTTCTACCTGCCCGAGATTCGCAATCCCCGTTACCGCGATTACGCCCGCGCCTGCGCCTCGATCGGCATCAACGGCACCGTGCTGACCAACGTCAACGCCGACGCCCAGATTCTCACCGCACCGTTCCTCGCCAAGGTCGCGACCCTCGCCGCCGAGTTCCGGCCCTACGGCATCCGTGTCTATCTCTCGGCGCGTTTCAGCGCGCCCATCGAGACTGGCGGACTCAAGACCGCCGACCCGCTCGATCCCGCGGTCGCCGGCTGGTGGAAAGCCCGGATTGATGAAATCTACCGCGCCATCCCCGACTTCGGCGGCTTCCTCGTCAAGGCCAACTCCGAGGGCCAGCCCGGACCGCAGGACTACAAGCGCACCCACGCCGACGGAGCCAACATGTTTGCCGATGCCCTCGCCCCTTACGGCGGCATCGTGATGTGGCGCGCCTTTGTCTATTCCCCGGACAACAACGACGACCGCGTGAAGCAGGCCCAGACCGAGTTTGCCCCGCTCGACGGCCAGTTCCGCCAGAACGTTGTCGTCCAGATCAAAAACGGCCCGCTCGACTTCATGCCGCGCGAACCATTCTCCCCGCTCTTCGCCCACATGCCGAAGACCCGCCTCGCCCTCGAATTGCAGATCACCCAGGAATATCTCGGCCAGTCCGTCCAACTCGCCTACCTCGCCCCGCTGTGGAAGGAAGTGCTCGATGCCGAAACTTACGCCAACGGTCCCGGCTCGACCATCGCGCACGTCGTGGACGGCAGC
>JAYTUA010000252.1:0-13549 GCA_043745015.1 Opitutaceae bacterium | reverse complement strand
CCCAACAATCCTGTCGCCGCCCTGCCCATGCGGCACCACCGCGAACGGGTCGCATCCATTGCCATTCATTTCGATGACTTGAAAGGCCTCATCCGCGCGCTGCGTGCCGGCTACGCGATCTGGTATGCCCCCGATCAGGGCAAGCGCTCGCCGGGCTCCGAGATTCTCCCTTTCTTCGGCGTACCCGCCATCACCAACACTGCCACCAGCAAGATCGCCAAGATGACCGGAGCGGCTGTCGTCCCTTACTTCGCCCGGCGTGAACCCGACGGCTCCTACACCCTGAGCATCCATCCGCCGTTGGAAAACTATCCCACCGCGGACCTGTCGGCCGACGCCGTGCGCATCAACCGGCTCATCGAGGACAACATCCGGCTCGCGCCCGAACAATACTTCTGGGTGCACAAACGCTTCAAGGCCCGCGGCGAGGGTTACCCCGAGGCCTATTGACCATGCCGTGGCCCGACCAGCGCCCGCTCCGCATCCTGGTGATCCGCTACCGCTTCATCGGCGACACGATCCTCGCCATCCCCGCGCTGCGGAATTTGCGCCACGCGTTTCCGAATGCGGTCATCGACGTGCTGGCCGAGCCGGTCTCCGGTGACACCCTCGCCCATTGTCCCTACAAGAACGACTTGCTCTACTACGGCCCGCGACTGAAAGGCGAACGCAAGCGCACCGCCCCCTTCCCCACCGGCCTGCTGGGCGCCGCCAGATTTCTTCGCGCCCGCCGTTACGACCGCTGCTACATCCTGCGCCGCTCGTTCTCCAGCGCCATCCTGCCCTTGCTCGCCGGCATCCCGCACCGCGTGGGCTTCTCCACCGAGGGCCGCAACTGGCTGCTCCAGCGCAGCACGCCCTACTCCGACAAGCACGAGGTCGAGTGCTTTCTCGATGTTCTCCGTGCCGACGGCATTCCGGTCACCGACACCCGCAATGAAAACTGGACCGACGCCGCGACTGACACGCGCGTGGATGCCGGGTTACCAGCCACGGGCCGCACCCGCATCTTCATCTGCGCCAAATCGGTCTTTGACCTGAAAGACTGGGCGCCGGAACGTTTCGCCGAGATCATCACCGGGCTGGTGCGCGACCGGAACAGCGAGATTCATTTCTGCGACTCACCCGGCAACACCGGCTACTACGCCCAGATCCTCGCCGTCGTGCCCGCCGACCTGCGTAGTCACTGCCACGATTGGAGCGCCAAACTTGGTATCCGTGAGTCCGGCTCGTTGATGCGCCGCATGGCCCTGTGCTTCGGCATCGACACCGGTTTCATCCACATCGCCGCGTCGTTCCATGTCCCCGTCGTCGGACTCTACGGCCCGCTCGAACCGTGGCGCTGGCACCCGTGGGACACCAAGCATACCGTCCTCCGCCCGGCTGATGTGTCCGGTCCGCGGCCACTGCTGCGGCTCACAGTCGCCGAGGCTCAGACCGCCCTCGACGCCTTTTTACCCAAGTCATGAGTGCCAAGCCCCGCGTCATTCACTTTGTCACCGGCGGCGGCTCCGGCGCCACCAAGGTTGCCTTGGAACTCGCCTGCGGCCACCTGCGCAGCGGTCAATACGAGCCGTTGCTCGTCATGCGCCGGAAGAAGGTTGCCCTGCCCGCGACGATGCAGGCCCAGATCGACGCAACCGGCCTGCGCACGGCCTGGGTGGACGACTGGCCCAAGTGGACCACGCGCCGCCAGCTCGGCGCCCTCATTGCGGATTTTCAGCCGCAGATCTTCGCCGCCCATGGTTTCAGTGAGCACATCTGGGGCCGGCAAGCCGCCTTTGCCGCAAACGTGCCGGTCGTGCTGCACATTGAGCAGAACTGCGAACGCTACGCCTTCTGGCGCCGCTGGTCCGCTCTGCCGCTCGGTCCGCGCACCACCGCGACGGTCTGCGTATCGCAGGGTGTCGCCGATCACATCCGTCCGCTTGGTCTCATCAGTCCGCGGCTCGAAATCATCCACAATGGTGCGGAAGCCACCCGCTACTCGGTTGGCGCCCCGCCTTTCGCCCAGCGCAGCCAGGACATCATCATGGTCGCGCGCTTCGCCCGGCAAAAGGACCAGCCGACCCTCATCCGCGCAGCCAAGCGGCTCGCGGACTCTGGCTGGATCGGTCGGTTGTTGCTCGGTGGTGACGGCAAGGCCTCGCACCGCCGCGCCTGCGAGAAACTCGTCTCCTCTCTCGGCCTGTCCGGGCGCGTGGATTTTCTCGGCCGCGTGGCGGATGCGGCTCCGCTTTATCACCGTTGCCGCGCCGCGGTCCTGTCCACCCGCTACGAAGGCCTGCCGCTCGTGCTCATTGACTATATGTCCGCCGGCTGCGCCGCCATCGGCAGCGAGGCATCGGGTGTGACGGACATCATCCAGCCCGGCGTGAACGGCTGGATGTTTCCGAAAGGCGACGATGCCGCCCTCGCGGAAACCCTGCGCCTGGTCCTCGCCGGCGGGCCAGAGATAGAAGCGGTCGTCGCACGCGGTCAGGCCGACGCGCCGGCGCGATTCTCGGTCAGTCGCATGATCGGCCGCTACGAATCCCTGTTCGCAGAGTTGCTGAAATCCGCCCAAGCTCCTATTTGATTCACCGTGCCTCTCCTCGAAGTCACCAACCTGAGCGTCAGCTTCCACACCCGGGCGGGGGTGTATCGCGCGGTGAACGATGTGAACTTCAGTTTGGAGAAGGGCGAGATCCTCGGGATCGTGGGCGAGTCGGGCTCGGGCAAGTCCGTCACCTGCTCGGCGCTGCTTGGCCTCATTCCCCAGCCGCCGGGTCGGATCGAGGGCGGCACGGCGCTCTTCGACGGCAGTGATTTGCTCCACTGCGCGCCAGCCCGGCTCCGCGCCATCCGCGGCAAGCGCATCGCGATGATTTTTCAGGACCCGATGACCTCGCTGAATCCCTACCTGCGGATTTCCGAGCAGCTCATCGAACCGCTGCTGATTCACGAAAACCTGTCCAAGGCCGACGCGCTCGCCCGGGCCCTCGCCATGCTGGAGGCCGTCGGCATCCAGGACGCGGCTCAGCGCCTCCACGCCTATCCCCACGAATTCTCCGGTGGCATGCGGCAGCGCGTCATGATCGCGATGGCGCTCATCACCAAGCCCGACCTCCTCATCGCCGACGAACCGACCACCGCCCTCGACGTCACGGTCCAGGCGCAGATTCTCGATCTGCTGAAAAAACTCCAGCGCGAGTCCGGCATGGCGGTCATTTTCGTCACCCATGACCTCGCCGTCGTCTCCGGCCTCTGCGACCGCGTACAGGTGATGTATGCCGGCCGCATCGTCGAGACGGCCGAGACCCTCACGTTGTTCAAGAGCCCGCAGCACCCCTACACCAAGGCACTCCAACGCTGCATCCCCGCCCTCCAGCCCAAGGGTCGCGAACTCTACGCCATCCCCGGGATGCCGCCCGATCTCTCAAAGCCAATTAGCGAAGCAGAATTGCTTGCCCGCTTCACCTTGCCCCCGGAGGAACCCGCCTCACCCGCACCCACTAAATCCGCACCCGGTCAGCCCATGATCCAGGTGCAGGCACTGAAAACCCACTTCCCGCTCGAATCCGGCTTCGTTTTTAAAAAACAGACCGGCACGGTGAAAGCGGTGGACGACGTCACCTTCGAGGTGCGGCAGGGCGAAGTGCTCGGGCTTGTCGGCGAATCCGGCAGCGGCAAGTCCACCCTTGCCCGCACGATCATGCAGCTGATCCCGCCCACCACCGGCACCGTGATCCTCGGGGGCAAGAACCTTACGCAGGGCTCGACGGACGAGTTCAAGGCCGTGCGGCGCGACCTCCAAATGGTGTTTCAGGATCCCTTCGCCTCGCTCAATCCGCGCCTGACGGTCTTCGCCACGCTGGCCGAGCCACTGTGCGTACATCACATTGTGCCGGAAGACCAGGTAGCCGCGCGTGTCACAAAGTTGATGAAGCAGGTCGGACTTGCCCCGCGCTTCGCGAATAAATATCCGCACGAGTTTTCCGGCGGCCAGCGCCAGCGCATCGCCATCGCCCGCGCGCTGGCGCTCGAACCCAAGGTCATCATCGCCGACGAACCGGTCTCCTCCCTCGATGTGTCCATCCAAGCGCAGATTTTGAATCTCCTTTCGCGCCTCGTGCGTGAAATGAACCTCACCATGATCTTCATCGCCCATGATCTGTCCGTCGTGAAACATATCTCCGATCGCATAGCCGTCATGCATCAGGGCAAGATCGTCGAGCTTGGCCCCACGCTCGAAGTCATGGAACGGCCGCAACATCCCTATACGCGAACGCTGCTCAGTGCGATTCCACGGATCGAGGTTTGAGCGGTAACTCTCTGCCGAACAGGCTACTGCATAGGCTCAGTGAAAGATTGAATATAGCGGCAGTGAGTCACGTCCCTAGGACAGAACCGCAAATCAACCTTTGGAGGATATTATCATGCATACCAAATTCACCGCCCTGACGCTCGCCGCCGCCACTGCCTTCGCCTTCACCCCCAAGCCGGCTGTCGCCCACGACAAGGGACTGGCTCTGATCGGTGGGATCGTCGGCGGCCTCATCATCGCCTCAGCAATAAACGATCACAGCGACACCCGGACCGTCATCGTCAACGACCGCAGCGACGATTTTGGTAACCGCGGTGACGACCGTGGCAACTCCGGCTATTGGAAGTCCGTCGAGGTGCGCGTGTGGGTGCCCGGCTACTGGATTGTCGAGCGCACCCATCACGGCCACGATTACCGTCGGTATGTCCTGGGTCACTACGAATGCCGTAACGACCACGTCTGGGTTGCCTACGAGCGTTACGACCGGCATGATTGGTATGATCGTCACGATGACCGCCGGGACGACCGGTATGATCGCAACGACCGCGAAAGCGGCCGCGGCTACGGCTACAGCAGCGACCGCCACGATCATCGCCGGTGAACCCTGACTCCACCCGTCCATGAACTGCCGCGACAGCGAATCCCTGATTCTGGCCGAACGGGACGGCGGGCTGACCAAAGCTCAGCTCGCCGCCCTCTCGGACCATGTCGCCGCCTGCCCTGCCTGCCAACAGTTTCGCACCAGCCTCGCTACCGCGCTCGACTCGTACAAGACCGCCGCCAGCGCCATCACGGCGCCTGACGCCGATGAAGCCTGGCAGGACCTGCAAAGCCGGCTCCACCAACCGGCCAGGAAACGGCCGCTGGCGCCCATTATCTGGTTCGGTGCCTCGCTGGCTGCTGCGGCGGCGATTGCCTTCGCGTTTTTCGTCACTCGTCCTACTGCCCCGGCTCCGTTGGGTGACCTGGCGATCACACCTCCGCTATACGATTCGTCGATGATCGCCGGAGCCGACTTCGTGGAAGCCGGTGATCCGAATGCTTCCACCCTGGTCTTCGTGGACAAGGAGAGCGGCTGGCTGGTCGTCTGGGCGACGGATGGCGACACGAAGACCAACGGCTGATCAGCGGCGGTTCACGGCAGCCACGGGAAATTCCCGGCCTTGGGCTCGCGCTTCTCCCGCTGGGCCGAGCTGAACTCCTTCGCCTCCTCGGTCATGTAGTAGAGCATCGTGGCGTTGCCGGAGAGTTCCTGGATGCCGCTCTGGCCGTCGAGCTCGGCGTTGAAGGCTGACTTGAGGCAGCGGATGGCGAGCGGGCTGCGTTGAAGAATGTCGGTCGCCCACGCAACGCCCTCGGCCTCAAGTTGCGCAATCGGGACCACCTTGTTGACGAGGCCCATCTCCAGCGCTTCGGCCGCGTTGTAGTGGCGGCAGAGAAACCAGATCTCGCGGGCTTTCTTCTGGCCGACGAGCCGGGCAAGGTAGCTGGAGCCGAAGCCGCCGTCGAAGCTGCCCATCTTGGGCCCGACCTGGCCGAAGACGCCGTTGTCGGCCGCGATGGTGAGATCACAAATCACGTGGAGCACGTGGCCGCCACCGATGGCGTAGCCGGCGACGAGCGCGATGATGACTTTGGGCATCGAGCGGATGAGCTTCTGGACGTCGAGTATGTTGAGGCGCGGCACACCGTCGCCGTCAATGTAGCCGCCGTGGCCGCGCACCGACTGGTCGCCGCCGGCGCAGAAGGCGTATTTGCCATCCTTGGCCGGGCCGGCACCGGTGAGGAGCACAACGCCGATCTTCTGGTCCTCGCGGGCATCGAGCAGCGCATCGTGCATCTCGGAAACAGTCTGCGGGCGGAACGCGTTGCGCTTCTCCGGCCGGTTGATGGTGATGCGGGCGATGCCCCCGGCCTTGTGGTAGAGGATGTCGTCGTATTTCTTGGCGGATTTCCACGTGAGAGCCATGCTCCCAAGCTGGCGGGAATGCCTTGAGCGGCAACCGTTTTCACCGAAACGCCTGTTTTTACCAAAAGGCGTCAAGCTACTTTAGGCCATTTTCCTAAATCTGCTTGGAGTGCGGTGCCGGGGGCCGACAATGCCCCTTTCCCAAATGAGCACCCACGCGACACCAACTGGCACAGCCGTCAAGGCGGGCCTGACCATGGGCGCGCTGGGGGTGGTCTTTGGCGACATCGGCACCAGTCCGCTCTACGCCCTGCGCGAATGCCTCAACTACCTGCCCCCCGTCGAGCGGTCCACAGGCGTGCTGGGCGCGCTCTCGCTCGTGTTCTGGGCCATGACTCTCGTGGTGATGGGCAAATACCTGCTCTTTGTCACGCGGGCCGACAATCGCGGTGAGGGTGGTATTTTCGCGCTGCTCGCTCTGGGCCACATCGATCGCGCCAAGACGCGCATGGGGACTTTGACCGTGATCATCCTTTTCGGCGCAGCGCTGCTCTACGGCGACGGCATCATCACCCCGGCCATCTCGGTGATGGGTGCGGTCGAGGGCCTCAATACCTTCAATCCCGATTTCACGAAATTCGTGCCGTTCATCTCGGCGGTGATCCTGGCCGGGCTGTTCGCCGTGCAGTTCAAAGGCACCAAGACCATCGGCCGGATCTTTGGTCCCGCCATGCTGGTGTGGTTTCTCGTCATCGGCGGGCTGGGCGCGTGGCACATTGCGGCTGCGCCGGAGGTCATCGCGGCGCTTAATCCTTTCCTCGGTCTGCACCTGCTGGCCGAACACCCGGCCCAAGCCGGTGCCCTGCTCGGCTCCGTGGTGCTGGCTATCACGGGCGCCGAGGCGCTCTACGCCGACATGGGCCACTTCGGGCGCAAATACATTTCCCGGGCCTGGTATTTCTGCGCCTATCCCGCGCTGATTTTGAATTATTTCGGGCAGGGTGCGCGCGTCCTGGCCAACCCGGGCGACGCCACCCACACGTTCTTCGCGCTCGTGCCGGAGGGCCTGCCCCGCCTGCTGCTCACCTTCCTCTCCATCATTGCCGCCATCATTGCCAGCCAGGCGATGATCACGGGCACGTTCTCCCTCACGCGCCAGGCCATCCAACTCGGCTACTTTCCCCGCCTGAAGATCAACTACACCAACCCCGACCAGTCGGGCCAGATTTACCTGCCGATGGTCAACCTCGCCCTCGCGCTTGGTTCGATCTACGTCGTGCTTTTCTTTGGCTCCAGCCAGCATCTCGCCTCCGCCTACGGCATCGCCGTGACCGGCACCATGGTCGTCACCTCTCTCGCCTTCTACGCCGTGCTGCGCAACCGCTGGCGCTGGTCGGCCCTGGCCGCCGGCACCCTGTGCGGGCTGTTCCTGCTCGTGGATATCCCCATGTTCGCCTCGAACCTCCACAAGTTCGGGGATGGTGGCTGGTTCCCGGTCATTATCGCGATCGTCATCATTGCCATGATGCACACGTGGAAACTCGGCAAGGACGAGATCTTCCGTCGCATTTACGCCAACGAGATTACCGAGGACGAGCTCTGCAACATCGCCAGCTCCGACCGCATCGTGCGCGTGCGCGGCACGGCGGTGTTCATGGCGGGCGTCTCCCGGGGCACGCCGCTTGTCCTCCTCCATCACGTCAAGGCCAACAAGGTCCTGCACGAGACTGTCGTACTGCTCAGCGTCGTCACCGAGGAAGTGCCGACGGTGCCCGAGGAGGAACGCCTTGAGGTGCGCGAAATCGGCCACGGCAATGGCGTCTGGCGCGTCATCAGCCGCTACGGGTACATGGAGTCGCCCGACGTCGCCGCCCTCATGGAACGCGTCCGCGAGGCCGGGGTGCCGGTGAAGCTCAACGAGGCAACCTACTACTTCAACCGCGAGATGATCATCACCGGCGGCGACACGCGGATGTGGGAATGGCAGAAGCGGCTCTATGCCCTGCTCAGCCGCAACGCCCGGCCGGTGCGCGACTATTACCGCCTCCCCCCGATGCAGATCATCGAGGTCGGCCTGCCCATCCAGCTCTAGAGCGGGATCGATCCCTTGCCGTGACCGCAATCGGCGACTCCGGCGCTTGATATCTGAGCTTCGCCTGACGGCTTGCGCCCGGGGCGCCGCAGTGCATCACTGCCGGCATGTCCGCCGACATCCGCTCGCACCGCTTTATCAGCCATTTCCCGGCGGCGCAGGGCGTCAAGCTCGCCCGGCAGGTGCGCTTGATTCGCTATCCCCACAAGGCGGTCATCTTCGCGGAGGGCAGCGTCTCCGACTGCATTTACTTCGTGCTGACTGGCCGGATTGCCCTGACCAAAAAATCCCCCGGCGGGGCGGCCCAGATCATCGCCTACAAGGGTCCGGATGACTACTTTGGCGAACTTGGGGTGCTGGATGGCTCCGTCCGCAGTACCGGGGCCATCGCCGATGGGCCGGTCCAACTCGGCCGGCTCCCGCAAAAACCATTCCTGCAACTGCTCTCCCAATCATCGTGGCACACCGTGCTCCGGCTGTTCAGCCAGGTGAGCGAAAATCTCCGCGCCACCAACGAGCGGTACGTCAGTGAAGTGGTGCGCAAGGAGAAGCTCACGCTCGTGGGCGAAATGGCCAATGCCATGATCCACGACTTCCGCGGTCCCTTTTCCACCATCAAGCTCGCCACGGAGCTCATCGCGAAGCGCAACCGCACCCAGCAGCATCAGGACCTGTGCGCCATGATCCTGCGCCAGGTTGACCGGCTGGGCGACATGGTCGAGGAAGTGCTCGATTTCGCCCGGGGTGAGACCCGCCTCAAGATCAAACAGACTTCGCTGCAGGACTCCCTGCTGCTCCTGCAGGAGAACAACCTCGAGGTGCTGGCCCGCGCCGGGGTCGGCCTGAAGGTCAAGCCCGCGCGGTTCAGTCTGCCGCTTGATGCCGACCGTTTCCAACGGGTGCTTCAGAATCTCGTCACCAACGCCCGCGAAGCCCTCGCCCGGCAGAAAAACGGCCGGGTTGTCATCTCGGTCCGGCGCGTGGCCCGGCAGTGCGTCATCACTGTTTCCGACAACGGCCCGGGTATCCCCAAGGAGATCCGCGCGGCGGTCTTCGAGCCGTTCGTCAGCCAGGGCAAGACCGGCGGGACCGGCCTCGGTCTCTCCATCGCCAAGGCCGTGGTCGAGGCGCACCGGGGCTCGATCGACTTCGTCACGTCGCGCAACGGCACGACCTTCACGATCCAGCTGCCGCTGGGCGGGTGAAGGTAGGGCGCGTTATCCTTAACGCGCCGCGCCGGCGGATTAGGGATAATCCGCCCTACCCTGCCAGGCGGGCAAACAGCTCCCGGCGGAACGCCGCGTCGCGCTTCCGGTCCGTGCGCAATTCCAGCACGCGCACGCCGGTCTTCGGCAGCTTGGCCACGAGCCGGGCGAGCTGCGCGGAATGCTTCACCGCCACGTGCGTCACGCCGTAGGTCGCGCAGAGTTTCGCGAAGTTGATGTTCTGCGGCGTGGCGAAGAATTCCTCGAAGGGAGGATTGAATTGCGCCACCGGCAGGTGCTCGAAGATGCCCCCGCCGTTGTTGTTGATGAGCACGATGGTCAGGCTGCCCTGGAACTTCGGCACGGAGAGAAATCCGTTCGTGTCGTGCAGCAGCGCCAGGTCACCCGTGACCAGCACCGCCGGACGGGCATTGCCGTGCGCCACGCCGAGCGCAGTGGACAGCGTGCCGTCGATGCCGTTGGCGCCCCGATTGAAGAAGAACTGCTGGCCGCGGTTGCCCGCCGGCCAGAAATACTCCGCGTCGCGCACGGGCATCGAGCTGGCGATAAAGCACGGCGTACCGGCGGGCAGGTGGGTCGCCAGCACTCCCGGCCACTTGGGCTCGATCAATCCCTTGGCCGCTTTCAGCCCCTGCGTGAGGGCCCGGCCCACCTGCGCCTCGGCGCGCAGCCATTCCCAGCCGTAAGCGCCCGGCGAATGTCTGCCCCGGAAAGCGCGCGCCACGCCGGCGAGATCGCTACGGATGGAAACCGTGCGCAGGTGCAGGCCATCGAAGTTGCCCGGCTGGGCATTGATGAGCGCCACCTTGGGATTCACCCGCTGCAGCCAGGCGCGCAGCACCTTGCTCGTGGGCCAGCCTCCCACGCAAATGACCTGGCCCGGACGCAAGGCCCCGGCCCGTTGCTCATTCCGCAGGATGGCGTCGTAGTGCACGACCAGATGGCCGGCGGCGGCGGCCTGCGTCCGCAACGGCGTCAGGGCATCGGCCAGCACCGGCCAGCCCAGCGCCCGCGACAAGCGACCGGCATCCTTCGCCGCCAGGGTCGACGTGGCGCTGGTGCCTGACCCAACGATGATGATGCCCCGTGGGCCCGGTTTGAAGCCCAGGGCCAGCTTCGCGGAGACAACTCCACCGACGGTCGGAGCCACGAGGCGACGGAAGAAGCCGCGGAGGTCATTCGCACTCAACCCGGGCGCACGATTCTCCGGAATCGGCACGAGCGGATCACGGAACGGGCAGTTCAGATGAACCGGGCCGGCGGCGGGCGAGACCGTGTGCGCCACCGCTTGCACCAGGGTTTCACGCAAGGTGCGCAGTTTCGGCAGGGTCGCCTGCGGCACGGCCAGCTCATGATAAAGATTCACCTGCCGCCCGTAGAGCTTGTGCTGGTCGATGGTCTGGCCCGAGTGGCAATCGCGCAACTCGGGCGGCCGGTCGGCCGTGAGCACGAGCAGCGGCACACCGCTTTCGTGAGCCTCGACGATGGCGGGCAGGAAATTCGCCGCCGCCGTGCCGGAAGTGCAAACCAGGGCCACGGGACGCCCGCGCTGCTTGGCCAGACCCAGCGCGAAGAACGCCGCGGAACGCTCGTCCAGCACCGGAATCGCCTCGATCCGCGGGTGCCGCGTAAAGGCGAGCGTGAGCGGCGCCGAGCGCGAACCGGGCGAGATCACGACCCGGCGCACCCCGCAGCGCACGAGCGTCTCCACCAGCACGCTGCACCACAGGGTGTTGGTGTTGCGGAAATCCAGCGATATCTCGGGGGCGGTGCTCATGAGTCGGTCAGAGCTTGGATGAGAGCTTTGAACTTAACTTCCGTCTCGGCAAACTCCTTGTCCGGCTCCGAACCGGCCACGATGCCGGCGCCAGAGTAGGCGGTCGCGGTGCGGCCGTCGATCAAGGCCGAGCGGATGCCGACGAAGAATTCCCCACCCCCGCGATGATCCACCCAGCCCTGCGGCCCGGCGTAGAGGCCGCGCGGAAAAGATTCCAGGCGGGCGATGGCGGCCAGGGCCGGGGCCGGCGGGGTGCCGCCGACCGCGGGGGTCGGATGCAACCGGCCGACCAGGTCAAGGATGTGCACTCCCGGCGGCAGGGTCGCGCTGATCGGCGTGTTGAGGTGGTGCACGTTGGCCAGCCCCAGCAGCCGCGGATGCGCGGCGTGCTCCAGCTTCAGTTGCAAGTCCGCCAGCCGGCCGATGATGAAATCGAGCACGAGGCGGTGTTCGCGCAGATCCTTTTCACTGTGCAGCAGGGCCTGGGCCAAGGCCGCGTCCTCGCTGGCGGATTCGCCGCGCGGGGCCGAGCCGGCCAGCGCCGTGGTGTGCATGCGGCCGCCGGCGACGCGCACCAGCCGCTCGGGTGAGGCGCCGATGAAGCTCTGGCCCCGGCCGCTCGCGATGGAGAACGAATAACAGTCGGGATAACGCTGTCGCAGGTGGTTCAATATCCCCATCGGGTGAAATTCCTCGGCCGTGGTGTATTTTAGGGCGCGGGCCAGCACGACCTTCTCATAATCACCCTGCCCGATCTCGGTCAGCGCCTGCGTCACCGCCCGCTGGTAGGAACCCGCTCCGCCGATCTCCTCGCTCATCCGGGGGGCCGAGGGGCGGTCCTTGCGACGGGCCCGGCTGTAGTCAAACGCGCCGAACTTGGCGTGCGCCTTCCACACCTTGGCCGTCATCAGGTCCACCGGCGCGTCCGGCGTGACGAGCAGGTTGGCCACGGCCACGGTGCTGTCGCCCATGCGCGCCACCTGCCAGCGGGGCACAAAGAGCTTGAGCGCGGGAAAGGACGCTCCGGCGGGAGCATCGTCGGCAAATCCCGCGGCAAAAAAGAAATGCGGCCCGGCCAAGGGCTCCGTCACCGGGCCGACCGCGATGGTATCGACCAGGGTCTTCCCGATGAAGTCCCGCGCCGCCGCAAAACGCCCGGCCCCCGACGCGGTGAATTCCACGGCGGCCTCGGCGCCGGCCACACTGAACCCCTGGGACGGACGTTCCGCATAGAAGTGCGGTTGGCCCGGCTCGAAGATCGACTCGAGCACGGCCAGGGGATCGAGATTCTCCACCGCCATGCTGATGCTGACCAGCTGGGGCCGGCCGGCGGTCCGGGCCTCGGCACAGCATTGGAGCAAAAACGACCGGAGGGCATCCGGGGTCGCGCTCCCGGTCGGGTTGACCGGCGGCGTCTTCACGGCTTGGCGGGCGGCGCCGGACGCGGGAAGAGCACGAGCGACTCGGCGACCTTCACGCCGGTGAGCTTGCTGCCCCACACGAGCTCGTCGCGCCAGACCGCTCCCGGTTTGTGGCCGAGGACGGCGTTGATTCTTTCCGTGGTGGCGGGCGTGACGTGCTGGATCAGCGCCACGGCCAGGCGCAGCGCCTCGGCCATCGTGGCCAGCGAGGTGCGGAGCAGCGCCTGATCCTTGGGCTCGGCGGACTTGCCCAGCTTCCACGGGGCGCGTTTCTCAATGTATTGATTGGTCTCGGTCAGGAACACCATCGCGCGCTCGAGAGCCGTATGAAACTGGAACCCCTCGCAGAGCGGGATGAACTCGTCACGGGTCTTGTCCCAAAGCGCGCACAGGCTGAGGTCGAGCTCCTCCAAGGTGTCGGCCGCCGGCACGCGGCCGGCGGCGAAGCGCGTGGTCATGTTGAGCGTGCGGTTGACGAGGTTGCCCAGGTTGTTCGCCAGCTCGCTGTTGTAGCGAACCATGAACTGTTCGAGCGTGAATTCACTGTCCTGCCCGACGTTCATCTCGCGAATCAGGAAATAGCGAAACGCGTCGACGCCGAATTGGTCGACGAGATCAAGCGGGTTCACCGCGCCGCCGGTACTCTTCGACATTTTTGAGCCGCTCTGCAGCCACCAGCCATGCACCAGCAGCGTCTTCGGCAACGCGAGGCCGCAGGCGTGCAGAATAATCGGCCAGTAGACCGCGTGGGGCGGCACGAGGATATCCTTGCCGATGACGTGATAGTCCGCCGGCCATGAACCGCGGTCGACGACGGC
>JAYTUA010000251.1:0-3446 GCA_043745015.1 Opitutaceae bacterium | reverse complement strand
GCTTCGAGGCGCCCGGAGGCCGCGGCGCCGCCGGGCGCGATGACCTGCCAGAAAAACGCGTGGTTCACGTGTCCGCCGGCGTTGTTGCGGATGCCGGTGCGGATGGCCTCGGGCACGCTGGCCAGGTCGCGCACCAGCGCTTCGGGTCCGCGCGCCAGCAGATCGGGATGATCCGCGAGCAGCTTCTTCGCGTTGGTGATGTAGGCCTGGTGGTGCTTCGAGTGGTGAATCTCCATTGTCTTGGCGTCGAGGTGCGGCTCGAGCGCGCCGTAGGCAAAGGGCAGCACGGGCAAATCCCACCCGAGGGTGGCCGGGGCGGCTTCCGCCGCGGCAGCCTGGTTCAAACCGAGTCCCGTCGCGGCCACCGCCGTGCCCAGGATTTTCAATGCATCACGCCGCGACAGGGCGGTTGGGTCGGAGGGGGTCATGGGCCGACGATGATCGGATCTGCCGAAGGTGCAAGCCGGAGCTCGCCTGCCTGCGGTGAGCCCAGTCGAACTGCCGCCGGGCTTGTAATGTCGGGCCCGGCGGGCTACCCCTTTCGCATGCTGATTTTCCGGCGAATCTTTAACTTCGAAAAGGCCAAGGTCGAGCAGCTGGAGAAGCGGCTTAATCAGCGGTATTCAACCGGTCCGGCCTTTCCTCTGCGGGCGACCGTCCGTCATGCCGGCCGCGACTATTCCACGAAAATCCAGGATATATCCAGCAACGGCGTCGGCGTGCTGGTCGGCCGCGATACCACCCTGTCCGCCGGGCATCACCTCCGCCTGGATCTCACGCTCGCCCAGCACCGGCTGGAAATCGAGGCGCGCATCGCCCACCTGCAGCCCCGCGAGGACGGCGTTTACCTCGGGCTCGGCCTGGTCTTTGGGGAATTCCAGCTCCAGAAGACCTACCTCCAGCTCCTGCAGCCGGTCGTCATCGGCCAGTCACTCCAACTGATGGCGCCGGACCGGGTCATTCAGGATGAGCCCCAATTCATCAAGCAGGTCTACGTGGGTGAAACGGATTCCCTCCTCACCGTCCGGCTGGATCAGGCGCCGGGCCATCCCATGCACAGTTTTGAATTCCGGATGCTCGACTACTTCTGCCGGGGCGGCACGCGAAAGGGCACAGCCGACCCCTATGCACTGGAGTCGATGGATGCCAATGGCCTCAAGCTCAGCCAGCCGGTCTTTGAATCCTCGGGCGGGACGCATGACGAGATCCTGCAGCTCTTCCGCTGGATCCTGCCCAATCTCTCGCCCGCCGTGCCGGCCGACGTCCGCGCCTTTTTACAGCGCTTCACAGCCTAGCACCGTCCAGCCACCGTCCAGCCGCCGTCCAGCCAGGAAGCGCGGCACCTGACCACCCCGGATAAGCGACGCGAAACCGGGTCCCCGCTCAGAAGCGCGGTTGACCAGCCGCCCCGGATGCTGCTGGGATACAGCGGGCCCGCCAGCAAGGCCCGGTGCCGCGTGAAAGCGCCGGGGAGCATCGCCATGCCGAAATCACCCGATCCAGCCCTCCTGATCGCTCAGACCCTCGCCCAGCGCAACAATGACTCCGAGGCGGTCTATCGCGCCTATTTGCGTAAGCGTGCCTTGGTGAAAAAGCTCAGTTCCAAACGAAGCAAGTGCGTCGCCAAGAAACTTGACGACCTCGCCTGGACCGCCGCCGAACACGAAGCCCGCCCGGTGCGCGCTGTCGGATTCTTCATATCGCCATAGCTCCTTCACACTCTCCCATCCACACAGGCCCGGGCGCACATCGAGGCCGGGAACTACGTTTCAATCCGCGCCCCGCTCCTCGGAGCGGGGCGCGGATTGAAACCGGCGGGGCCTGTTTAGCCAATCAGCCGGCGGGTGAGCTCGTCCACGAGCTTGGGGTTGGCCTTGCCGGCGGAGGCTTTCATCACCGCGCCCTTGATGGCGTTGAGCGCCTTCTCGTTGCCAGACTTGAACTCGGCGGCGGAGTTGACGCCCGACTCCACGGGCTGCTCCAGCCCGGCGAGGTGCAAGCCGTTTGACAACCTTGGCAATACAACCTGTATTACACCCATGCTCACTCTCCGGCTTCCCCCCTCTCTCGACAAGACCCTCACCCGCGCTGCCCTCGCCGCCCGGCAGACCAAGAGCGCCTTCGTTCGCGAAGCCGTCTTGGAACGCATTGCCGAGGCCGAGGATTACCGCATCGCGGTGAAGCGCATCGCCCGCGTCAAATCCGGCAAGGAGCGCACCTACAGCCTTGAGGAGATCAAGCGTGACTTGGGCCTGTAGGCTGGAAGGCGACGCCCGGCGCGAGCTATACCGCCTGGACTTCGCCGCACAGAAACGGCTTCTGCGCTACATGGAGACCCGCCTTGCTGGTAGCGACCCACGCCGCTTTGGCAAATCCCTGCGCGGCGACAAGCACGGCCTCTGGCGCTGGCGGGTGGACGACTACCGCCTCATTGGGCAGATCAAAGACGACGAACTGGTTATCCTCATCGTCCGCGTCGCCCACCGTTCCACGGTTTACGAAGACTGAGCGAACTCAGCTCACTGGGCAATTACGACTGCGTAAAGATGCCCCGGGGCATTTGAGACAAGTGTCCATCGCGGCGTAAAGCCGCTCCTACAGCAAACCAAGGCGAAGCAAGCTTCGCGGTATCACACCCATCGCTAATGAAGGGCGGTGACCAATCACCCGATCAGCTTGCGGGTGAGCTCGTCCACGAGCTTGGGGTTGGCCTTGCCGGCGGAGGCTTTCATCACCGCGCCCTTGATGGCGTTGAGCGCCTTCTCGTTGCCGGTCTTGAACCCGGCCGCGGCCTTCGGGTTCGCCGCAATGGCGTCGGTCACCCATTTCTCCAGCTCGTCGGTGTCGGTGGACTGCTTCAGGCCCTGACGCTCGACGATGACCCCGGGCATGTCGCCGGTCTGGAACATCGTGACGAATACTTCCTTGGCGATGGAGTTGGAAATGACGCCCGACTCCACGAGCTGGACGAGACCGGCGACGTGCGCGGGCCGGAGCTTGGCCTCGGCGAGGGTAACTTTCGCCGCCGCCAGCTCGCGCAGCAGGTCGTTGGCGATCCAGTTGCCCGCCGCCTGCGGCGCGGCGCCGAGCTGGGCCGTTGCCTCGAAGTAGTCGGCCAGGTCCCGGTCGGGCACCAGCACCGAGGTGATCGTGTAAGGTAACTGATAATCCGCCATGAACCGACGCTGCCGGTCGAAGTGGTGCTCGGAGATGGTAGCACGGATGCCGGCCTTCCACGCCTCGTCCACTTTCACGGGCATGAGATCGGGATCGGGGAAATAGCGGTAGTCGTGCGCCATTTCCTTCGACCGGAGCGACTGCGACGCGCCGGTCTGGCCGTCGTAGTCGCGGGTCTCCTGCACGATGGTGCCGCCGCTGGCCATGACGGCGGTCTGGCGGCGGATCTCGTGGGCGATGCCGTCGCGGACAAACGAGATGGAGTTGAG
>JAYTUA010000250.1:0-3449 GCA_043745015.1 Opitutaceae bacterium | reverse complement strand
CGACGCACTTCAGCAAAGACCGCGCGAGGTGACACTTTGCCGCGAGCGGTTTGATGTCGGCGATTTTGATAATCATTCCGTCTGAAGCGCGTGGCTGTCGCCTGCACGCGATTGTTCGGCGCTTTGATGGCTCCCTGGTCTTTCATTTGATCACCTCGACGGCCTGCTTCACAATGGACTCGGGAATCGTCACCCCGAGGGCCTTGGCCGCCTTCAAGTTGACCGCCATGTCGACTCGCGTCGGCCCCTCCACTGGGAGGTCGCCAGGTTTTGCGCCCTTGAGGATCTTGTCGACGAAGCCCGCCGCCCGGCGGTAGACGTCGAGGACATCCGCCCCATAGGAGATAAGACCTCCACTGCGCACGAATGGTCTCCACTCATAGATGGCGGGCAACCCTTGTTTCGCCGCACGCTCAATAATGTGTTGTCGCTGGACATTGAACATCGGATTGACCAGCACGATGAGCCCTTCGGCGCGCTCCTTGGTCATAGCTGAGAAGGCGGCGTCAAAGTCCTCGACCTTTGCGGCCTCGACCACCTGAATGTGGACGCCGATCGGACGGGCCGTGGCTTGTGTCTCTTGCAACATACGCGTGAACGCGTCTGCGCTGAGTGTGCCCGGCTGCCACAGAATGGCCACACGGCTCAGGGTCGGCACGATGTGTTTAAGCAGGGTGAGCCGCTGCGGCGTCAGCTCTGGCATCATCTCCGTGATGCCGGTAATGGTTCCCCCGGGGCGGTCAAGGCTCTTGACGATCCCCGTGGCGACGGGATCAGCGCTGGGTGTCATAATGATGGGAACACGACTGGTGCTTTGCTTGGCGGCCTGCAGGGCCTCGAATGGCCCGGCAATGATCACGTCCACGCCCGTACGCTCGAGTT
Organism: Opitutaceae bacterium; assembly: GCA_043745015.1. Classification (GTDB taxonomy): domain Bacteria; phylum Verrucomicrobiota; class Verrucomicrobiia; order Opitutales; family Opitutaceae; genus Lacunisphaera. The sequence continues at coordinate 2,567 of JAYTUA010000250.1, read as the reverse complement.
CCGCCGCCTGCTCGGGCATCAGTTCACGCTTGCCGCCCGCGTAGCGCGGCTCCATCACGAAGGTCTGTCCTTCCACGTAGCCAAGCTCGCGCATGCCCTGACGGAATGCGTCCATGGCCGGATCGCTGGCAGTCGGATTAACTGATAGGAAACTGGATTATCGAATTACTCAGGACTCTGGGGATGGGGTTTAAGGGGAAGGACCCAACCCGGTCGCTGGCTATGTGACCACGGCTGCCCGTGTTGCCAATTGACGCTGAATCAACCCGGAGTGACGATTTTCTGTTCGCTCTCACGCTCGTGAGCTTGGCGCTCGTCCAGCTGGCCGCAAGCGTTTACGCCCCGAAATTGTCTGGCGCGTCGGGCTGGATATGATCGTCCTCGGGTTCTGCCTGCAGTCCACCGAGGGCAAACACGGGTTCGCCATCGGGCGGTTCGGTCTGGCCGGTATAGTCGGGGAAGAGCTTTGTCTGGCGGGGGTCCGTCAGCGGCTCGCGCCAAGGGGGCAGCACGAAGCCGGTTTGATCGAAGCTCTCCTCGGCGTCGAGTTGCCAACCTTCGACAGCGTCCTCCGGTGCAGCCGGCAGCATCCAGCGGCGGTGGTAGAGCGCGTCGGCCTTGCTGCGTGGGATCTGTGGCGACGGCTCAGGCCGGGGGCCGGCCGGGGAGATTTCACCTGTGGCGGTGTCGATGAGCTCGGCCCCTGCCTCTGGTGGCGGTCCTTGGGTCGGCGGGCCGATGGAGTGCTCATACAAGCCAAGGGGTTCAAGGAAGGCGCGGATGGCGTTGGGGGTTTCGATCCACTCCACAGGCCGGAGGAAGCCGGGACACAGCGGACAGCGCAAGGGATCCGCGCCCCAGACTTCGCGAATCAAAGCGCGCCAGCGGACCCGCCGTCGCCGGGCCGGCGGCTGCGGCTCCGCTTGGGATGGCCCGGTTGCGGCGGCCGGCTTTCGCCGGAGGCCGCGGCTCTTGTTGCTATACCACCCGTAGTAGCGGACCGAAGGCACGCCCTTGGCCGGCAAATGCGCGAGAAGCGCGGCGATGAAGTCGTGGGCCCGGAAGACCTCGAAGTTGCGCCTGGTGCGCCAGTGGTGCTCCGAACGATACAGGACATGGCCCGAGGCTGGGTTGTAGGTCAGTTTTTCAAGGGAGAACGGGGCGCGGAGGAGATACTCGGCCAGCCGGCGGCGGCCGGCGCGATCGCCCGCGGCCAGCGGGGCCGGGCCGGCGTCGAGGGTGAAGCCGCCATGGCGCCAGGACAGAAGATGCTCGGTTTGCCAATCGGCGAGGAGGCCGGCCCCGTTGAGCCGGCGGAGCACCGCATGGCGCCACAGCTCACGCAGCTCGGTCCAGCCGCCGGTCGGAGCAAGGTGAAAGCCGCCGTCGGGCCCGAAGACACCGGCTGTGACAATCACATGAACATGAGGATGCCAGATAAGGAAGTCGCCGAAGGTCTGCACCACCAGGACCAGGCCCGGTTGGCCGTGCTTCCGGCCGGTGCGCTCGCGCAGCCAGACGGTCACGGCGTCGCGGGCGGCGAGGGCGAGTTCACCCAAGGCGCCGGGCTTGCCGGCGAATTGCCCGCGCAGCAGTCGGGGGACAGTCAGCACGAGGTGCCGGTGCGGCACGTCGGCGCAGACCTCATCGGCGATGAAGGGTGCCTCGGTGAGCACCCGCCGCTGATGACAGGCGGCGCAGAGGCCCCGCTGTTTGCAGGTAAAGGCGAGGAGGTATTCGTGGTGGCACTCGGGACAGCGCAGCCGGGTGAAGCCGGCGTGCAGGTCGCCGCAGCGCAGGAAGGCCGGCACAGCGGCGGGAAGGTGGGCGGGCAGCGGGCCGCGCATCGCGAGCTGACCGGCCTCCTGCTTCACCTGCCAAGCCGGCCAATGGTCCTTCAGCACCTGCCACACCGGCGAGGCGCGCGGCTGGCGGGGACGGTAGCGTCGGCAGACCACGGGCGAGAATCCTGCACAGGGCGGCCCGGGCCTGCGGAAGCAGCTTCGGTGAAGATAATTGCGAAGGCATGACTTGAGGCCGGAGCCGGGGATTTGCGGGAGCAAAGCCATCGGGCAAGGGTCGGACGGCTACCTCCACAATTAGCCCTTGACGCTCCGGGGGCCAAACCTAGGTGTTTCCCTTCCATTTTTCCGCACCCATGAGAGACGAATACATCCGCGAAGCCCAGAAAGTCATCCAGGATCCCAACATCCTGATCAACGTCGTTTCCCGCCGGGTGAAACAGCTCCGCCGTGGCAGCCGCCCGCTCGTGGAGTCGCTGGAGAAGCTGAGCCCCGAGGACATCGCCCTGCGCGAGATCGTCGAAGGCAAGATCAGCTACGAGCTGCACACGGCCTGAGCCGGCCCCGCCGGCCAACCCCCAGTTCCCGCGAAGCGAGGCCCCGGCCTCGCTTCTTTTGTTTGCCGCCCCGGTCCTCCCGCCGCATCACTCAATCCCGCCCATGGCCGCCCAGAAGCACGATCCCACCCGCTACACCGAGATGCGCAATGCCAAGGCGCACCGGGATTATTTCATCCACGACAAGTTCGAGGCGGGGGTGAAGCTG
>JAYTUA010000249.1:0-3481 GCA_043745015.1 Opitutaceae bacterium | reverse complement strand
AGGGCGGCGGCGGGGATGCGCGGCACCTCGGGCAGGTAGCCCGTGTAGCCGGTGTGCGGATTGTCGTCGAGGGCGTGCGTGAGCGAGCCGGAGAGCCGGCCCGGAAATTTTTCCACCAGTTCGCCCAAGTGGCCGTACATCGGGCTGTCCGTCAGGGCGGTGTCGTAAATGCGCCGCAGCATGGCGGCGTCGGCCCCGGCGGGCTCGGCGGCAAAGGCGCGGGCAGCGATAACAAGCGTGGCGAGGGCAAACGGGGTGAGGCGCATGCGGGCAAGATTGCCACGCGGCCGGGACTGGCACGCGGCGAGTGCGGGGCCGGGCGGTGCAGTCGGGCGATTAGCGGGGCGGCACGCAGGAAGGGGGCGGCGAATTCAGGCAGCCCTTCACGGTTTGCAGGTGGGAGGGGCTTTATGCCCCGACGGAACACGCGCCGCACTCGGACTGTCGGGGCGTAAAGCCCCTCCCACTTCCGGATCAGGCAGGACGTTCCTAGAACCACTTTTTCTTCTTCAGGTAGATGGCCATCACGATCGTGCTCAGGAGCGTGAAGAGCGAAGCGTAGAGATAGCCGTGAGGTGTGCGCAGCTCGGGCATGTGGTCGAAGTTCATGCCAAACCAGCCGCCGACCATCACGGCGGGCAGGGTGATGGCGGTGAGGGCGGTGAGGAACTTGATGCCCTCGTTGGCCTCGCCGGCGGCCTTGTTGAGGTAGATGTCGAAGGCCATCATCAGCCGTTCGTGGTAGCCGGTCACCGTTTCCTCGAGGCGCGTGAGGTTGTCGCGCAGGTCGCGGAAGTAAGGGAGCAGCTTGGCGCGGATCATCTTGCTGTCGCCGCGGGCCAGGCGCTCGATGATGTCGCGCTGCGGGCGGGCAATCTGCCGGAGCTTGGTGAAGTCGCCGCGGACCTGCAGCAGGTCGCTGACGAATTTCTTGTTCGAGTCCCGGGTGAGCACGATGTCCTCGATCTCCTCCAGCTCGGTGTGCAGCTCGGCGAGCATGGGCGTGTAGTTGTCCACCAGCAGGTCAAGGAGCGAGTGGGCGAGCCGGTCGGGGCCGCGGGGGCCGGGGCCGGCGTTCTTGGCCAGACGCTCAGCCAGCGTGGTGACGGAGCGCAGGGCTGCGCGGTGGTAGGTGACGAGAAATTCCTTGCCGAGGAACAGATCCAGCTCGGTGGTGGCGAATTTGTCCTGCCGCGTGTAATCCACCGCGTGGGTGACCATGAAGAGGTAGTCCTCGTAGTCCTCGATCTTCGGCAGGGGACTGGGGGTGACGCAGTCCTCGATGGCGAGCGGATGGAATTGGAACAGGCCTTCGAGGACGGCCTTGGTCTCCTCATCGGTGGGGTTGTCGAGATCGACCCAGACGATGAGGCCCTTGTCGGCCTGCACGAGCCGCAGGGCCTCGAGCTCGAGGTCGCGGCCGACGAGTTTGCCTTCGCTGAAAATGAAGGAATGGATCATGGGCGAATTCGAATGCTGGATAGGCGAGCCCTTGAGGCAAGCCCGGGGTGGGGGCGAATCCACGGCGGGGTCGCCGTGGCTCCAGTGGAGCGCGGGCGACCTCGCCCGCGGGGATAGGCGGCGGTTATTTCGCCGGGCCGAGGAGCTTGTTTTCCAACTCAAGCACCGTGGCGATGAAGGCCTCGGGGGTCGGGGCGGCGAGGAGGGCGGCGCGGTGGGCTTCCTCCTTGATGAGGCGGCAGAGTGCGCCGACGAGGATGAGGTAGTCGGTCGGGTTGTTCTTCGGCGTGCCGAGGACAAACATGAGCCGCACGGTCTGGTTGGAATTCTCGAAATGCACGCCCGCGGTGCTGCGGCCGACGGCGAGCACGATTTTCTTCACGTGCTCGGTGCGGGCGTGGGGCAGGGCGACTTCGTTGCCCAGGCAGGTGGTGTCGAGGCGCTCGCGGGCGAGGAGCTCGTGGTAGAAGCCGGGGAAATTAATGACGTTGGGATCGTTCTCCAGCAGGTTGGCCACTTCCTGCAGGGCGACGGTGCGCTTGGTGGCCTGCAAGGACAGGATAATGCGTTCGGGAGCGAGAAGACTGGAAAGACGGGTGGCCATGCCTGAGGAGAAAAGAGATTCAGGGCCGCTGGTTGGCAAGGCCGGAAGTTGCCGGGGTCGGGCGGATTTGAGGTTGCCTGCCGGAACGGAACCAGGAGTTGTCATGGCGATGGCGAGCAAAACACTGCTGGATGATTCCAGTTGGGTGAAAGAGGGGCGGGGCGTGCTCGGGCAGATCGGGCTGGTGACGTTTGGCATTCTGGCGCTGGAGCTGGCGTTGATCCGCTGGACGTCGAGCCAGGTCAGGGTCTTCGCCTATTTCAACAACATGGTGCTGATCGCGGCCTTTCTCGGCATGGGCCTGGGCGTGGGGCTGGGCCGGCGCCGGCCGGGACTGATCCACGGGCTGTTGCCGTTGCTGCTGCTGCTGGCGCTGCCGCTGGGATTGTCGGAACAACTGGGGCTGGTCCATCTGCGTTTTCCCGACCACACGGTCATCCTGTGGGGCGGGGAGGTGCTGGCGGCTGATCCCTGGATGTTCGTCCGCAATCTCACGATATTCTGCGGTTTGCTCGGCTTGGTGGTCCTCGTCTTTGTGTGCGCGGGGGCGCCGCTGGGGGCGTTGTTTCCCCGGGCCCTGGTGTTGCGCGCCTACACGGCCGACCTGGCGGGCTCGTTGCTGGGCATCGGGGGGTTCACGTTGCTGGCGTGGTTCGAATGCGGGCCGGCGTGGTGGCTGGCCTGCGGGGGGCTGCCCTTCCTGGCGCTGACCCGGAGCCGGGTCGATGCGTTGCTGCTGGTCGTGATCGTTGCGCTCGGGCAGTTCACCGCCCAAGGGGTGAATTTCTCACCCTACAACCGCATCGAGCTGTTCGCGCAATCGCACTTGGGCACGGAATTGCAGGTCAATCGTGATTTTCACCAGTACATGTATGATCTCAGCGACCGGACGCTGGAGCGCCCCAGCCCGGTCAGCGGGACGCTCACGGAGCTGCGCCGGCTCTACGACCTGCCGTTCACGATCAATGCGCGGCGGGGCTCGGCGCTGATCGTCGGGGCCGGCACCGGCAACGATGTGCAGGCCGCCCTCCGGCACGGCTACCGGGAGATCGCCAGCGTGGATATTGATGCGCGCATCATCGGCATCGGCCGGGAGCTGCACCCGGAGCGGCCTTACGACCAGGCCGGGGTCCGGACGGTGGTGGATGACGCCCGCGCCTACTTCAGCGCCGGGGACGGGGCCAAGTTCGATGTGGTGTGCTACGGGCTCCTGGATTCGCACGCGATGAGCTCGGCGATGTCCACGCTGCGCCTGGACAATTACGTCTATACGGAGGAAGGCATCCGGGCGGCGTGGCGCCGGGTGGCGCCGGCCGGGCATCTCAGTTTGTCCCTCGCGTGCACCGCGGGACAATGGTTCGTGGACCGGCTCTACTGGACGATCACCAAGGCCACGGGCCGCGAACCCTTCGCGAG
>JAYTUA010000248.1:0-3504 GCA_043745015.1 Opitutaceae bacterium | reverse complement strand
CTGGTGACACGATGTGGATCGACGAGAAACCCTGCGCCCGGACCTGTTCGAGTTTCGCCGTCAGGGGCACGGCGTCGCGGATATTGAGATACTCGCGGTCCTTCTGCTGGGGACTCACGACAAAATAACGCATGGCAGACGCCTTCTCCCACCAACAGGCGGGCAACTGGGCGCGGGCGGGTTCGGGGGGCGCGCTACTTTCCGCCCGGCCCGTGACCGGAGTGCCGAAGCAGAGGAGCACGAGCGAAAGACAAACAAGGGCGAGTCGGAGGGTTTTCATTTTGCGATGGGGGTAAAATGAGCCGCGTGGATTCCGGGGTCTGGAGCCAGGCGGGGACGGCGGAAATCAAGCAAACGTTTGCGTTATCATGGGGCCCTGTCTACCAAAATCGGCAAACCACGGCGGCGCTCGGGGCTTGCTAGCAGAGAGGCGTTGGCTACACGCTGCCCCGGCAAATGCCCGCAGAGTGTAACGCATGAAAAAGATTCCCAGCCTCATCGATGTCGCCCGCCGGGCGAAAGTGAACATCTCGACGGTCTCCCGCACGATCAACCAGACCGGCAAGATCGGCGCGGAGACCCAGGCCCGGGTGCAGAAGGCGATGCACGAGCTGGGCTACAAGCCCAACCGCGTCGCCCGCCGGCTCCGCACCCAGGAGGGCTCCACCCATCTGCTGGGCCTGATCATCCCGAACATCCAGAATATCTTTTTCGCGGATCTGGCCCGGGGGGTGGAGGATGTGGCCTACAAGAACAACTTTGCGCTGCTGCTCTGCAATTATGACGAGGACGAGGCCAAGGAGCGCTTCTACCTCGAGGTCATGCAGTCCGAATCGGTGGACGGAATCATCATTCCGCCCATTCATCAGACTGATCCGGCGGTGTTGCAGGTCGTCCGCAACGGCACCCCGGTTGTTTGTGTCGACCGCAGTCTGTCGAGTGGAAACCTCGACAAGGTCGAGGTCGACAACCACAGCGGCGCCCTGAAGGCGGTCGAGCACATCATCGCTCGCGGTCACCGCCGCATCGGGGTGATCGCCGGTCCGATCGATTCCTCCACCGGCCGCGAACGTCTGCGCGGTTGCAAGGACGCCCATGCGCAGGCCGGAATCACGCTCAAGACCGAACTGATCCGATTCGGTGATTTCAAGCAGGCGAGCGGACGGACGCACGCCCACGACCTGCTCTCGCTGGCCGACCCACCGACCGCCTTGTTTGTCTGCAACGGGCTGATGATGGCGGGGGCGCTCGAGGCGATCGCGGCCCGTGGGCTGAAAATTCCGCGCCAAGTGGCCATCGTCGGCTTTGACGAGCTGACTCTGGCGGATGTGTTCAACCCGCCGCTGACGGTCGTCCGCCAGCCTGCCTACGAGGTGGGCAAATGCGCGGCGGAATTGCTGCTGAAACGCATCGAGGACCCGAAACGCCCGGCGAGCAGCCTCAAGCTTCTGCCGGAGCTGATCATCCGGAAGTCTTGCTGAGCTTGCGCAAAGGTTGAGCTTGACCTCAAGGTCGGGCAAACGTTTGCATTGATTGTGGCAACCTTGCCGCGCCCCGGGCTTTGGGTGGCGGCATTACCCTTACCCTTACCCCTTTCCCATGTCCTCATCCCCGCACGTCGTCGTTGTCGGCAGCATCATGCAGGACCTCACCTTCAGCTGTGCGGAGTTTCCCTGCGGCGGCCAGACGGTCATGGCCCGGCTGTCCACCGGCCAGGGGGGCAAAGGCTCCAACCAGGCCATTGCTTGCGGCCGCGCCGGCGTGCGCACGACGTTTGTCGGCGCGATGGGCCGGGATGCGTTTGCCGCGCAGGTTGCAGCCTTCTACCGCCGCGAAAAGATCGGCTGCCGCCTCGCCCTCAAGCCGGGCCGCGCCACAGGCACGGCGGTGATCCTCATCAACGGCGAGGGACAGAATCAGATTGTGATCGAGCCGGGCGCGAATGCCCATCTTGCTCCGGCGGACATCCCGCGCGCGCTGCTGACCGACGCCGCGGTCGTCATGGTCCAGCTGGAGTCCAACCTGACGACGAGCACGCACGTGCTCCGGACGGCGCGCGCCGCGGGGGTGACCACGATTTTGAATCCCGCCCCGATGCGCCCCGATTTCCGCGCGGCGCTGCTGCGTCACACCGACATCCTCATCCCGAACGAAAGCGAATTCGTCGCCCTGGTCCGGCGCCGGCCCGGCGGGCCGCGCGGATTCACCGAGCGGCAGCTGCACGCCCTGAAGCCGGACGCGCTTCAGGCGCTCTGCCGGAAATTCCGCGTGCCGACGCTCATCATCACGCTCGGCCGCAAGGGCTGTTTCATTTCGGAAAAGCACGGCCACCGTTTCATCCCGGCCCACCGCGGACTGCGGGTGGTCGACACGACGGGCGCGGGCGACGCGTTCTGTGGCGGCTTTGCCGCCGGGCTGGTGCGGCACGGAGGCGACATCACCAAGGCCGCGCGGCTTGGCACGGCGGTGGCGGCGCTCTCGATCACGAAGCTCGGCGCCGCGCCGGCGATGCCCACTCAGGCCGAGTTGAAAAAATTCCTCCGGAAGAACGGCGCGACTTGAGCGGCCGGTGGATTATTCCGGCGCGACGTTGAGCCAGGTGAGGCGCCAAGTCCCGTCCTCGCCGCCGCCGGCCTCGAAGTAGGGCGTGAAAACCAGGGGAGCGCGATACCCGAGGTTCAGCCGCACCGCCGGACCTGCGCCCCCGGCCGGTACCCCGAGCACTTCGAGCAGTTCAGGGTCGGGTTCGGCCGGCAGGCGGATCGTCTCCTCCGTCTTGAAACCGTCGATCAGGCCGGTTGCATAGACCAGCGGGCCGCGCGTAATCGCGGTGTAATCGAAATGCAGCACTTCCTGGCTGACCGCCGAACCGTCGGGTGCGCGTGATTCCTGGATGCTGCGGTGCACCTGCCGGTGCAGCTTCGGAGCAAGGGGAAATTGCAGCGTGACGACGTCGCCGGCCCGCCACTCGCGTTCCAGCACGGCATAAGTGCGGGGCGCGGCCGGGACACTCACAGCGGTGCCGTTGATCTGGATGCCCGCCTGCTCCGCCCAGCCCGGGATGCGCATCAAGAGGGAGAAACGCGCCGTTCGCTCTGGGTTGATCGTAATGCGGATCTCGCCGTCGAAGGGATAGCCGGTGATCTGCTCGAGTTGCACCAAGCCGGCTCGGGCGGTGGGCAGCGTGGCGTGGCCCGGCCCATAGAGGTTGAGGGCGATGTCGTCGCTGGCGGTCAGGCCGTAGGCGAGGGCGGACAGCTCCTCGAGGGCCCACGGGCCGCTCGACTTGCAGCAGCGCCAGTAGGTCGTGAAGACGCGGCGGCCGTTCGGGAAGGAATAATAGCACCAGTTGTCGCCCGCCGGCGCCTGCGCGCCGAGCAGGTCGTTGTAGGCGGATTTCTCTATCTCGTCCGCATACTTCGCGTCGCCAGTGAGGCCGAGCAGCTCGCGGTTCAGCTGGATCCAGGAAAAGGTGGAGCAGGTTTCGACGTAACCGTAGGGACT
>JAYTUA010000247.1:0-43623 GCA_043745015.1 Opitutaceae bacterium | reverse complement strand
TTGATGCCCTGCTGCTGGGCCTTGCGGAGCGCGGTGGAAAGGCCTTCCTTGTTCTCGGCCGCCACGGTGATGACGTCGACGCCCAGCGTGATCCAGTTGTCGACAATCTCGTTCTGCTTGGCGGCGTTGCTCTCGGTGGGCCCGTCGAAGAGCAGCTCGACGCCGAGTTCCTTGGCCGCCTTGTCCGCCCCGACCTTGCAGGAAATGAAGTAGGCGTTGCCCTTGGCCTTGGGCATCATGGTGACGATGAGCTTGGCGTCGGCCGCAAGCAGCGGGGCGAGACCGGAGAACAGCAGGGTGGCAATTATCGACAGACGCGGGGCGGTGGTTTTCATACTGGGGAGGGGGTTCAGCCAGCCTGACGGCGGGAGCGGAGAGTAGACAAGAATTTTGGCAGGCTGCTCCCGGTCAGGGCCAGCAAGAGCAGCGCGCCGGTCAGCATGCCGGACATCTCCTCGGCGGCGTTGAGCCGCATCACCACCGGCAGGCAGGCCAGGCCGCTTTTCAACACGGCGATGGCCGCCACGCCGAGCAGCGTGCCCGTGACGCTGCCGCGTCCGCCGAAGATGCTGGTGCCGCCGAGCACGACCGCCGTGATGGCAAACAGTTCGTAGCCGGTGCCGGCATCGGCCTTGGCCTGGCCGAGCCGAGCCGTGTAGATCAACGCCGCCAGGGCGGCGATGACTCCGCTCAGGATATAGACGGTGGCGAGGCGCCGTTCGACCGGCAGGCCCGCATAGCGCGCGCCCTCCGGCGAAAATCCGATCGCCCGCAACGAACGCCCGGTCGCCGTGCCATGCACCAGCACCCAGACTGCGCCCGCCACGGGCAGGAAGAGCCAGGTCTGCGTCGGCAGGCCCAGCCAGCGTTCCTGCCCGATGAAGAGAAAGCCCGCCGGAAAATCCGTGTAGGTGACCGCCCCGTGCGTGAGCGCCTCGGCCAGCCCGCGGAAAAGCGAATAGGTGCCCAGCGTCACGATCAACGGCGGCAGCTTCAGCCGCGTGATCAACCCGGCATTCAGGCCGCCGGCCAGCGCGCCGGCGACCAGCGTCAACGCCGCCGCGAGCGGCAGGGCCAACCCGGCGTCATGCCAGAGCTGGCCGAAGATGATCGCGCACAAACCCAGCAGCGAGCCGACCGACAGGTCGATCCCGGCCGTCAGGATGACCGGAGTCAGCGCAAGCGCCAGCAGGCCGATTTCGCAGGAATGGCGCAGGATGTCGAGTTGTCGGGCCACGGTGCCGAAGCCGACCGTGAAGCCCCGGCGGTTTACCGTCGTGCCGTAGTGGTAGAACAGCAGCCACTCGACCACGAGCACGAGGAGGAGCAGGGATTCATGCCGCCGCAGCAGGCTGCGCCAGCGCGGAACTGTTTCGGTCCCACTCATGCCCTGCCCTCCTTCCGACCGGTGCCGTCGAGCGCGGCCGCCACGAGAATGATGGCTCCCTGGATCGCCTTTTCCCAGTACGCCTCGATGTGCAGGTGCGTGAGCGCGGGCGAGATGGTGGCGAGCAACAGCAGGCCCGCGAGCACGCCCCACAGGCTGCCGCGTCCACCCGAGATGGCCACGCCGCCCACCACCGCCGCCGCGATGACTTTCAATTCCAGTCCGCTGCCGACCAGCGGCTGCACCTGCGGCGATTGCACGAGGTTCAGCAGGGCCGCGAGACCCGTCAGCGCGCCCATCAACGCAAACACCCCGAGGGTCACGCGCACGGAATTCACTCCTGCCAGCCGGGCTGCGTCCGCATCGCTGCCCACGGCATACACAAACCGCCCGGCGGCGAGGTGGCGCGAGGCCCAGGCCAGCGCGACCAGCAATCCGCCCGCGGCCGCCAGCACCAGCAACTGGCCCGCGGTCTGGTCCAGCCCGAACCACTGGACGCCATCCGGCAGATTAACGAATTCGCCCTGCCGCACGAGGTTGAGCCCTTGGCGCAAAATGACCAGCGTCGCCAGCGTCACCACGATGGAGGGCAGCCGGCAGAGGGCGACCAGCGCGCCGTTGCCCAGGCCCATGAGCCCGCCGAGGCCCAGCGCGGCCAGCAACACCAGCGGCAGCGGCCAGCCGCGCGCCGCCAGCAATCCCGCGGCCACGCTGCACACCGAGAATTGCGAACCGACGGAGATGTCGATTTCCCGCGCGATGATCACGAAGGCCATGCCGCACGCCACCACCAGGGCGGGCATCTCGCGCACGAGGAGCGAACGCAGCGGTTGCGGCGAGAAAAACGCCGGCGCCAGCACGGCCAGCGCCACCAGCAGCAACGCGAGCACCGCGACCACCGAAAGTTCCCGGGTGTTTTTCCTCACGACCCGGCCCTCCCCGTTTGCCCCAGCGCGGCCGCCATGACCACAGCGGCCTCGGCCTCGCCCGGCAGCACCTCGACCAGCCGGCCGCCGCGCATCACGCCGATGCGGTCGCTCAGGGCCAGCACCTCGGGCAGGTCGCTGGAGATCAGCAGCACGGCCAGACCGTCGGCCGCGAGCCGCCGGATGATGCGATGGATCTCGCCCTTCGCGCCGACATCGACGCCCTGTGTCGGCTCGTCGAGAATCAGCACCCGCGGCTTCGTCGCCAGCCAGCGCGCCAGCGCCACCTTCTGCTGGTTGCCCCCGCTCAAGCTCGCGCCGGGCGCGTCCGGCCCGGCGGCCTTGATGTCCAGCTCGCGGCTGAATTTTTCCGCCAGCGCCAGTTCCGGTCCGGCCCGCAGCCAGCCGCCGGGAAACACCCGCCCGTGCACCGCCATCGTCATGTTCTGCGCAATGGGCATTTCCAGAATGACCCCGTGCCGCCGCCGGTCCTCCGGCACATAGGCCAGGCCGGCCGCAATCGCCCCGCCGGGTGAATCGATCCGGATGTCCTGCCCGTCAATTTGCAGCCGGCCCTGATCGGCGGGCGTCAGCCCGAACAGCGCCCGCGCCAGCTCGGTGCGCCCGGCCCCCACCAGACCCGCGAGCCCGAGAATTTCCCCGGCACGAATTTCAAAGGTGACTTCGCTCACGCCGCCGGCGGCACAGCCGAGTCCGGCCACGGCCAGCCGCACCGGGCCGGGCATCGCGCCCGCCACCCGTTCCGTCAGGCCGACTTCGCGCCCGACCATCAGCTTGATCAGTTCCGGCTCGGTGAACTCGTGCACCGCGCCGGTCCCCACGCTCAAGCCGTCCCGCAGCACCGTGACCCGGTCGGCCAGCACCCGGATCTCTTCCAACCGGTGGGTAATATAGACCACCCCCGTGCCGGCGGCCCGCAGGTGGCGGACAATCTCGTACAGCCGCTCCTGTTCGCGCCGCGTGAGCGAGGCCGTCGGCTCGTCCATGATGACGATGCGGGCGCCCACCCCGAGCGCACAGGCGATTTCCACGAGTTGTTGCTCGGGCATGGACAGTTCCCGCACGGTCCGGCTGGCGGGAAACTCCGCCCCGATCCGCTGCAGCAGCTCCGCCGCCTGTGCGGCGCGCCGGCGCCAGTCCACCCGCCGCCAGGCCCCGCCGCCCTCGAGTCGCAGCCCGATGTTTTCCGCCACGCTCAGCTCGGCAAACAGCGCCGGCTGCTGGTGCACGCACGCAATGCCGAGCGCGCGGGCCACAGCCGGGGTCAGGTGGTCCAGCGGGCGGCCCGCCAGGGTCATCGTGCCGGCATCGGGCCGCCGGGCCCCCGTGATGACGTTGATCAGGGTGGATTTGCCCGCGCCGTTTTCCCCCAGCAACGCGTGCACTTCGCCAGTCCGCAGCGCGAAGTCCACCCCCTGCAGGGCGCGCACCGCACCGTATTTTTTTTTGATGCCCGCGAGGACCAGCAGGGGCGCGGAGGTTTCTTGGCGCATTGAGGTGGCGGCCGCCCTGGCGGTGACCGCCCCGGAATTCAACTCCCGCCGGCGGAAGCGGCGAGACTGAAACCACTCGCCGCGAGCGATTGCTCCGCGACATACGAACGGCGCAGCGCCTCGGCCACCCCCATGATCTCGGGCACCTGGGAGGCATCGCCATTGGTGCCCGACCACGCAATCCGCTCCGGTGGCACGTTGACGATGCGGGCCTGCTGGTGGATCGCCTCGATCAATGCCGTATGCCGGCCGGCCAGCTGGCTGGTGCAGATCGGGGTGGCGGGATCCTGCAGCCGCTGCAGCGCGGCAGTGAACATGGCGCGCCGGGCGCCCGTGATGTCCAGCAAGGCGCGGCGCGTGGTTCCGCCGTCCGTCGCGCGCCACCAGGCCTCGGACTCGTAGCGCCAGCAGGCCTGGCCGTGGCGGCCCGTGATCACGATCTCGGGCTCGACCGTCTCGAAGCAGGCATGACTGGCGCCAAACCACAGTTTTACCCCGCGGCCCGTGACCGAGCGGACGACCGCCGTGTCGAAGCTTTCAATGGCGTGCGCCCGCAGCAGTTCGACGCCTTCGAGCCGGGGCGTGTCGGCCGGGTGCTCGGCCCCGACCAGGAACAGGCTGAGCATCACGAAGTGCGCGAACGCGTTGTTGAGCGGCGAATCCATGACCGGAACTCCGTCCACCCGCAGGCGGCCGGCCCAGTTGTTGCGCGTGAAATAGCCCCGCGGACGCGGCCAGACGCCCAGAAAGCGCACGGACCAGATATCGCCGATGACCCCGCGCTGCAGTTCGTTCTTCAGCCAGACGGTGCCGGGCTCGTAGAAATCCTGGAAGCCCACCGCGACAAACCGGCCGGTGCGCTGCTCGACCCGGCTGATTTCCTCCACCTCCGCGAGCGAGCCGGCGAGGGGTTTTTCGACCAGCACATTCGCTCCGGCCTCCAGCGCCGCGATGCTCATGCGCGCGTGCCAGTGGATGCCGGTGGGAATCAGGCACAGGTCGATCCGGCCGGCGTGCCGGCGGAACATCTCGGCGTAGTCGGTGAAAATCTCCGCCCCCTGCGCCCGCAACTCGGCGATGGTGGCGGCCTCCGCCTGCGGGTTGATGATCGCCGCCGCGGTGATCTTGATCTCGCCCCGGTCCCGGCTTTCCCGCGCCAGCTGCAGATGGATGCTGCCATAGCCGGACACGCCGATGATGGCGAGGCGGGCGGGTTGGGCGGAAACGGTCATGGGGCGAAAAGTGGGCGGGGCGGATTTGACCGCGGGAGCCGCCAGTCACGCCCCGATGGGCATGGGCAGCTTCCGCGCAGGGGTAGGCCGGGGTGGCTGAGCCGGTCAAACTAGCCTGGCGGCCCGGCGCGTCATTGTCCCCGCCGTCTTGACAGTCCGAGCACAAGACCCGGCCCTTCGCTTGATCTGACGCCCTTCCGGGGATACAGCACCTCAACCCCACCGCTGCCCCATGCGATTCCCTTCCCGGTTTCTCCTGCTGTTTTCCCTCGCGCCATTTGCTTTCGGCGCACCGGCCCGCGCCGCGGATGCAGTCCGGCCGCCCGACACCACCAAGCCCTGGACGCGCTGGTGGTGGCCCGGCAGCGCGGTCGACCGGGTGAGCGTGACGCGCCAGCTCGAACAGTTTGCCGCCGCGGGGCTCGGCGGCGTGGAGATCACGCCGATCTACGGCGCGAAGGGCGCCGAGGACCGCTACATTGAATTCCTTTCCCCGCGCTGGATGGAGATGCTGCAGTTCACCGCCCGCGAGGCTCAGCGCCTCGGCCTCGGCGTCGACATGGCCACCGGCACCGGCTGGCCCTTCGGCGGACCGTGGGTCGCGCCGGAGGACGGCTCCGCGCAACTTACCTTGGTGGACGGCAAGCTGACCGGCACGCCCACCAAGATGAAGGTCAAGCGCGCTGCGCCCGGCGCCGAGGGCCTCGTCGTCGATCCCTACTCCACCGCGGCGCTCGGCCGCTACCTCGCACCGTTCACCTCGGCCTTCGCCACTTTTCCCGCCGGGCTCGTGCGCGGCCAGTTCCACGATTCCTTTGAATACTACAACTCCTCGTGGACGCCCGGCCTGCCCGCCGCCTTCTCGGCCCTGCACGGCTACGACCTGCAGGATCACGCCGCCGAGCTGATGGAGAAATCGCCGCTGGATCCCGCCCAGCTCGCCCGCCTGAAGGGCGACTACCGCGCCACCCTCGCGCAACTGCATCTCGATTACCTGCAGGCGTGGATCCGCTGGTCGCACGAGCATGGCTTCATCGTGCGCAACCAGTCGCACGGCGCCCCGGCCAACCTCCTCGACCTCTACGGCGCCGTCGACATTCCCGAGACCGAGACCTTCGGCTCGACCCCCTTCCCGATTCCCGGCCTGCGCCGCGAATGGAGTTCCAACCGCGACCTGCCCGACCCGCTCGTCCTGCGCATGGCTTCGTCCGCCGCGCACGTCATGGGCCACCCGCTCGCCTCCAGTGAAACCTGCACCTGGCTGCGCGAACACTGGCAGGTCGCCCTCTCGTTCACCAAGCCCGAGATCGACCGGCTGTTCACCACCGGCATCAACCACATTCTCTACCACGGCACCGTCTTCTCGCCATCGGACGCCGCGTGGCCCGGCTGGCTGTTCTATGCGTCGACCCAGTTCAACCCGCAGAACACCTGGTGGGGCGACTTCGCCGCGCTCAATGCCTACGTCGGCCGCGTGCAAACCGTCCTGCAGGCCGGCCGGCCCGACAACGACGTGCTGCTCTACTGGCCGTTCCATGATGTCATCCATGTCCCGGATGGCCTGATGAAACAGTACGGCGTGCACGACCGCTCGTGGCTCACCGGCTCCGCCTTCGAGCGCAACGCCCAGGCCCTGCTGCAAGCCGGCTACAGCCTCGACTATATTTCCGACGACCAGCTGCAGCACGCGCGCGTCGAGGGCGGCGCGCTCGTCACGCCGGGTGGCGGTCGCTATCGCGCCGTCGTGATTCCCGCGACCAAACACATGCCGGTCGAAACCCTGTCGCACCTGCTCACCCTCCAGCAAGGCGGTGGCGCGGTGCTCTACGAGGCGGTCCCCGAGGACGTGCCCGGCCTCGGCCGCCTGGAGGAACGCCGCGCGCAGTTCCGCGCCATCCGCGACGGCCTGGGGCGGAGCGGCAGCAGCGTCGGCAATATTTTGACCACGCTGGCCCAGCGCGGTGCGGTCCGCGAACCCGCCGCGGCGACCGGGCTCGGTTATATCCGCCGCGCGCAGGCCAACGGCGCCGGCCATGACTACTTCCTTGCCAACCTCACCGCGCAGCCCTTCGACGGCTGGCTCACCCTCGGCACGCCCGCTCAATCCGCCACGCTCACCGACCCGCTGACCGGCCGCGCCGGTACCGCTACATTGCGGCCCGGCGCCGCCCCGCAGGTTTATCTGCAGCTCGCTCCGGGCGAATCGCGGTTGCTTCACACGCTTGAGCATGCGTCCGCCGCCCGCGGGGAATCATGGTCGAACACCGCCCCCGCCGGTCCGGCCGTGCCGCTCACCGGTGAGTGGCAGATTAACTTTCTCTCCGGCGGCCCGGAGTTGCCGCCCGCTATCAAGACCACCGCGCTGAAATCCTGGACCGAGCTCGGCGGCGAACCGGCGCAGGCTTTCGGCGGCACAGCCCGCTACCGGCTGGAGTTTGATCTGCCGGCCACGGTCGCGGATGACTGGCTGCTCGATCTCGGCGACGTACGGGAAAGCGCCCGGGTCCGCGTGAACAGCACCGCCGTTGCCACCGCGTGGAGCCTGCCCTTCCGCCTGCGCGTCGGCGCGCATCTTCAGCCCGGCCGCAACGTGATCGAACTCGACATCACCAGCCTCGCCGCCAACCGCATCCGCGACCTCGACCGCCGCAAGGTGGACTGGAAGATCATGCGCGAAATCAATTTCGTGGACATCAACTACAAGCCCTTCGACGCCTCGGCGTGGCCGCTCACGCCCTCCGGCCTGCTCGGCCCGGTCACCCTCACGCCGCTGCAAAATCTTTCGCTGCGCTGACTTGCCCGGTTGACCGCCGCCCCTTGATTCTGCTCCCTATCACCATCGCATGAGCAAAAAGCGTTTCGCCTTCGTCGGCACCGGTGGCCGCGCCATCAGTTTCATCGAGCCGCTCGTCACCACCTACCGTGACACCAACGAGCTGGTCGCCATCTGCGACCTCAGCCCGGCCCGCATGGCTTACTACAACGGCCTGCTCGCCGGCGAGTGGGGCTACCATGCCGTCCCGGCTTACCCAGCGACCGAGTTCGACGCGATGCTGCGCAAGGAAAAGCCCGACACCGTCTTTGTCTGCTCGATTGATTCCACGCACCACGACTACATCGTCCGCTCCCTGCACGCTGGCTGCGACGTTATCACCGAGAAGCCGCTGACGATCGACGCGGAGAAATGCCGCGCGATCCTCACGGCCCAGCGCGCCACCGGCCGCCGCGTCCGCGTGGCCTTTAATTACCGCTGGGCCCCGTTCCGCACCAAGGTGAAGGAGCTCATCGCCACCGGCGTCATCGGCCGGGTCCGCTCCGTCAACCTCGAGTATCTGCTCGATACCAACCACGGCGCCGACTACTTCCGCCGCTGGCACTCGCATGCCGCCGACTCCGGCACGCTCCTCGTCCACAAGAGCACGCACCATTTCGACCTCGTCAACTGGTGGCTCGACGCCATTCCCGCGCAGGTCTTCGCCTACGGTGACCTCGTTTTCTACGGCCGGAAAAACGCCGAGGCCCGCGGCGACGGCGCGCTGACGAAATACCCGCGCTACACCGGCCACCCCGAGGCGAAGACGGATCCGTTCTACCTCGACCTCGACGAGAGCGAGCCGTTCCGGAAACTCTACCGCGCCGGCGAGGCCGACTCCGGCTACCTGCGCGACCAGAATGTGTTTCGCGACGGCATCGACATCCCCGACCAGATGTCGCTCAACGTCCGCTACCGCACCGGCGAGGTGCTCACCTACTCTCTCGTCTGCTTCTCCCCCCGCGAGGGCATGCGCGTGACTTTCAACGGCGACCGCGGCCGGATCGAGTACCACGAGTTCATCGGCACGCACATGAACCGCGCCGTGCGGCCCAAGGACTTCAAGCTCGATGAGAAGCCCGGCGCCGAGGCCGAGGGCGAATGGATCAAGGTCTTCCCCCACTTCCAGCCGAGCTACACCGTCCCGATGCCACCCGCCACCGGTGCGCACGGCGGGGCCGACGAGATCCTCAATCGCTCCTTCTACGCGCCCGACGCCCCCGCCACTGATCCGTGGGGCCGGTTCGCCGGCCACGAGCAGGGCGCCGCGTCCATCCTCATCGGCATCGCCGGCGTCGAATCGATCAAGCGCAACCAGCCCGTCAACCTCGACGACCTCGTCCCGCTGCCGCCCAAGGCCCGCAAACTCAGTGAGCTGGTCTGACAAGAACTGATAATAACCGCGCAGGACGCTAATCCTCGCGAAGGTTTCTGAAAAGCAAACAGGCCGGAGACCTTGGCTTCTACGATTCATCAAGTTCCTTCGCGCCTTTCGCGGTTAAAAATCTCCTCTGTGTCTCCGTGCCTTCGTGGTTAGTCCTTTCCGTGTATTCTGTGTTTTCTGTGGTTCCCCCTGCTCTGAATCCGTGTGATCCGCCAAGTCTTTCCGGCTCTTCCCGGGCTGACTATTTCGTTGACAGCCAATAAAAGCATCTTTTTAGCTTACAACGAAACATGCCCCCTGCCGCCCCCAAGTTTGACTTCTCCGTGCTGCGCACCCTCCGCGACCAGCATGAACTGACGCTGGCCGCCCTTTCCGAGACGTCCGGCGTTTCTGTCGGCGTCATCTCCAAGCTCGAGCGCAACCAGCAGTCGGCCGAGCTCGACACCCTTTACCGCCTCGCCCGCGCCTTCGGCCTCAGCGCGACCGACCTCCTCGCCCTGTGCGAGTCCGACCTCGCCCACCGCACGGCCGAGAAGGCTTACCGCTCCGGCGACTTCAAGTTCCGCCAGGTCAAATACGCCAACGTCGTCGCGCACCTCGGCTCCGCGCCCAAGGGCGCCAAGGTCAACCGCCCCGAGATCCACCACGACGACACCGAGGTGTGCTGGGTCACCGCCGGCCGGCTCCGCCTCACGCTCCCGCACGAGGCCGTCGAGCTCGGCGCCGGTGAGAGTATCCAGTTCGACGCCATCCAGCAGCACACCTACGAAACTCTCGCCGACTCCGAGTTCGTGATCCTTCACCTCCGCAAAGACAAACGCTACTGAGCCCGGCCCATGAAAATCGACGACCAGCTGAATGCCTCCGCCCTCGCGCCCGCGCTCCAGAAATTCTGGCAGCTCTCCGGCCAGAAGATCGACCTGATCCTGAAGGAATACGATCCCGCCAAGGGCTCGCCCGTCTTCACCGCCGCGGGCCAATACACCGCACGCGGCTGGACCGAGTGGACGGAGGGTTTCAACTACGGCTCGGCTTTCCTCCAGTTTGATGCCACCGGCGAGCAGCGTTTCGCCGATTCCGCCAGAAAACTCACGGCCGAGCGCATGGCCTCGCACGTCTCGCACATCGGCGTGCACGACCACGGCTTCAACAACCTCAGCACCTACGGCAACTGGCTGCGCCTCCAGCGCGAGAGCAAGCTCCCCGCCAACCAGGTGGAGTTCTGCGAACTGGCGCTCAAGGCCTCCGGTGCCGTCCAGGCTTCGCGTTGGTCCCGCATCAATCATGGCGGAGACAATGGCGGGGGCCCTGGCCTCCGTAGCCTTGGCGAAGGAGGCTACATCTACTCCTTCAACGGCCCGCACTCCCTCTTCGTCGATACCATCCGTTCCGTCCGCATCCTCATGGTGGCGCATAAGCTCGGCCACCGGCTCATGGGCGAGAACGACGCGGCGCACTCGCTCCTGGAGCGCGGCCTGCAGCACATCGAGGCCACGGCCAAATACTCGATCTACTACGGCGAGGGCCGCGACAGCTACGACGTCCCCGCCGAACGCGGCCGCACGACCCACGAGGCCATCTTCAATACCAACGACGGCCGCTTCCGCTGCCCCAATTCCCAGCAGGGCTTCTCCGGCTTAACCACCTGGACCCGCGGCCTCGCGTGGGCCATGGTCGGCTTCGCCGAGGAACTCGAGTTCCTCAAGACCGTCTCCTACGCCGACCTCGCCCCGCTCGGCGGCCGCGCCAAGTGGGAGGCGATCCTCCTCAAGGCTGCCCGCGCCACCTGCGACTGGTTCATCGCCCACACCGCCCTCGACGGCATCCCGTATTGGGACGGCGGCGCGCCCCACCTGCACAAGCTCGGCGACTGGCGCGCGTGCAACGCCGAGCCCTTCAACGACCATGAACCCGTCGACAGTTCCGCCGCCGCCATCGGCGTGCAGGGCCTGCTCCGCCTCGGCCGCTACCTCGGCGAGACCACGCCCGACGGGAAAAAATACTGGCAGGCGGGACTCACCACCATGCGCACGCTCCTCAGCGACGCTTACCTCGGCATCGACCCGTCGCACCAAGGCCTGCTCCTCCACACGGTTTATCACCGTCCGAATGGCTGGGACTACATTCCGCCCGGCCGGAAGGTCCCCTGCGGTGAAGCCTGCATGTGGGGCGACTACCACCTCCGCGAAGCCGCGCTCCACCTCCAGCGCATCATCCAGGGCGGGAAATACTACACCTTCTTCGATTGTTTGAAGTCCTGATTTTGAACCACGAAGGACGCCAAGACACGCGAAGGAATTCCTTTCAAGGAAGCACCGTTCCCATCAGTCACTGAACCTGTTTCCTCTTCGCGCCCTTCGCGGTTAATCCTTCTGGGCCTTTATCCATCCGTGTTCATCTGTGCAATCCGTGGCTAATAAATGAACCCTGCTTCCCTCGACAAACTCTGCATCCACACCATCACCACCAAGCCGTGGGCGATCGAGACGGCCGCGCAGAAATTCGCCGCGGCGGGCGTGAAGGGCCTCACCGTCTGGCGCGACACCCTCGCCGGCCGCGACATCGCCAAGACCGGCCAGCTCCTTCGCGACCACGGCCTGTCCATCGTCTCGCTCTGCCGTGGCGGCTTCTTCCCCGCCGCCACCGCCGCCGACCGCCAAAAGGCGCTCGATGACAACCGCCTCGCCATCGCCGAGGCCCACGCGCTCGGCGCGCCGCTCATCGTCCTCGTCTGCGGCGCCGTCCCCGGTCAGCCGCTGGTCGAGTCGCGCAAGCAGATCACCGACGGCATCGCCGCGCTCCTGCCCGACTGCCAGGCCGCCAACGTGAAGCTCGCCATCGAGCCGCTCCACCCGATGTATGCCGACAGCCGCTCGGCCGTGAACACCCTCGGCCAGGCCAACGACATGGTGGAGCAGCTCAAGTCGCCCTGGGTCGGCGTCGCCGCTGACGTCTACCATCTCTGGTGGGACCCGGCGCTGGAGCAGGAGATCGCCCGCTGCGGCCGGCTCAAGGCCCTCTTCGCCTACCACGTCTGCGACTGGCGTACGCCGACCACCGACCTTCTCAACGACCGCGGCCTCATGGGCGAAGGCTGCATCCCGCTCCGCCAGATCCGTGCCTGGGTCGAGGCCGCCGGCTTCAAGGGCTTCAACGAGGTCGAGGTCTTCTCCACCCGTCTCTGGGCCACCGACCAAAATGAATGCCTAACCAAAATCGTGGAGGCTTACCGCAGCCACGTCTGACGCGCGGCGCGAAGGGCCAAGTTTCAAGTAACAAGTTCCAAGAACCAAACCACCCAAGCACTGGCCCGCTAATCACTCGAATTCGAAATCTGTCTCTTCTGATTCGCGTAATTCGCGGGCAAAACTTTCCCCAATGAAAACTCATAAAATCGGCATTATCATGAACGGCGTCACCGGACGCATGGGCACCAACCAGCACCTCATCCGCTCCATCAAGGCCATCATCGACCAGGGCGGCGTGAAACTCTCCGACGCCGAGGTCATCATGCCCGACCCGGTCCTCGTCGGCCGCAGCGAGGAAAAGCTCAAGGCCCTCGCCGCCCGCACCGGCGTCTCGCGCGTCTCAACCAACCTCGACGCCGAGCTGGCCAAGCCGGACAACCAGATATACTTCGACTCGACGCTCACCGGCCAGCGCCCCGCCGGCGTCCGCAAGGCCATCGCCGCCAAGAAACACATCTACTGCGAGAAGCCCACCGCCACCACCTCCGCCGAGGCGCTCGCCCTCGCCAAGGAGGTCACCGCCGCCGGCCTCAAGCACGGCGTCGTGCAGGATAAGCTCTGGCTCCCCGGCCTCGTGAAGCTGCAGTGGCTCATCGACCAGGGCTTCTTCGGCAAAATCCTCTCCGTCCGCGGCGAGTTCGGCTACTGGGTCTTCACCGGCGAATTCGAGAAGCTCCAGCGCCCCTCGTGGAACTACCGCAAGGAGGACGACGGCGGCATCATCGTCGACATGCTCTGCCACTGGCAGTATGTCATCCAGAATCTCTTCGGTGAGGTGAAGTCCCTCACCTGCCTCGGCGCCACGCACATCCCGCAGCGCTGGGACGAGGCGGGCAAGCCCTACAAGTGCACGGCGGACGACTCCGCCTACGCGACCTTCGAGCTGGTGAACGGCGTCATCTGCCACTTCAATTCCTCGTGGGATGTCCGCGTCGACCGCGACGATCTCCTCACGCTGCAGGTTGACGGCACGCACGGCTCCGCCGTCGCCGGCCTGCGCGACTGCAAGGCCCAGGCGCTCGCCGCCACGCCGCGCTGCACCTGGAATCCCGACATCGACAGCCCGATCAAATACAAGGACGGCTGGACGCGCGTCCCCGACCAAGGCCCCTACGACAACGCCTTCAAGGTCCAGTGGGAACTCTTCCTGAAGCACGTCGTCACCGGCTCGCCCTTCCCGTGGAGCCTTCACGAGGGCGCCAAGGGCGTGCAGCTCGCCGAACTCGGCCTCGCCTCCTGGGCCAAACGCGCCTGGGTCGACGTGCCCCCGCTGAAGTAATCAAACCGGGTCACCACGAAACACCCCAAATACACTAAAGAAGCGTAACCGCGAAGAACACAAAGGTTCGCGAAGTTTCTGAAAAGCAATAACTGCCCCGTTAGCTTTCCGATCCATCAAAACCACTTCGCGTCTCTTCGCGCCCTTCGCGGTTAAAAGATCTTTTCTGTGCCTTTGTAGTTAAATCCATCTGTTCAACTCCCTTCTTCATAATTTCGTGTGATTCGTGTATTTCGTGGTGACCAACTCCTCCTCCCATCATGAATAAAGTAGCACTCGTTACAGGTGGCAGCCGCGGCATCGGCTTCGGCATCGCCGAAAAACTCGCCGCTGAAAAATGGGACCTCGTCATCAACGGCGTCCGCGAGGAAAGCGCCGTCACCGAACCCCTCGCCAAACTCCGCGCGATGGGCGTGAAAGTCGGCTACGCCCGCGGCGACGTCGGCTCCGCCGAAGGCCGCGCTGCGATCCTCGCCGCGACCCGCGCCTTTTGTGGGAGCGAGCTTGCTCGCGATTCTGCGCGCAGCATCAACCTCCTCGTCAACAACGCCGGTGTTGCCCCCAAGGTGCGCGCTGACTTATTGGAGACGAGTGAGGATTCCTACGACTACGTCGTAAACACCAACCTCCGCGGCGTGTTCTTCCTTACCCAAGCCTTCGCCCGCGACATGGTCGCCGCGAAGAAGACCGACGCCTCCTTCACCGGCTGCATCGTCAACATCACGTCCATCTCCGCGACGGTCGTGTCGATCAACCGCGGCGAATACTGCATCGCCAAGGCCGGCCTGAGCATGATGAGCCAGCTCTTCGCCACCCGCCTCGGCGCCGACGGTATCCCCGTCTACGAAGTCCGCCCCGGCGTCATCAAAACCGACATGACCGCCGGCGTAACCGAGAAATACGACAAACTCATCGCCGGCGGCCTGAACATCCAGCCGAGGTGGGGTTATCCCGAGGATATAGGTAAGACTGTGGCCGCGCTGGCTCGGGGAGATTTTCCCTTCTCCACTGGGCAAGTCGTGATGGTGGACGGCGGCCTCACGATCCCGCGCCTCTGATCTGTAGGAGCGGCTTTACGCCGCGATTCTTCGAGGGCTGCTCTACAGCCGCCCTTTTTCTTTGCCTGCTTTAACGAGCTGCAGTTTACTGCACGGGTAGATGAAATATTTCGTCGGAGTCACTGATAATGGCTGGTTCGAATTTCTAGCAGCACGCCAGCCTGATGAGGTCAATTTCTGGCGCCCCAAAAGTCAGATGGACTTCAAGGCAATTAAGCCCGGTGATTTCTTTCTATTCAAACTGCATTCCCCTCTTAACTTTATTGCGGGGGGTGGCATCTATGTAGCACACAAGTTCTTCCCTTTACATCTGGCTTGGCAGGCATTCGTCCAGAAAAATGGGGTGCTCGACTACAAGACGTTTGAGCGTCGGATTCTGGCGCACCGCACACCGGCGGAACTCCATCAACCGCTTGGCTGCACTATCCTCACCCAGCCGTTCTTCTGGCCGCGTGATCAATGGATACCAGTTCCACCCGATTGGAAAAACAACATTGTTACCGGTAAAGGCTACGACACCTCGACGCCTGAAGGGGCCGCGTTGTGGATGCAAGTTGAGGAGCGAATCGCACAGGCCGGCCTGTTCCCTGAGTTACAGGCTCAAGAAACTAGTCAGGCCCGTTACGGTGAAGGCCGCTTGGTGCATCCCCGATTGGGACAAGGAGGGTTTCGAATCATGGTGACCGACGCTTATTCACGCCGCTGCGCGATAACAGGAGAAAAGACCCTTCCCGCCCTCGAGGCTGGTCACATCAAACCCTACGCCGAAAATGGCCCACACCAAATCGACAACGGCATCCTCCTTCGCTCGGATCTGCACAATCTTTTCGACTTGGGCTATCTCACCATCACTCCCGGTGACTATCGCGTGAAGGTGAGCAAGCGCATCAAGGAAGAGTTCCAGAATGGCCGGCACTACTATGCTTTGGACAATCAACCCCTTGAAGTCTTGCCGGACTTAGCAAGCGCACGTCCTGCTAGAGAGTTTCTTGAGTGGCACCAAGGGATCTTTAAAAGCTAGTTTTCTCGAGCAAACGAAGGACCCAGAAAAGGGGTCTGGTTTTTAATGTTTAATATTGGCCGGCACCGAGGGGGGCCAGAGGGGCCAGAAAGGGGGCCAGAAAGGGGTCTGGTTTTAATGTTTAGGGCGAACGGAAAGGGTCAGGTCGCGGATATTGATGTCCCGTCCTGAGGGCAGAGATCAGCGGCCGGTTTCAGCTGGCGGCTTCGCGCCTTCGCGTGAGCCGTCCCCGGCATACGGTGGACACCCCATTTCAATCGCGCCGCTTTCGGCGCATAGTCTCTCCTGTGCTAGTTAGTTTGAGGGGCCGTCCTAGGGGTAGGCGGCCCTTCTTGCTGTCCGGCCTCTGCTTTGACCGGATTGCTGCAATTCTCTGTCCCTCCGCGCTTCAGTGATCTCAGCTCGGTGCCTCTGTGGTTCAGCTTCATCCTGGTAACCTGTCTCACGGCTCTTCCAACACCATCAGCTCGATGTTCCGGAACCACACGGGCTGCGACTCCGCCTGCAGGGCGATGTGGCCGGAACCGAGCTGCAGCGGCGCGCCCAGTGCGAGCAGGCGCTGCGCGCTGAGTTCCCTTGGATCCAGCTGCGGGTGCTCGTAACGGAGCACCTCCACGCCGTTGATCCGGTGGATCACCCGGTCGTTGCCGTGCACCTCCACCTCGACGGCCACCCACTCCTCCAGGGGGAAAGCTTTCCGGTCGCCTCGACAATGTGGGCGGTCGTGAGCTTGCCGTTGATTTCCAAATTGGTGCCCGGCGTGCAGGCGTTGCCGGTCTGCCGGCCGGCCGTGGTGCCGCTGCACAAAAACTGCACCTCCATGCTGGCGGGCCACAACTGCTCCACGGTCATGGTCAGCGGGGATTGGGAGTGGATCATCACCCCGCTGTTGTATTTTGCCTAGGACGGCGAATCCGCCACCGGCGTGCCGGTGAAGCGATATTCCAGCCGGAGAATGTAGTGGGAGTACGGCAAGTTGGTATAGAGATGGCCGAACTGCTCGTCGAATTTCCCGTACTTGTCGTAGGCGACCTTGATCATGCCGTTCTCGACCCGGAAGGTGTCGGCAAAGTTGTCCCCCAGCGGATGCTTGGCGATCTTCACGGTCCAACCGTCGAGGTTGGTGCCGTTGAAGAGCGAGATCCAGCGGTGCTCCGGGGTATCGGCCGCCCCGGCCAAGGCGGATGAAAACAGAATAACAAGGAGACCGGTGACCGACTTCAGCACGGTGGATTTCATAGGGGTGCAGCGAGGAAAGCGACCCGGCCGGCCAAGACAAGGCCGGTTCGCCGGATGCGACGAAGGTTATTTGCTCCAGGGCGGGGTAACGTGATTGGACCGCGCATAAGCGATCAGCTGGCCGAGATGCTCATGGGCGTGGTCCACCGGTAGCATCGCGGCCCGAAGCCGCGGCGCCTTGGCCCCGAACACGTTGACTTCAACCGTGAGCTGGTCCGCGGGGATCGTGGCCAGGATTCCGTGCATATGGGCCATGGCCTGCTTGGCCAGGGCGATGGCGCCGGCCTTGGTCTGCATGGATGCACCCACGGTCCGCCGGTCCACGCCCGCGAGCGGCGCGGCCCCGAGCATGCCGCCGAGCGCCAGGTTGGTCTCGGTGACGTGCACCAGCACCTCGCGCACGGTGTTGACCCCTGCCATCGGCTGCCAGCCATACTTGTCCTCCGGAATCGCCTCGGCCAGCTGGATGATTTTGCCCGAGGCTTCATCAAAGCTCTTGAGCAACGAGGTTCGGAAGGCCGCTTCGAAGGCGGTGTCGGCCGAGGCGGGGAGCGCGAGCAACATACTCGCGAGGACAAACAGGGAGGATAATACTTTCATGTGGCGGGAGGGAGTTGGGTTGTCTTGAGTTTGACGCGTTACATTCCCCTCGCAACTGCGAATCCCGGGCACTGAACCCCCGCCTTGGTTCCGAGACAGAAAAGGGGCCAGAAAGGGGGTCTGGTTTTAATGCTTAATATTTTCCGGCCAATGCCGAGCTCGACCGCTCCGGCGACTGGCTCCTGAAGAACCTCTCCACCACACGGGCCAAAGCTGCGTCCCGTGCCGGCCCTGCTTGATACCGGAGCGCGGTGCACTAGTTTTCGCGGCTTCACGCCTTCGCGTGAGCCGCTCTCGAGGGATACGGTGGACACCCCATTTCAATCTCTCCGCGTTCGGAGCATAGTCGCCCGTGTGTTAGCATTAGTTTGAGGGGCCGTCCTAGGGGTAGGCGGCCCTTCTTGCTGTCCGGCCCGGTTTGCCCGGAGACCACTGGGATGCGTGTCAGCCATTGATTGACCTGTTTCCTCCCCCACGCCGCCTCTTGAATTTGTCATCCATTAATTGACATGTTTCATCGGCTGCCCCCTCTTGAGTTTGTCATTTAATGGATGACAAACTCCCTCCCCCTTGCCAGCTTGCCGCCATGAGTAACTACGTCCCCGCCCGGCTCCGCGATCTGGAGCCCCTCCTGTTCCTCCTGGAAGCATCCGCCCGGGTGGTGGCCCGCGCCGCCGCCAAGGCCACCCGCCGCACCCCGCCGCGCAAACCTCGCCGCACTCGCGGCCTCACCCTCCGCCCCGGTCCAGCCACGCCCCTGTGGAACGAACTCGTGAAGACCGTGCACCTGAACCTCCGCAAGCGTGGCGCCAAAGCCAACCTCGCCCGCCACCTGGGCATTTCCCGCCAGCGCCTTCATGTGCTGATCGTCAGTCGGGAAACTTGTCCCGATGCCGAGCGCACCATGATGCTGCTGGTCTGGCTCCTCTCCTTGCGGGGCAACTCCGTCTGACTCTGCCAGCTTCCTTTGAGTATGTCATTTAATGGATGACAAACTCTGCATTGCTCCACGCCCCAAAGCAGACGACCCGGCGCCGGCCTGGTATTGCCAACTGTGGCAGTGTGGTAGCAGCTTCGGCCCGCCAGATTGCCCGTTCTTGGCTTTCGGGTCCGTTTGGCGGCGAACAACCCGGCCTGATTCTTCTGACTTTCGCCCGGTTCACGGCAAAACCAGCCCTTTGCTTGTCCGCCGACCTTGGTTGGTTCTACTCCATCCAGGTTAAAACAAGAACCTGCCGTCCCCATCCTCGACAGATTGTTACCCGTGTCCTATGTTCGGGCTCACTTAACACTGTGAGCCCCGCCCCCACTCCCGGAGCCGCCTTCCGCACCGCCCTCGCCGCCGAGCAACCGCTGCAGATCGCCGGCACCATCAACGCCTACTCCGCCCTGCTCGCCCAACGGGCCGGCTTCCGCGCCCTTTATCTCTCCGGGGCCGGCGTCGCCAATCACTCCTATGGCCTCCCCGACACCGGCCAGACCAGCCTGGAGGATGTGCTCATTGATGTCCGCCGCATCACCCGGCGCGTGCCGCTGCCGCTGCTGGTCGATATCGACACCGGGTGGGATGATCCGGCGAACGCCGTGCGCGCCATGGCCGCCGCCGGGGCCGCCGCCGTGCATCTCGAGGATCAGGTCCCGGCCAAACTCTGCGGCCACCTCCCCGGTAAACACCTCGTGCCCGCTGCCGAGATGGTCCGGCGCGTGCAAGCCGCGGTCAGCGGCAAACCGGACCCGGCTTTCGTCGTCATGGCCCGCACCGATGCCGCGGCCAACGAAGGCGTGGCCGGAGCCATCGCCCGTGCACAGGCCTACGTCGCCGCCGGGGCCGACATGATTTTCGCCGAGGCGCTCACCACCCTCAACGACTACCGCGCGTTCACCGCCGCCGTCAAAGTCCCCGTCCTCGCCAACCTCACCGAGTTTGGCCGGACGCCCAACTTCACTCTTGCCGAACTTCGCACGGCCGGCCTCGCGTTGGCGCTCTATCCGCTCTCGGCGTCGCGCGCCGCCGCCGCCGCCTCGCTCGAGATCTTCCAGACCATCCGCCGCGACGGCACCCAGCAATCCGTCGTCGGCCAGATGCAGACCCGTGCCGACCTCTACGCCACACTCGGCTACACGCCGCCGCAGTAGCGTAAACTTTCCCGTGCCCGACGCCGCCACTCCCCCCAAGGCTAAGAAATCCGTCGCCCTCTCCGGCGTCGTCGCGGGCAACACCGCCATCTGCACCGTCGGCCACACCGGCAACGATCTCCACTATCGCGGCTACGATATTGCCGATGTCGCCGCACAAGCGACCTACGAGGAAATCGCCCACCTGCTGATCCACGAGCGCCTGCCCACTCAAACCGAACTTGCAGCCTACCGGGAAAAATTATTGGTCTTGCGTGGCCTGCCGCTGCCGCTGCGCACGGTCCTCGAACAAATGCCCGCCACCGCGCACCCGATGGACGTGCTTCGCACCGGTTGCTCCCTGCTCGGCCAGCTCGAACCGGAAGTTCAGCCTGCGCACGCCCGCGACCACGCCGACCGGCTGCTCGCCTGCTTCCCCTCGATGCTGCTCTACTGGCACCACTACGTCACCAGCGGCCGGCGCATCGGGACCGAGACCGCCGACTCCTCCATTGCCGCGCATTTCCTGCACCTGCTGCATCAGCGCGTTCCGACCGAGTCGCACGTCCGCGCCCTGGACCGCTCGCTCATCCTTTACGCCGAGCACGAGTTCAACGCCTCCACCTTCACCGCGCGCGTCATCGCGGGCACCGGTTCCGACTTCTTCTCCTGCATCACGGGTGCCATCGGCGCCCTGCGCGGCCCGAAGCACGGCGGCGCCAACGAGGCCGCGCTCGAAATCCTGACCCGCTATGCAACCCCCGACCACGCCGAGGCTGACCTCCGCGCCCGTCTCGCCCGCAAGGAAATCGTCATCGGCTTCGGTCATCCGGTTTACACGGTCAGCGATCCGCGCAGCAACATCATCAAGGCCATTGCCCGCCAACTCAGTGCCGAGGCCGGCGACCTGACGCTGTTCAATGTTGCCGAGCGGATCGAGTCGCTCATGTGGGCGGAGAAGAAAATGTTTCCCAACCTCGATTGGTTCAGTGCCGTGACCTACCAGCGGCTGGGCGTGCCCATGCTGATGTTCACCCCGCTCTTTGTGATCGCCCGCACAGCTGGCTGGGCCGCGCACATCATCGAGCAGCGGATCGACGGGAAAATCATCCGCCCCGGGGCCAACTACACCGGGCCGGCCGACCGGCCCTTCGTGCCGCTGGATAAGCGCTGATCTTTCACCTTCCCATGTCCGCCCCCATTTCCAGCGTCCGCCCCGCCCCCGACCCGTTGCTCGTCACTCTCGCCGACTACGTCCTCAACGCCCCGATCACGAGCCCTGAGGCTGGCGACACCGCCCGCTGGTGCCTCGCCGACACCCTCGCCTGCGGCATCATGGCCCTCGAGTATCCGGCCTGCACGAAACTCCTCGGGCCCGTCGTCCCCGGCGCGGCGATCCCGCACGGTGCGCGCGTCCCCGGCACCCGCCACGAACTCGATCCCGTGGCCGCCGCGTTCAACATCGGCACGATGGTCCGCTGGCTCGACTTTAACGATACGTGGCTGGCCGCCGAGTGGGGCCACCCGTCCGACAACCTCGGCGCGATCCTCGCGGTGGCGGACTGGATCAGCCGCACGCAAGCCGCCGGCACCCCGCTCGCCGCGTTTGGCACTCCGCTCGCCCCCCGGCAGTCCCTGACCATGCGCGACGTCCTCACCGCGATGGTCAAGGCTCACGAGATCCAGGGCGTCCTTGCCCTCGATAATTCCTTCAACCGCGTCGGCCTCGACCACGTTCTCCTTGTCCGGGTCGCCTCCACTGCCGTCGCCGCGGCGTTGCTCGGCGCCACGCGCGAACAACTCATCAACGCCCTGTCGCACGCGTGGCTCGACGGTTCCGCGCTCCGCACCTACCGCCACGCGCCCAACACCGGGTCGCGCAAATCCTGGGCGGCCGGCGACGCCACCAGCCGCGCCGTCCGCCTCGCGCTCATCGCGCTGACCGGCGAGATGGGCTACCCCTCGGTCCTCAGCGCGCAGACGTGGGGCTTCCAGGACGTTTCCTTCAAGGGCAAACCCGTCACCCTGGCCCGGCCGCTCGGCAGCTACGTGATGGAGCAGGTGCTCTTCAAGATTTCCTTCCCCGCCGAGTTCCACGCCCAGACCGCCGTCGAGTGCGCCGTGCAACTCCACCCGCAGGTCCGCGACCGGCTCGCCGACATCGAACGCATCGAGCTCACCACCCACGAGTCGGCCATCCGCATCATCGACAAGACCGGGCCTCTCCACAATCCCGCCGACCGCGACCACTGCCTCCAATACATGACGGCTATCGGCCTCATCTTCGGCGGCCTCACGGCCGAACATTACGAGGATAAGATCGCCACCGATCGACGCATCGACGCGCTCCGCGCCAAAATGGTCGTCACCGAGGACCGGCAATACTCCAAGGATTACCTCGACCCCGACAAGCGCTCCATCGCCAATGCCGTGCAGGTTTTCTTCCGCGATGGCCGCAAGACGGACCGCATCGCTGTCGAATATCCCCTCGGCCACCGCCGCCGCCGGGCGGAAGGCATCCCGTTGCTCCAGCAAAAAGCCCTCGCCGCCTTCACGGTTCACTACGGCCCCGACCAGGCCGCGCAACTCATGGCCCTGTTCGCCGACCGCGCGAAACTCGAGGCGCTGCCCGTGCACGAATTCGTCTCGGCCTTTGTGAAGTAGCCTGCGCTTGGCCGTGGCGAGGCGGACCCGCCTCCCGCTCAAGCGAACCGGCCGGTCCGTTCTAAATTCCCATCGCGTGGCACTTTTTCTTTGGGCCGGGCTCTAAGATGTTTCATTCCCGAACGTCTTCCCCCCATGCGACTCAATACCTTCTTTCTCGGCGTCCTAGCGACTGCCTGTTTCTTTTCCGCCCTGTCGGCCCATGAATCCAGCTCCCGCCCCGGCCGGCCGCGCATGGAGGTCGTCTTCGTCCTCGACACCACCGGCTCGATGAGCGGCATGATCGCCGGGGCGAAACAGAAAATCTGGGCCATCGCCAACAAGCTCAAGTCCGCCGACCCCACCCCCGAGATCCGCTTCGGCCTCGTCGGCTACCGTGACCGGAAGGACGCCTACATCACCAAGGAATACGCACTGACCACCAACCTCGACGACGTGTACACCCACCTCTACGCCTTCGCCGCCGAGGGCGGCGGCGACACGCCGGAATCCGTCAACGAAGCGCTGCACAAGGCCGTGCGCGACCTGCAGTGGAGCACCGACCCGGAGGTGCTGCGCGTGATCTTCCTCGTCGGCGACGCCCCGCCGCACATGGATTACCAGGACGACGTCAAATACCAGAAGACCTGCCGGCTCGCCAGCGAGCGGGGCATCCTGATCAACACGCTGCAATGCGGCCGGCTCGACGGCACCGAGGAGGTCTGGCGGGAAATCGCCTCCCTGACCAACGGCACCTACGCGGCCATTCTCCAGGACGGCGGCTCCATCAGGATTTCCACGCCGTACGACGATGAGATCCGGCGCATCAATCTGCGGCTGGACACCACGATCATCCTCTACGGCTCCAAGGCTGAGCAGGCGAGCGCCGCCGCCAACAAGTCCGTGCTCGCCAGCCTGTCCCCCGAGGCCATGGCCGACCGGTCCTCCTACTTTAACAAGAGCGAGGCGGGCGCGATCACGGCCGGCCGCGGCGATCTCGTGGTCGAGGTTATGAACGGCCGCGAGAGCGTCGACAAACTCGACGAAAAGAAACTCGCCCCCGAGCTGCAGGCGATGGCCCCCGCCGAACGCCAGCAGTTGATCGAGAAAAAAGTCGAGGAGCGCCGCACCCTGCAAAGTGAACTCTCCGCCCTCGTGGTGAAGCGCGACGCCGAGGTGGCCGGGAAACTCAAGGAACTCGAGGGCAAGGACGGTGTGCTCGAGCTCAACGCCTTCCAGGTGCTGGAATCCCAGGCCAAGGACAAGGGCTACAAATTCAAGAAGTAGCGGGAGCTGCTTGGTGTAGGTCGGGCTTTATGCCCGACACCCAAGCGCAATCTGTCGGGGATAAACCCCGACCTACAAACGAGCGGGCCGATGGGTAGACCGCCGCTACAATATCTTTCAAGCCGGGCCCCCGGGGCCCGGCTTGTCGTTTGAGGAACGGGCCGGATGTGGCAATTTAAGCCACCCCCCATGAGACCCACGCCTCACGGTTGCCTGGCTTTCGCCGCGTTCGTGGCGGCGGCTTGGGCCAAAGACGCTCCCCGCCCCTGGCCTGCCAATCCTTTTCTGCCCCTCACCCCGGAGCGTATCGCGGCGTTACCCGCCGCCGGCGTCCGCGTCATCCTCGCGTGCCAGCTCCGCGATGCGGCGGGCCGGCCCACGATCTGGGGTCAGCAGCACGATGCCCTGACGCTCCGGCCCTGCGCCGCCCGCAATTTCGAACCCGTCGCCGAGTGCGCCCGCGAAAGCGCGGTGTTGGTGCGCTTCCTGATGACGCTGCCCGATCCCGATGCGGCAGCCGTCGCGTCCATCCACGGGGCGATGGCGTGGTTTGACCGTCACGCGCTGCATGGCGTGGCCTGGGACCGGAACGCCCCGGCCGGCACGGGCCTCGCCACCAAGGCGGATGCGCCTCCGCTCTGGGCGCGGCTCTATGAATTCGGCACCGGCAAGCCCATCTTCGGCGAGCGCGACCGCATGATTCACTACGACCCGGCCGAGTTGTCCTTCGAGCGCCGCAAAGGCTACGGCTGGTTCACCCCGTTGCCGGGTGAACTCGCCCCGCTCTACGCGCAGTGGAAGCAAACGCACCCGGCGGCAAAGTAGGCGTATCGGAGCCTCTCGCTTAGTTTGGCTGTAGGAGGGGCTTTATGCCCCGACTGAATCCATGCCGCCCTCAGGCAGTCGGGGCATAAAGCCCCTCCTGCATTCGAGCCTGACCGATCCAATAAAAAAGAGCCGGCCCTTTCGGACCGGCTCTCGGAAGTTTAACTGGACGACCCTCAGCCTTCGTAGCCGGGGAGCGTCTTCTCGACACTCTCGCGGGCGAGCTTGGCGTAGGCGGGCAGGCCGTTGTCGTACGGCACGGCGACCTCGCCCTGGATGAGCGGGGTGGCGTAGCGGAAGAACTGGAAGTTCAGGCTGATGCCGTCCTCGTTGATCCACTCGCGGGGCAGCTTCTTCAGGTTGCCGACGACATCGCTCAGGTTGGAGAGGCCGGTCTCGCAGGTGTAGAGTTCGCCGTCGCCGCGCACGAGCGTGACGAGCTTGGCGGTCTCGCCGTTGACGGCGGCCTTCACCGCAGCCTGGCCGGCGAGGAACGCCTCGTCGGCATCGGTCTTGGAGGCAAGGTGGGCGGCGGCGCGCTGGGTGATGCCGAGGCGCGCGACGCGGGCCTTCACGCTGAGCTGCTGCTCGACGAGGTCCTTGAGGAGCTCGCCGACGCCGCCGAGCTGGGTGTGGCCGGCCGCGTCGTTGGAGCTGGTCTCGACGGCGACGTAGTTGCCGTCCTTGTCCACGAGGCCCTCGCCCACGACGACGACGCAGTGTTTCTCGCGCTTGAGCACGCGGCGGACGTCATCGAGGAACTTCTCGTTGGTGAAGGGAATCTCGGGGAGATAGACGAGGTGCGGCGGATCGTTCGGGTGGTCGCGGCGCTTGGCCAGCGAGGCGCCGGCGGCGAGCCAGCCGGTGTTGCGGCCCATGACCTCGACGAGGGTGACGAGGTCGCTCTGGCCGATGGCCTCGGCGTCGAGCGCGAGTTCCCTGACCGTGGCGCCGATATATTTGATCGCGCTGCCGTAGCCGGGGCAGTGGTCGGTGGCGGGCAGGTCGTTCTCGATCGTCTTCGGGATGCCGATGACGCGGAGGTCGTAGGCCGACGCGGCGGCGAGCTCGGCGAGCTTGGCGGCGTTTTCCTGGGAGTCGGCGTCACCGATGTGGAAATAGTAGCGGATGTTGTGGGCCTTGAAGACCTCGAGCACGCGCTCGAACTCGGCGGGCTTCTTCAGCTTGGACCGGCAGGAGCCGAGGGCCGCGCCGGGCGTGAAGCGGAGGCCGCGGATGGCCTGCTGCGACTCGGCCGCGAGATCGACGAAATCCTCGCCGAGAAGGCCGAGCACGCCGTTGAGCGAGCCGTAGACTTCCTCGATGCAGGCATGGTTAAGGGCTTCGGTGACAACGCCGGCGACGCTGGCGTTGATGACGGCGGTCGGGCCGCCGGTCTGGCCGATGAGACAGTTTCCTACTAGTTCTGCCATGGTGTGGGTGGTGTTAAAGCTGGGGTAGAAATGAACGGGAATGGTCAAAAAAGCTCCCGCCGCCGGGACTGGCAAATCAAATCTCCCGCCGGACCCAGATTCGCGCGGGTCGTATGACGCTGCGGAGGCAGCATTCACGCGGAATACCGTGGAGACCCCGGCGAAACGCGAAAAATATTTTCGCCCGAACGCCCGCCCTCAGAGCAGCTTGCCCGGGCGGTAGTCGGCCGCGCCCTTGTGCTTCTTCACGAGCGGCGAGACCGTGGCGACGAAGGCATCCACCTGATGCGGAGCCGCGCCGACGAAGCGTTCACTCTGGGCGAGGACCTCGGTGAGTTTCTTTTTATTGAGGCCGACGCGCTTATCGCCGGCCAGCCGGCCCAACAGGTCGGCATCGCCACCCGAACGCAGGGCCTTGGCTGCCGCGAGCGAATGTTCCTTGATCGCCTCGTGGGCAGTCTCGCGGCCCGCCCCGCCCTTCACCGCCTCCATCAGGATTGTCGTGGTGGCGAGGAACGGCAGGTTGCGCTCGTTCTCGGCCGCGATGGCGGCGGGGAACGCCTCCATCTGCCGCAACACGGTGAGGTAGGTCTCGAACAGGCCGTCGATGGCGTAGAAGGCGTCGGGCAGCGCGACGCGGCGCACGACCGAGCACGACACGTCGCCCTCGTTCCACTGGTGGCCGGCGAGGCCGGCGGTCATCGTGACGTAGCCGGCCAAGATCGTGGAGAAGCCGCAGACGCGCTCGCAGTTCCGCGCGTTGACCTTGTGCGGCATCGCGGAGGAGCCGACCTGACCGTCTTGGAAACCCTCGGTGAGCAGGCCCGCGCCGGCCATGAGCCGGAGGGTCGTGGCGCAGCTCGCGGCGGCGGCACCCGTCTGGTGCAGCGCGCTCACCACGTCGAAGTCGAGGCTGCGCGGGTAGACCTGGCCAACCGCGCTGAGCTTCGCCTTGAACCCAAGGTGCTTCACGATGCGACCCTCCAGCTGGTCCACCTTGTCGGTGTCGCCGCCGAGGAGCGTGAGCTGGTCGAGCTGCGTGCCAACCGCGCCCTTGAGGCCGCGGACCGGATAACGCGCAATCAGCTCGGCCAGCCGTTCCTGGGCGAGGAGCATTTCTTGGCCGAACATCGCGAGGCGCTTGCCGAGGGTCGTCGGCTGCGCGGGCACGTTGTGCGTGCGGCCGGTGAGCATCACGTCGCGATACTCGGCCGCGCGCTTGGCCAGCAGGTGAAGCGCGGCGACGGCCTTGAGATTCACGAGCTTCAACGCGCTGGCCACCTGCAACTGCTCGACGTTCTCCGTGAGATCGCGGCTGGTCAGCCCGAGGTGGATGAACTGGCGCTGGGCGAGGTCCGAGAATTCCTCGAGGCGGGCCTTCACGTCGTGGAGGGTGACGCGCTCGCGCTCCTTGATGCGGTCGAGGTTCACGTCGGCGCGCACCCGCTCGTAATCCTTGATCGCCTCGGCCGGAATGGCGACGCCGAGATCGCGCTGGGCCTTCATCACTGCGATCCAGAAATCGCGCTCAAGCAAAATGCGCCCGTGCGCCGACCAGATCTCCTGCATGGCGGCCGAAGCGTAGCGCTCGGCGAGCACGTTGGGGATGGATTCGGCGGGGGAGGTGGTCTGCTTCACAACACGTGGAGCGTTGGCCTCCGCCCCGGGTTTGCCAATGGAAAAGCGTGTCAGGCGAGGCGTACGGTCAGCCGAAGGTAGCAAATCCCCAACACACCCCGCCCTGCCGGGCACCCCTCTTCCTAGAGGGGATTTTCGCCAGCGTGGGTTTTTGATTCCCCTCTATCAAGAGGGGTGGCGCGAAGCGACGGGGGGTGTCGGTTCGCTACAAGATCTTCACGTCAAACACCGCACGGCCATGTCGCGCAGCACCGTCTCCTGCTCGTCGGGCCGGCGGATGATTTCCTCAAAGGCCGCGATGAATTCCTGCTGGTTGTCGATCAGGCGGCGCAGCGCCGGCAACCGGCCGGTGCTGACGAGCTTGCCGGCATACCACTGGTTCTGCGTGAAGAGATTGTAGGAGCTCTTCTCGGCGTCGCCGCCGAAATGTTTCGCGTAAGTCGCCTGCGCCTTCGCCCACGCCGCCTTGTCGAAGCCGTAGGGCCCGGGGGCGCGCAGGTGGCCGGCATCGATCAGCACCCGCGCCTGGATGAGGATGCGGTTGCGGTTCTGCAGCGACGAGAGCACGGGGCGCGCATCACCGCCGGCGAAGAAGTGCTTCTCCAGCGCGTGCAGCGTGCCGGGCAGATCGCCGGCGAAAAACCGGTCGGCCGACTCGAAGAAATCACCCTCGGCCTGGTTCGGCGTGAGCTCGATGACTTGCGCCTCCTCGATCACCGCCCCTTCGCCAGCGTAGGTCGCCAGCTTGCGCACCTCCTCGGTGAGCAGGCGGGTGTTGGCGCCGACCTTGGTCAGCAGGATTTCCACCACGCCCGGCCCGAAAGTTGCGCCGCACTCGCGGGCCTCGGCCAGCGCGATCCCGGCCAGTGCCTCGGCGTTGTCGCCATCGCCCCCGGCGAGCGTGAAGTCCGCATTGGCTTCGCACCATTTCGCAAAACTGCGCCGGCGGTCCAGCGGCGAAGCGGTAATCACGACCGACACTTCGTCGGGGTTCACCTTCGCCAGTAATTCCTGCAAGGCCTCGACCTGTTTCAGCGTGCCCTCGGCGCGGCCGGTCACAGAGTCAGCGAGAAAACTTACGTCCTTCAGCCACACCACGCGCTTGCCGCCGAACATCGGCAGGGTCTGCACCGCCTCGCGGAAGCGGTTCACGGCGGTCTCGACCTCGTCCACGTTGCCGGCGAAGCCGCTGACGATCTCGCGCGAAAAGTCGTCGGCCTGCGCCGCGACCGCCAGCTCCTCGAACCGCGCCTTGCCCACGCGGTTGACGAGGAAGTCGTCGGGACCGCAGACGAAGAGGAAGGCGGGGGTGGCGGCGGGCATCGGGTGGATTTGCCCACGAAACGCGCCAAAGCGCACGAAAATTTTTCTCCCAATCAGATAGATGGCACCACGAAATACACCAAACACACGAAACCAGTCATCTCTAGCTGTCCTCCTTATCTGCCGGTCCCTCTTTTGTGTATTTCGTGTGTTTCGTGGTGACCTTCAATTCACCTGCGGGGCCGCGATGCGGCGCGATTCCTTCATCACCTCGCGGCGGAGCCAGTCGATGGCGTCGTTCACCGCGCGCTGCTTGATGGCCTCGCGCGGGCCGGGGTAATTCAATTGTTTCGCCCAGTCGCCGCCGGGGGCGTGGAGCCCGATGTAGATGCTGCCGACGGGGTTCTCGCCTTCGCCCGCGCACGGTCCGGAAAAACCGGTGATCGCCAGCCCGTAGTCGGCCCCGAGCTTCTCGGCCACGCCGGTGGCCATCGCCACGGCGCATTCGGCGCTCACGGCGCCGTGCTGCTTCAACAGGCACTCGGGACACTCCAGCAGGCGCATCTTGGCCTCGTTGCTGGTGCTGACGATGCCGCCCTGGAAAAATTTGCACGCGCCGCACAGGTCGGCGAAGGCGCTGGACAGCAGGCCGCCGGTGCTGGCCTCGGCCACCGCGAGAGTGCGCCCCTGCAGCTTGAGCTGGTCGGCGACGACCTGCGCGAGGCTGTCGTGCCCAAAGCCCATGAGGTTGTCCCCCAGCAGCGCGGCGCATTCGCTGGCGATGGCGCGGAGTTTCTCCAGCCCGTAGCGCCCGTCGGGCGAGCTGATGCGGCAGTCCACCTGGCCCTGGTGCGCGCAAAAGGCGATGCCGAGCCCGGGACTCCGGCTGAAGGTGCACTGGAACATCGTCTCGAGCGACGACTCGCCCACCCCGATCGAGCGGATCTGGAGATAGGCCTCCTGGTCGGACAACCGCCCGAGAGCCGCGAGGCGCGGGATGACCTGCTCGGTGAACATCGGCTGCAATTCGTTGGGCGGGCCGGGCAGCATGATGAGCAGCTTGCCGTCCTGCTCCACCCAGAGGCCCGGTGCCGTGCCGTTGCTGTTGGGCAGCACTTCGCCGCGCTCGAAGCGCCAGGCTTGCTTGAGATTGTTGGCCGTGGGCACCCGCTGGAACTTGGCGAACCGCGCCCGGATGGCCTGCTCGATCTTGGGCTCAAAAACCAGCTGCTGGCCGAGCACCCCGGCCAGCACCTCGCGGGTGCGGTCGTCGCAGGTCGGCCCCAGCCCGCCGGTGGTGATGACCACGTCGGCGCGCGCCCAGCTCTCGCGAAACTGCGCGGCAATGGCGTCCGCCTCGTCGGTCACGGTGACGTTGCGTTGCAGCAGCACCCCGCGCCGGCCGAGCTCGGCCCCGATCCATTTCAGATGGGAATTCGCGGTCAGCCCAAGCAGCAGCTCGTCACCGAGGGTGAGGAGTTCGTAGCGGCTGGAGGTTGTAGTCGCGCCGGGGCGCGGAGAATCACTGGGTGCGGAATCGTGTGCCATTTACTTGACCGACCCGGCCACCGTAGTCCCTTTCGGTCAAAATGCCAGTGTGGGGATGCCCGATAGTGCGCACTCAGTAGAGCGGGGGCAATTCTGTCATTGCGAGGAGTGCAGCGACGAAGCAATCCAGCCGTATGGATCGCCACGCCCGGCCGAGCCGGGCTCGCGATGACAAACTGTAATTTTCCACCCCCGATGCCCCTCGATCTCAAGGAGAAAGTCCGCGCCCTGCCCGACACCCCCGGCGTCTACCTGATGAAGGACCGGCTGGGGCGGATCGTCTACGTGGGCAAGGCCAAGAGCCTGAAGAAGCGCGTGTCGACCTACTTCCAGGCCGGCCGGGCCCGGGCGCTGCGTCACCAGCCCAAGATCCGCGCCCTGATCGAAATGATCACCGACTTCGACATCATCGAGGTGAAGTCCGAGCCCGAGGCCCTGCTGCTCGAGGGCAAGCTGATCAAGCAGTGGCGGCCGAAATACAACACCGACTTCACCGACGACAAGCGCTTCCTCCTCGTGCGCCTCGACCTCGAGGCCGAGCTGCCGCGCTTCGTGCTGACGCGCTTCAAGAAGGACACCCGCTCGCGCTACTTCGGGCCCTTCGCCCATTCCGGCCTGTTGCGCAAGACCCTCGCCTCGATGCGCCAGCGGTTCGGCATCCTGCTCGCCGACACCACGCCGAAAAAAATCTCCGCCGGGACCTGGCAGCTTTACGACGACGTACGCGCCGAGCTTTCCGGCTGGCCCAACGAGGTCACCGCCGCCGACTACCAGGCGCGCGTCGCGCAGGCCTGCGCCTTCCTCGACGGCAAGTCGCGCGAATGGCTCAAGGCGTTGCGCGACGAGATGGCGGCGCGCTCGGCGAAGCAGGAATACGAGAAGGCCGCCGAGCTGCGCGATGTCGTGCTCGCGCTCGAGCGCACGCTGGCGCGCACGCGCAAGTTCACCCGCGACCTCACGAAGCTCCGCCCCAACGACGAGGCCCTGCACTCGCTGCAGGAGGCGCTCGGGCTGGAGTCGCCCCCGGTGCACATGGAGTGCTTCGACATCTCGCACATCAGCGGCACCTTCGTCGTGGCCTCGATGGTCCACTTTACCGACGGCCGGCCGGACAAGGATCAATACCGGCGCTTCTCGATCAAGAGCTTCATCGGCAACGATGACTTCAGGGCGATGGAGGAAGTCGTCGGTCGCCGTTACCGCCGGCTCATCGCGGAGAAGAAACAATTTCCCGACCTCGTCGTCATCGACGGCGGCCGCGGGCAGATCGCCGCCGCGCTGAAATCATTCGTCGCGCTCGAATGCATGCCGCCGGCCCTCATCGGCCTCGCGAAGAAACATGAGACGATCGTCTTCCCCGACGCCCGCGCCCCGCTCAACCTGCCGCTCGGCCACCCGGGATTGAATTTGCTCCAGCGCCTGCGTGACGAGGCCCACCGTTTTGCCAACACCTACAACGCCGACCTCCGCTCGCGGAAGATCAAGGAGAGCATTCTCGACGACTTTCCTGGCCTCGGTGAAAAACGGAAGGCGGCCCTCCTCGCCCACTTCGGCTCGATCGACAAGCTCCGCGCCGCCACCGCCGCTGAAATCGCCGAGACCCCCGGCTTCGGCTCGAAGTTTGCCGCGCAGCTCAATTCGTTCCTGGCTTCAACCTGACGATCCACGCCAGTATCCGGTCCGGCAGGAGCCATTTCAGGAGCAGGAAGATTTTCGCGTGGAAGGGGCCGCAGTAGCGTGGGGTGACCGTTTCCCCCGTTGACGAAAACCCGAGGCCACGTATGGTGCCGACATGAGCGTCGCCGAACTGCAGAAGAGAATCACCCGGTTGACCCCGGTGAAACGCCGGGCCGTGGCAAAATATGTCACCTTCATCGAACGCGTGGATTCGCCCGCCCGGCAGCGTCGGACAGCCCGCATCATGCGCGAGATGGATGCCGGGGTTAAATACACCCGGGCTCAGGTCGAGGCCATCCTGGCAAAAAATCCTCCGGTGAGAGAATGAATGCTTTCGGGCCGGCTTACTCGCAAGAGGCGCTGGCCGCCCTGCTGGCTTCGAGTGGTGCGCGGCGCAGACATGCCTTGGCGGCGCTTGACCGGCTTTGTCGTTTTCCTGTGCGCATGGCGACAGCTCGTTTCTCGACCCCGAGGGAAGGCGATGCCAGTTATTGCTGCTCGACGGACTGCTGCTGACCTACTGGGTGGATGATGCGGCGCGGGAAGTCCGCCTAGTCACCATCGAGTGGCCGGAATAATGCGGGCTATGCTTTCAGCCTGACCACCCACGCCAGTATCCGGTCCGGCAGGAGCCATTTCAGGAGCAGGAAAATCTTCGCGTGGAAGGGACCGCTGTAGCGCGGGGCGGGGTGCCGCCGGGTGAGCGCCTTCTCCACGAGGCGCGCGATGTCGTCGGGCACGCCGGAGACCAGGCGTAAAATTTTCGTGTTGGCACTATAGCCTTCGTAGAAGCGCGCGTAGGGTCCGGCATTGGCGGCCACGTCAGCCGACGCCGCGTTGGCCGCCTCGATGAACTCGGTGACGATGAACCCGGGACGAATCAGCGTGGCGTGGACGCCAAAGGGTTTCAGCTCGCCGCGCAGCCCGTCGGTCAGCGCCTCAAGCGCGTGCTTGGTCGAGTCGTAGATGCTGGACATGGGCCGGGCGATCCTGCCGGCCACCGAGCCGATGTTGACGATGCAGCCGCGGCGGCGTTCGCGCAGGTGGGGCAGCACGAGCTGGGTCAGCGCGATGAGGGAGAAAATGTTCGTCTCAAAATTTTTGCGGATCAAATCAACCGGCACCATCTCGACCGGACCGCGGGTGCCGTAGCCGGCGTTGTTCACGAGTGCGTCGATGTGGCCGAATTTCGCCAGCGTCGCCGCGACGAGCTTGCGGCGGTCGGCTTCGCTCGTGATGTCACCGGCGACGGTAAGCACGTTGGCGCCGGTAGGATCGAGCTCGCGGGCGAGGGCCGCGAGCCGGTCCGGCCGGCGGGCGGTGATGACGACCTTCGCCCCGCCGCGCACCAGCCGGCGCGCCGTGGCCTCGCCGATGCCGGCGGAGGCTCCCGTGACGATGACGACTTGTCCGGCGAGTTGGGACATGATTCAGTTCTCAACCGCGATACAAACGGAGGAAGGAGGGATTGGCCACAAAAAGGCGCAAGAAGTGCAAAACTCAACCCGATGGCGAAGCCTAGCCAGAGATTGCCTCTGTGGTTCAATCTGCTTTTCTCATCTGTGTTCATCTGTGCAATCCGTGGTTGTCCGTCCGGTCGCCTGGCAAATGCGGATTGCGAGAGTGCCGGGTTGTGCGTTTACTAGATGCAACCCCATGAAAACACTCCGCCCCGTCCTCCTT
The DNA here is from genome assembly GCA_043745015.1 of Opitutaceae bacterium. GTDB lineage: Bacteria > Verrucomicrobiota > Verrucomicrobiia > Opitutales > Opitutaceae > Lacunisphaera. The sequence continues at coordinate 9,811 of JAYTUA010000247.1, read as the reverse complement.
GGTGTCTTGTTCGCCCTTTCCCTGCTCCGTTGCCCGGCCGAGCTGCAGCTCGCCCCGCCGTTCACCGACCACGCCGTCCTGCAGCGCGAGGTCGCCGTCCCGGTCTGGGGCTGGAGCGACCAGCCGGGTGCGACCGTGACCGTCTCCTACGGCGGGCAGAGCAAGCAGACCCGCGTCAACCAGGCGGGTCTCTGGCGCGCGGACCTCGACGCGATGCCGGCCAACACCAACGGCAGCGACCTGGTCGTGGCCGATGGCGCGAGCACGGCGACCTGTCACGATGTCGTGGTTGGCGAAGTGTGGCTCGCCTCGGGCCAGTCCAACATGGAGTGGGCCCTCGGCAGTTCGCCCAAGTCTTATGAGCAGGAAAAGTTGCGGCCGGCCGATCCCCTCATCCGCCACCTGCGGGTCGACCACGTTGGCGCGGACCTGCCCGTCGGACGGGTCAAGAACAGCGGCTGGCAGAGCGCCGCGTCCGACACGATCGGCGGCTTCACCGGTGTGGGATATTTCTTCGCGCGATTGATTTCTGAAAAACTCAACGTGCCGGTCGGCATCATCAACGCCTCCTGGGGCGGCACGGCGATCGAATCGTGGATTCCCGAGCCGGTGCTGCGTACCAGCCGCGTCTGGCCGGTCCTGAACAACCGGTGGCAGGAGGCCCTGAAGGTGTGGCCCCAGAGATACGCCGACCAGCCCGGCCTGGAAGCGGCGTGGCAGAAGGCGCAGGCGGATTTCCGCGCCAACGGCACGAAGATCACCATGCCATGGCCGCGCCCGCCGATGGGCCCGGGTTCCGGCTTCGCCCCCGCCCGGCTCTTCAACGGCATGATCGCCCCGTTCGTCCCCTACGCCCTCCGCGGCGCGTTGTGGTATCAGGGCGAGTCCAACGTCGGCCGCCCGCGCGAGTATGCGGAGTTGCTGCCGGCCATGATCCAGTCGTGGCGCGCGGCGTGGCCGCTGGGCGATTTCCCCTTCCTCGTCGTGCAGTTGCCCAACTTCTCGGACAACGGCAAGGCCACCGGCCGCGCCTGGGCGGAACTCCGCGAGGCCCAGGAAGCCGCGCTGCATGTGCCCGCCGGCGGCCTGGCCGTCATCATCGACGGCGAAGAGCCGGACAACCTGCACCCGGTCAACAAGCACCCGGCCGGGGAACGGCTCGCCGCCATCGCCCTGCACCGCGTCTACGACCAGCGTGCCACCGTGTGGTCGGGTCCGGCCGTGCAGGCCATCGCCTCCGAGGGTCCGGCCCTGCGCATCCGCTTCAGCTACGCCGACGGCCTGAAGAGCACCACGCCCGAGGTCACGGGCTTCGAGCTCGCCGGTGATGACAAGGTTTTCCATGCGGCGACCGCCAAGATCGACGGCACCTCGGTGCTCGTCAGCTCGCCGGAGGTGCAAGCCCCCGTGGCCGTGCGCTATGCCTTCACCAACGCCCCGGCCGCTTCGCTCGCCAACGCCGCCGGCCTTCCCGCCGCCCCCTTCCGCACGGACGATTGGTGAGATTCTCTGCCTAAGAAAGAATCGGGGTGAACGTCTTATCCTCACCCTTGTCCCTTCCTCACCCATGAAAAATTCCCGTCTCATTCTCTCCCTTGGTCTGCTGTCCGCTGTTCCCTGTCTTCCGGCGGCACCGGTCGATTCCCGCATTTCCGCCGTCACGGTCTATCAGGACCGCGCCGTCGTCACGCGCACCGCCACGGTGCAGCTGACCGGCGGCACGGCCGAGGTCGTCTTTGCCAACCTCCCGCAGTCGCTCAACGAACAGTCGCTGCAGGTCAGCGGCAAGGGCACCGCGGCGGCCACCATCCTCGATGTCAGCGCCAAGCAAACCTTCGTGGACTACACGCCCAACGCCCGGGTGAAGGAACTCGAGGACCAGCTCAAGGGCTTCGGCAAACAGATGCGCGGCATCGACGACCGGGCGAACCTGCTCAACGCCTCATCCGCCACGCTCGACCGGATGGAGGGTGCGCTGTTCGCCCCACCCGCGAAGGATGTGCCCCGGCCCGACCTCAACCAGTTCACCGCCTCGCTGGCGTATCTGTCCGAGCAAAAGACCAAGCTCACGGCCGAGCGCGCCTCCCTCGACGAACAGCGCGAGGACCTGTCGAACAAGATCACCACCGTGCAGAACCAGCTCAACGAACTGCGCGGCGCCGGCGGCAAGGCCTTCAAGACCGTCACCGTGCGCGTCGCCGCCGCCCAGGCCGGCAGCCTGGAGGTGTCGCTGGCCTACACTGTCCCCGGCGCGTCGTGGATGCCGAGCTACGACGCCCGCGTCGCCAGCGCCGAGCGCCTCGTGCAGCTCGATTACTTCGGCATCGTCCGCCAAGCCACCGGCGAGGACTGGAAGGACGTCGCCCTTACGCTCTCCACCGCCCGTCCTTCCCTCGGCGGCGCGGCTCCGATCCTGAACGTGTGGAACTTGGATATTTTCAATCCGATCGCCCTGCGCGGGCAGTTCGAGAAGGACGATATGCGCCGACGCGAGATGGGCTATGCGGCCAAAGCGGCCAACGCCCCTGCCGCTGTGAACATGCAAAGTCTGACTACCAACGAAGACAAAATCGTGCTCTCTCCGTTTGAGGTAAGTGCAACCCTTGCTGGGGCCACCATCGAAGCTGGCGCAACCAGCGCCTCGTTCAAGATCGCCGTCAGTTCCAGCGTGCCGAGTGACAACTCGCCGCAGAAGGTGCCGATCACTTCCGCCAGTCTCAAGGCCGCGCCTGAATACCTCACCGTGCCGAAGCGCCAGGCCGCCGCCTTCCTGACCTCGAAGGTCGTCAACAGCTCAGACTTCCCGCTGCTCGCCGGCGCGATGAACGTCTTCCTCGACGGCACCTTCGTCGCCACCAGCGGCCTGCGCACGGTCATGAGCGGCGAGAAGTTCGCCCTCGCCCTCGGCGTGGACGACGGGATCGCGATCAAGCACAAGCGCGTGAACAAGTTCACCGAGGACACCGGCCTGACGAACTCCGGCAAGCGCATCACCTACGAATACCTGATCACGGTCCAGAACAACAAGAAGACCAGCGAGCGCGTGATCGTCGCCGACCAGGTGCCGCTCTCCCGCAACGAGAAGATAGTCGTGAAGCTCCTTTCGCCCGACGCCAAGGACGTGAAACCCACCGACGAGGGCACGCTCAAATGGTCGCTCGACCTCAAGCCCGGCGAGAAGCGCGAGCTGACCGTGAAGTTCACGGTGGAATACGACAACAACGTGAACGTCTCGGGCCTGGAGTGAGGTTTGCCTTGTCATTCTGAGCGGAGCGAAGAATCCATGGAGGGTCGGTCTCCTGACCGACCGCGGCCCGTCGGAAGACGGGCCCTCCACTCGATCCACCCAGATGCCCGCACCGCTCACTATCCTGATGGACAACGGCTCGCTCGAGCCCGCCGCCACTCTCGCCCTGCGCGGGCTGGCGGCCAAGCTCAGTGAGCGCATCGGTCAGCGCGTCGAGCCGGTTTCCCTGCTCCACTCGAGCGCGGTGCCGGCGGAAAAACTTGGCGGCACGCCCGCGGAAACCCTCGAGTCCGCGCTGGAGCGGCGGCTCACGGCGGGTCAGAAGGATTTCCTGGTCGTGCCCCTGTTCTTCGGCCCGAGCGGGGCGCTGACGGAATATCTGCCCGCCCGGCTGGCCCACCTGCGCACCAAACATCCGGCCCTCAGCCTGAAGGTCGCCGCCCCACTTTTCCAACTGGGTGACGGTCGGATGGCGCAGATCCTCGCGGACCAAGTCCGGGCGCTCGATGCAACTTCCCGTCGGGTGGCGCTGGTGGACCACGGCAGTCCGGCGCGGGCAGTAGCCGAGGTTCGCAACGAACTGGCCCGGCAGCTCCACGGACTGCTCGGCCCGGATTTCACTGTCGCCGCCGCCAGCATGGAGCGGCGCAAGGGAGCGGCTTACGACTTCGGCGAACCCCTGCTGGCCACGTTGCTCCGTCAGCCTGGCTGGAATTCCGGCCCGGTGATCGTAGCAATGCAGTTTCTCCTGCCTGGGCGTCACGCCGGACCGAACGGCGACGTCGCCACGATCTGTCGCGAGGCCGAAACCGCGAGCGACGGCGCTCTGCGTACGACGATGACTGGTCTCGTCGGTGAGCATCCCGTGCTCTTGGATATCCTCGCGGACCGGTGGCGGACTGCCGGGCGAGGTCACTGACTCCGCTCTACAATTCCGGTACCTGCGCCGCGAAATCTGACAGCCGCACCACCTCGCCGATCACCACGAGCGCCGGCTGGCCTATCTCGGCGGCGGATATTTTCTCCGCCGCACCGAGCGTGGTGATAACGATCCGCTGCGTCGGCAGCGTGGCCTCGCTGATGAGCGCGAGCGGCAGGTCCGCCGACATGCCGTGGGCGAGGAGGTTGTGGGCGATCTCTGGCAGCCGGCGCACGCCCATGTAGAAGCAGAGCGTCGCGCGCAGCTTGGCGAGGGCGCTCCAGTCCAAGGCGGAGGTGTTGGCGGCGCACTGGTGGCCGGTGACAAAGACCACGGCGGAGGAAAAGCCCCGGTGGGTCAGCGGCAGCCCGGCGACCGCGGCCGAGGCTGTGGCGGCCGTGACCCCGGGCACGATCTCGAACGGCAGCCCGGCCGCGCGCAGCGCCTCGATCTCCTCCCCCGCCCGACCAAAGACGAGCGGATCGCCGCCCTTGAGACGGACCACCTTTTTTCCCGCCCGGCCGAGGGAAACCAAAAGGGCGTTGATTTCGTCCTGCGTGGCGTTGTGCCGGCCCGCCCGTTTGCCCATGGCGTACATCTCACAGCTGGCCGGGCAGTTTTTTAACAGCTCGTCGTTGGCCAGTTCATCATAGACAACCGCCTCCGCCGCTTGCAAAAACTTCCATCCGCGCACCGTAATCAGGTCGGCCGCGCCCGGTCCGGCTCCGAGAAGCCAGACAAAACCCTTTGATTTGGTTGCGTTTGCAGCTAACATGACTTCCTTAGTGAATATGCCTTCTTTTAACCTTTACCCTTTGGCTAACAGAGGCAAGCGTTCTCTCCGTCATGTCCGAAAAACCACCGGCTCCGCTTTCCAAGAACGAGGTCCTGAAGCAGCGCATCCCCACGCTGGCGGGCAACATTGCGGCCACCCTGGCCGATCCGGCCGCCGAAAAATTCTCCGAGGATGACGAGCAATTCATCAAGTTTCACGGCATCTATCAACAGGATGACCGCGACCTGCGCAAGACCGGCAAGAAGTGGCTCGTCATGATCCGCGGGCGCATCCCCGGCGGCGTGATGACGCCGAAGCAGTGGCTCACTTTCGACAACCTCGCCTCCACCTATGGCAACAACACCCTGCGCGTCACCACGCGCCAGAGCATCCAGTTTCATGGTGTGGTGAAGGCCGGCCTCGGCCCGCTGATCAAGAAGATCAATGAGTCGATGCTCTCCACGCTGGCGGCCTGCGGCGACGTCAACCGCAACATCACCGTCTCGCCCACCCCCGCCACGACCAAGGCCCGCGCCGAGGTCTTCGCCGACAGCCTGTTGGTGGTGGACGCCCTTGCGCCCAAGACTCCGGCCTACCACTCCATCTGGGTCGACAACATCCAGCTCAACCTCGACGCGCCGGAAAACACCACATTCGCGGACCCGCTCTACGGCCAGACCTACCTGCCACGCAAGTTCAAGACCTCCTTCGTCATCCCGCCGTCGAACGACATGGACGTCTTCACCAACGACCTTGGCTTCATCGCCGTGATCGAGGGCGGCAAGCTGGTCGGCTACAACCTCGCGGTCGGCGGCGGCCTCGGCCGCAGCCACAGCAACGACCAGACCTATACGCGCCTCGCCGACGTGCTCGGCTATTTCCCCCGCGAGAAACTGCTCGACGTCGCCAAGGCCGTGCTGACCATCCACCGCGATTTCGGCGACCGCACCAACCGCAAGCACGCCCGCCTCAAGTACGTCGTGCAGGAGCGCGGCCCGGTCTGGATGCGCGAGGAGATCGACCGGCGCACGGGCTTCATGCTCACCGCCGTGCGCTCCTTCCGCTTCACCTCCACGGGTGACGCCTACGGCTGGAACCGCGCCGTCGACGGCTCGAATTTCCTGACGCTCTTCGTCCAGACCGGCCGCATCAAGGACGTCGAGGGCCATGCGATGAAGACCGCCCTCCGCCAGGTCGCGGAGAAATTCCCGCAGATCGAGTTCCGCCTCAGCGGCAACCAGAACGTCATCCTCGCCAACATCCCGGACACGGATCGCGACGCCCTCACGGCGCTGCTCGCCGCCTATGGCGTAAAAACCGAGAATCAGGCCAGCGTGCTCCACGCCGCCTCGATGGCCTGCCCGTCGCTGCCCACCTGCGGCCTTGGTCTCGCGGAGTCCGAGCGCGCCCTGCCCGGCCTCATCAACCGCATCGAAAAGCTTGCGACCGAGGTCGGCGTGGCGGACGAGGAAATCATCATCCGCACCACCGGCTGCCCCAACGGCTGCGCCCGCCCCTACATGGCCGAGATCGGCCTCGTCGGCAAGGCGCCCGGCAAATACCAGCTCTGGGTCGGCGGCAACGCCACGGGCATGCGCCTCAACCAGGTGTTCAAGGAAACCATCAAGGAGGCTGACCTCGAGACCGAGCTGCGCCCGCTGCTCACCCGCTGGAAGGCCGAGCGCACCGCCGGCGAGCGCTTCGGCGACTTCGCCACCCGCGTGCTCCTGCCCGAGGCGATCGCCCAGCGCGCGGCTACCGCCGCTGCCGCGCCCCAACCCGCCGCCACCAACTAACCCGTCATGACTCCCGAACAAATCTCCCGCGCCAATGACGAGCTGCGCGCCAAGTCGCCGCTTGAGGTCGTCCGCTGGGCCCTGGCTCAAGCGCGCGGCCACGCGATCGTCTCCACCAACTTCCGCCCCTACGAGGCCGTCGTGCTCCACCTCGCCACGCAGGCGCAGGCCGACATTCCCGTGCTCTGGGTGGACCACGGCTACAACCGGCCGGCCACCTATAAGCACGCTGAGCAGCTTCGCGCCCAGCTTAAGCTCAACCTCAAACCCTACCTGCCGAAGATGACGCCCGCGCACCGCGACGCCATCCACGGGCCCATCCCCTCGCTCGACGACGAGGCCGGGCTGAAGCAGTTCAGCGCCGTGATGAAACTGGAGCCCTTCCAGCGCGGCATGAAGGAACTCGCCCCGACCGTCTGGATCACCGCGCTGCGCAAGGTGCAGAACCCGAACCGTGCCGGTCTCGACATCGTGTCGCACGATGCGAACTTCGGCGCGCTCAAGGTCAGTCCGGTGTTCCACTGGACCGACGCCCAGATGGAGGCCTATCTCGCCGAGCACCAGCTGCCGAACGAGTGGGACTATTTCGACCCGGCCAAGGCCGACGAGATACGTGAGTGCGGCCTGCACGCCGCCTGGGGCAAAGACGCCGCCCAGACCGCCGCCGCGACATGAAGAGCTATCATCTCGACCACCTGCAGCATCTCGAGACCGAGGCGATCCACATCATGCGTGAGGTCGCGGGCGAATTCGAGCGCCCGACCCTGCTCTTCTCCGGCGGCAAGGATTCCATCTGTCTCCTCCGCCTCGCGGAGAAAGCGTTCCGCCCCTCGGACATCCCGATGCCGTTCCTCAACGTCGACACGGGTCACCATTTTCCCGAATTGAATGAATTCCGCGACAAGCGCGCCGCCCAGCTCGGTGGCAAGCTCATCGTCCGCAAGGTCGAGGACGCCATCGCCCAAGGCATCGCCGTCCCCGCCCCCGGCGAGATCAGCCGCAACAAGCTCCAGATTCCCACGCTGCTCGCCGCCGTGGAGGAATTTCGTTTCGACTGCCTCATCGGCGGTGCCCGGCGCGACGAGGAGAAGGCGCGCGCCAAGGAGCGCTTCTTCAGCTTCCGCGACAGCTTCGGCCAGTGGGACCCCAAGAACCAGCGCCCTGAGATCTGGAATCTCTACAACGGCCGGCTGAACGCCGGGGAGAACATGCGCGTGTTCCCGCTCAGCAACTGGACCGAGATGGATGTGTGGGAATACATCCGCCGCGAGAAACTCGAGGTGCCCACGATCTATTTCAGTCACCGGCGCAAATGCGTCCGCCGCGGCGGCCAATGGCTGCCCGTCAGCGATCTGCTCCCGCCCAAGCCGACGGAAGAGGTCCGCGAGCTCGTGGTCCGTGTCCGCACCATCGGCGACATCATCAGCACCGGCCTCGTCGAGTCGCCGGCCGTCAGCTACGACGACATCATTGCCGAGATTGCCGCCGCCCGGGTCACCGAGCGCGGCTCCCGCGCCGACGACAAGGCCTCCGAGGCCGCCATGGAAGACCGCAAGAAAGCCGGTTACTTCTAATTCTTCCCTCTGCTCAACCCCTTCATGTCCGTGGTCGCCACTACTTCATCCTCCTCCCGCGCTCCCGTGCCGGTTGTCGACATTCTCCGCCTCAACACCTGCGGCAGCGTCGACGACGGCAAGTCCACGCTCATCGGCCGCCTCCTCTACGATTCGAAATCGCTCATGGAGGACCAGCTCGAGGCCCTCGAGCGCTCGGCCGACATTACCGGCGGCGGGCAGATCAACCTCGCCAACCTCACCGACGGCCTGCGTGCCGAGCGCGAGCAGGGCATCACGATCGATGTCGCCTACCGCTACTTCGCGACCCCGCGGCGCAAATTCATCATCGCCGACACCCCCGGCCACATCCAATACACGCGCAACATGGTGACGGGCGCCTCGACGGCCAACCTGGCGATCGTGCTGGTGGACGCCCGCCTGGGTGTGATCGAGCAGAGCCGCCGCCACACCGCCATCGCCGCGTTGCTGCGCATCCCGCATCTCGTCGTCGCCGTCAACAAGATGGACCTCGTCGGCTGGAGCGAGGCGCGCTTCAACGAGATCCGTGAGCAGTTCGAGGAATTCCTCCCCCGCCTCGACATCAAGGATGTGAAGTTCATCCCGTTGAGCGCGCTCAACGGCGACAATGTTGTCACCCCTTCGCCCCACACGCCGTGGTATGCGGGCCCGACATTGCTGGGTCACCTCGAAACCGTCCACATCGCGAGCGACTGGAACCTCAGTGCCTTCCGCCTGCCGGTGCAGTGGGTCAACCGCCCGAACGACCCCACCGACCCGCACCTGCATGATTTCCGCGGCTTCAGCGGCCAGATCAGCGGCGGCATCGTGCGCACCGGCCAGAAGGTCATGGCCCTGCCCGGCGGCGTGATCTCGACGGTGAAGGAGATCCACACTTTTGACGGCCCGGTGCAGGAAGCGTTCTGCCCGCAATCGGTCTCGCTCGTGCTGGAGCACGACGTGGATGTCAGCCGCGGCAGCATGCTGGTGGACGTCGATGCGCTCCCCGGCGGCGGCACCGAGTTGCACGCCAAGGTCTGCTGGATGCACCCGCGCCCGCTGCAGCGCGGAAAGAAATATTTCCTCAAGCACACCAGCAGCACCGTGCAGGCGGTCGTCACGGAAATTGAACACCGGCTCGACATGGTGGCGCTCGAGTCGCAACCCAACCCGGCCGAGCTGGCGGTAAACGACCTTGGCGAGATTCGCATCCGCACGGCGAAGCCCCTCTTCTACGACGGCTATGCCACCAACCGGCTTACCGGCTCCTTCATTTTGATCGAGCAGGGCACCAACGCCACGGTTGGCGCCGGCATGCTCCTGCCGGCAACCGAGTTCTTCAAGCCCGAGAGCACCGACTACGCCATCTGATCCCCCCATGAAGATTTCCGTCAAGATCGACTATGCCTGCCGTGTCATGGCCGAGCTCGCCCGCCTGCATAGTTCGGGCAAACTGGCGCAAATCGAGCATCTCGCCCGCACCGAGGCCGTGCCCGCCAA
>JAYTUA010000246.1:0-14145 GCA_043745015.1 Opitutaceae bacterium | reverse complement strand
CTCGACGGCGGCAGCTGCCCCGTCGGAGTTGAATCAACCGTGCTGGACCTGACTCATCCGGCGAAGCCGCGCATCCTGCGACCCGGCGCCATCACCGCAGCGCAGCTGGGAAAAGTTCTCCGGCGAAAAATCTTCACCAAGAGTCGCTCAGCCAAAGGCAACGTCCGCCTGCTCGCCCCCGGCATGCTCGCCCGGCACTACAGCCCGAAAACCCCGCTGCGACTGACCGTGCGTCCGGCTGGCGCGACTGAACGCACGGCGCTGATTCTCCTTCGCCAACCCACGGGGAAGCCCTCCGCCCATGTCTATTGGCTGAGCCGGCGCGGCGCGCTCGCCGAAATCGCCCGTAATCTCTACCGTGTGCTGCGGCAGGCCGACACCGGTGGTTACCGCGAGATCCGGATGGAGAAGCTGCCGGCGGGCGGCGGTGGACTCGCGGCAGCGATCAACGACCGGTTGAAGCGGGCGGCGGCGGTTTGAGCAGTAGGGGCGTTGCTTTTCGACGCCCGTGAATTCGTTTTCGGAAGACGGGCGCCGTCAAGCGACGCCCCTACGTAGCCTTTGGAGGGCTCGCGTCCCTGCGAGCCGGCCCGCAGAGACACGGGCCCTCCATGAATTCAAATCAAGGCGGGATCAGCGATCCCGCCCTACAGCCAGGTGCCGCGCGACAAACGCGGCGCACTCCCGGGCATGTGTCATCGCAATCAGGTGCCCGCCCCCCAGCAGAAGATCGGCTGCTTTCGGCGCGGAAATCACCAGGTCCTTGCGCCCGTGAATCCGAAACACCTGCGTTTCGGTCTCCCCCAGGCCCTCCCACTGGAAGAGGGCCAAGCACATGTGCCGGATGAACCCGGGATCGGCTTGCGCAAACATCGTAGCCAGCTCGCCCGGTATCTTTTCCGCCAGAAGCCGCAACCGCTCCACCGGCAGCTTTTCCATCAGAGGGTGAAGCGACGCGAGCCACGGATTTACTTCCTCCTTCCTCACCGCGCTCCCCACCAGGAATAAGCGGGGGATTTTCCGCAGTTTGGTGATTTCACCTGCCACGATTCCCCCGAGCGAAGCACCGACCAATACATCGCCATCGGCAATGGCACAGGCCTTCACCATAGCTTCGGCCAGCTGCCTCACGCTTTGGATCCCGGGTGACCTCACCCAATCATGTGCCTGGAATCCGGGTAAACTTTCCCACGGTTCCGGAAACATCCGGTGATCGGCCCCCATGCCTGGCAGGGCGTGGATCATCCCCGGGCCAGCACCTCGGCCAGCGACTTCAGCAGCCGTTCGTTCTGGGCCTTGGTGCCGACCGTGACGCGCAGCCACTCGGGCAGACCGTAGCCTTTCACGGGCCGGGTGATCACGCCCAGTCGCTGCAACGCGTCGAACACCGCCGTCCCGTCCCCCACCTTCGCGAGGATAAAATTCCCGTGCCCGGGCACGAACTCCAGCCCGCACGCCTTGAAGCCGGCTGCAAGTTGCACGAGCCCGGCGAAATTCTCCCGGCGGCACCGGGCGACAAATTCCCCGTCATCCAAGGCGCCCACGGCCGCGGCCGCCGCGATGGCGTTCACGTTGAACGGCTGCCGGGCGCGCTGGAGAATCGCAATCAGCTCCGGCGCGGCGTAACCATAGCCGATGCGCAGCGCCGCCAGCCCGTAGATTTTGGAAAAAGTGCGCAGGCAGATCACCTTGCGCCCCTCGGCGATGAACGGGCGCAGGTCGGGCGGGTTCTCCAAAAATTCCCCATAGGCCTCATCCATCACCAGAATCACCTGCGGTGGCAGGGCGCGGACCAGCGCCGCAATTTCCTCCGCGCTGTTGGCCACGCCCACCGGGTTGGCCGGGCTGGCCAGGAACACGAGTCGCGTATTCGCAGTGATCGCCGCCAGCAGGGCCGGCAGGTCCTGCCGCAGGCCCGCCGCCAGCGGCACCTCGACCGGCTTCGCGCCAAACATCAGCGCCACCAGCTTGTACACCACGAAGGCCGACTGGTGCATGACGCACTCCTTGCCGGGAGCGAGGAACGCGTGACCGAGCAGTTCAAGGAGTTCGTTGGAGCCGTCGCCGATGACGAACTGGTCCAGGCCGAGCGAATATTTCGCAGCCAGTTTTTGCCGCAGCGCAAAGTAGCTGCCGTCCGGATAGAGGTGCGCGTCCTGCAACGCCCGCTGCGCCGCAGCCAGTCCCTTGGGCGACGGGCCGTGGGGATTCTCATTCGAGGCCAGCTTGATGATGCCCGCCGGATCCAGCCCGAGTTCCCGGGCCACGGTCTCGATGGGCTTGCCCGGCTCGTAGATCGGCTGGGTTAAAATGCCGGGGTTAGCCAGCGCGGCGAAAGTCATGCGTCCAAACGATGCGCGTTGCCGCGCCGGTTCAAATCAAATCCTGCGGCTCGGCACGCGCACGTATTGCATGCCGGCGGCCATGGCGGCCTGAAAACCGGGTTCCGCGTCCTCGAAGACGAGGCACCGCTCCGGCGCCACGCCCATGCGCTCGGCCGCGAGCAAAAACATGTCGGGTGAAGGCTTGCCGTGCGTGACATCCTCCGGCGTCACGACCACCGGGAAAAGCTCGGCAATCATCATCAGCTCAAGGGTTTTTTTCACGACCGGCCGCGGTCCGCCTGACGCCACGCTCATCGGCGACCGGCCGTGCAACTTACGGGCAAAATCCACGACGGGCTTGATGACCTTCATCTCCGCCTGCATCTCCAGGAAAAACTCTTCCTTGTGGTGGAAGACATAGTCCACGTCGATGGTCAGGCCGTAGTGCCTGGCCATGACGGCAGCCACCTTCTTGGTCGGCATGCCGCCGAGGGAATAGAACAGCTCCTCGCTGAGCGTGCCTTTTAACCCCGCCTGCTGCATGGCCCGGTCCCAGGCCCGGTAATGCAGTGGCATCGTGTCGACGAGCGTGCCGTCGCAATCGAAGATGTAGCCGGCAAAGTCGCCGGACGGGATGTCGAGTTTCATGGGAGCGCGCCAGCGAAGCGCCCGCTGGGCCGCGCGCAAATCAATTCCCCGCCGGCGCTTCCAGCCGGCGTTTCCACGCCAAGGCGACCGTGACCAGCGCAATGAGCGCCGGTACCTCGACGAGCGGACCCACGACCGCGGCAAAGGCCGCGCCCGACGCCAGGCCGAAGACCCCCACCGCCACCGCGATCGCCAGCTCGAAGTTATTACCGGCGGCAGTAAAGGCCAGCGTCGCCGCCCGCGGATAGTCCGCACCTGCCCGGACGCCCAGCCAGAACGTCGCGCCGAACATGATGGTAAAATACACCAGCAACGGCACCGCGATGCGCAGCACATCGAGCGGAATCCGCAGCACAGTCTCGCCCTTCAGGCTGAACATGACGAAGATGGTGAACAGCAGCGCGGCCAGGGTCAGCGGGCTGATGAGCGGGATGAATTTGCCATCATACCACGCCATGCCCACCGGCCCGCGCCGCAGGACGAGCCGGCCAAGCCAGCCCGCGAGGAAGGGAATCCCCAGATAGATGAACACGCTCTGCGCGATGCTGCCCATGGTGATGCTCGACAGATCCAGCACACCCAAATTGACGCCCACCAGCGGCGGCAGTACTTTCAAAAAAAGCCAGGCTAGCGGCGCGAAAAAGACGACTTGGAACAGCGCATTGAAAGCCACCAGGCCCGCGCAGTATTCGCGGCTGCCGCCGGCGAGGTCGTTCCACACGATCACCATCGCAATGCACCGGGCCAGACCGATCAGCACCAGGCCGGCAAAATACTCCGGCAGGTCGCGCAGGAAGATCACCGCCAGCGCGAACATCAGCACCGGTCCGACCAGCCAGTTCTGCACCAGCGACAGCCCGAGCACCCGCCGGTCGCGGAAGACGTCGCCCAGTTCCTCGTAGTGCACCTTGGCCAGCGGCGGATACATCATGATGATGAGCCCGATCGCAATCGGCACCGACGTGGTGCCGATGCTCCACACCGTCAAGGTGCGTGGAATGGCCGGAAAAAAACGCCCCGCCAGCACACCGGCCACCATCGCGAGAAAAATCCAAAGCGTCAGGTAGCGGTCGAGAAACGAGAGACGGGCGGCAACGGGATTCATGGCGCCGTTAGCAGCAACTCTTGCCCCCACTCGCGCCGGCGCAGCATTGCCCGGTTTCCTGCACTTGCTCGGCGTCGTCCTCGATGCCGCACCGATCCTTGGCGAGGCAGTCGGTGTGTTTCAACCCGAGGTGAAGCACCAGCGAACCGTCTTCCACTTCAGCGGCGACGAGCGGAAATTGCGAGATGACCCCGTCCTCGTATTCCACCTCCACCGGCACTGCATCGGACGGCAGGAGTGCCTTGGCCAGATCAAGGATATGCGCCAGCTTGCCGCCCGTCAGCCGGTGCCCGTCGTCCTTGGGCGAACCAAAATGGGTCTGCAACACGCAGGTCTCGCTGGCGCGAACCGTGCCGCCGCAATCGACGAACCTCTTCGTCACGTGCCCGACCTCCGTGATGTGGTAGTGGGCCGGGATGCGCCGCTCGTCAGGCAGGGCGATGGCAATATTCAACCCGGGCTGGGCCCGGAGCTGCGCTTTGAGTTCGGTAATAGTCATGGTGTTTATTTCTTCATGGCGTCTTCGCCGTTAAGTTTGAACTGCTTGCCGACGTTCCTGAGGGCGGCGAGGTCGCGCAGTTTGTCCTCCGGGAAGGCGCAGAACAGGTCCACGCGCCGGGCGATCTGGGAAGCGACGGTCACGAAGAACCGGAATTTCTCCTCCTCCGTGCCCTCGGCCCCGGCCGGATCGGGCGAACCCCAATGGGCGATCATCGGCTGGCCGGGCCAGACCGGGCAGGCCTCTTTGGCGTTGTCGCACACTGTGATGACGAAATCGAACTTCACGTCCTTGAACTCGTCCCAGGACTTCGACCGGGCCGCACTGGCGTCGAGGTCGTATTTCTCGCGGAGTGTGCGCACCGCGAGGGGATTGACGCGTCCGGTCGGGTGCGAACCGGCACTGTAGGTTTCGAAGCGACCCTTGCCCTTGGCGCAGAGGATATATTCGCCGAGGATGGACCGCGCCGAGTTGCCGGTGCAGAGGATGAGGACTTTGAACGGAGGTTTGTTGGTCATGGGAAATATCAGGCGCAGCCGCAGGGGCTGGTACCGGCGAATTTGGGCGCCAGTTTCTTCAGGCGCGCCAGGTCGCGCTGGAACCGCGGATTCTCCCGGGCGCAATCCTGCAGGCAGGCGAGATTCGTCTTCAGCTCCCGCGAGGGCTTGGCGGGCAGCGCATAGACCATCCAGTTGCCCTCCCGCTCGACCTCGACGAGGCCGCGTGCGCGCAGGTAGGCGAGGTGCTTGGAGATCTTCACCTGGGGTTCGCCCAGGATCTCTTGGAAATGGCACACGCAGAGCGGACCCGGTCCCAGCAGGTTGAGCACCCGCAGGCGGGTGGTGTCGCACAGGCATTCGTAGATCTGGACCAGCTCCATGCCGATTCTATATACTTATAAAGGTATATAGTTCAAGCGGTGGTTTCGCCTGTTTCTCAAATGTAACCTGGCCTGGGTCAGCGCCGGCCGCCGCGCATCAGCCGGCTCTTGGGCTTCTCCGGCGCAACCTGCGGCATGCCGCCGCCGTCGAAGATGCCCGAGTAGGTGTAATTAAAGCCCTCGATCTTCTTCCAATCGATACTCATGCCGATGAAGCGCTCGATGCTGCGGGCATCGCGCCAGGTTTCCTCGGTGATCAGGGTGAACGCGTCGCCGGACTTATGCGCCCGGCCGGTGCGGCCGATGCGATGGACGTAGTCCTCGGGATTTTCCGGGACGTCGAAATTGATCACGTGCGACACGTCGGCGATGTCGAGGCCGCGGGCGGCGAGGTCGGTGGCGACGAGCACCTCGTATTTGCCGGCCTTGAAGCCCTTCAGCGCATCCACGCGCTCCTGCTGGCTGCGGTCGGAGTGCATCACGGCGCAAGTGTGGCCGGCGTGCTTCAGGCGGCTGGCCACGTAATCGGCGCCGCTCTTGGTGCGGGAGAAGATGATGACGCTGTGGTATTGGGTCTGTTCGAGCAGGTGGGCGAGCAGGTCGAACTTCTGCGCCTGCACCACCGGATAGAACGCGTGGGTGATGGTCTCGGCGGTCGAGCGCTCGCGGCTGACCGCGATCTTGAACGGGTCGCGCAGGGCCCAGGCCGCAAGCTGCTCGATCTCGGGCGGCAGCGTGGCCGTGAAGAAGAGGGTCTGGCGCGTCTTCGGCACCTTGGACACGATGCGCTTCACGTCGGGCAGGAAGCCCATGTCGAGCATGCGGTCCACCTCGTCGAGGACGAGCGTCTGGATCTGGTCGAGCCTGATCTCGCCCTGTTCCATGAAGTCCAGCAACCGGCCCGGGGTGGCGACGAGGATGTCCATGCCGTGCGCGAGATCCTCGCGCTGCTTGCCGTAGCCGACGCCGCCGTAGATGACGGTCGTGCGGAGGTCGGTGTATTTGGAATAATTCTTGAACGACTCCTCAACCTGCAGGGCAAGTTCGCGGGTGGGTTCGAGCACGAGGCAGCGGATGGGACCGTGCGAGCCGAGCCGCTGGAGAATGGGCAGCGAGAAGGCTGCGGTCTTGCCGGTGCCGGTCTGGGCCGAGCCGATGACATCCCGTCCGGCCAGCACCGCGGGGATGGCCTGGGCCTGGATGGGTGTGGGGATCTCGTAGCCTTTTTGCTGCACGGCATAGGCCACGCGGTCACTGAGACCGAGCGCGGTGAAAGGCGTGTCGAGCTTCGGTACCTCGGGCAGCGGCCGGGCGGCGCGCGGCGCATGCAGAGCCTGCGGGGCATGGGCGGGGCGCGGGTAGCTGGGCGCGGGGCGGGGCGCGGGAGCTGGCCGGGGGGCACCGGCGTGAGGGGCTTTTCTCTCGGGCCGGTGGGATCCTTCGCGGCCGGCCGGTTTGCCCGGTTTGGCGCCGTGCGCGGGGCGGGGCGCGTCACGACCGGCGTCCGGTTTGAAGGTCTGTTTTAACTTGGAGAGGAGCTTGCGGAGCATGAATGGAGGTCGTGCTTATCAGGGGCATCCCGGGGCATTGCAACTCCTCAAAAATCAAAGCCCCGCCGGCCGGTTACAGCCCGGCCTTGATCTGGTCGAGAATCGTCAGCGACAAATCCTGATCCCCGACCAACCCGATGCGAATCTGCACCTTGGTGACTTTGCTGGCGACCTTCACGAGCTTGATCTCGACCCGCTTGTCGAGGGCGGTGCGGGCGACCAACTGGGCATCCACGGCGCTTTTCTGATCGTTGATCCGGGCGAATTCCAGTTTGACCAGGGCGCGCTGCGCCGCCTTGAAGACCGCGTCCAGGTCGTGCTCGACGGTGGCCTCCATCTCCCCCCGCACATAGGCGACGGCCCCCGCGCCGGCGGCGCCGGCGGCGACCACGACGCAACCCGTCAGGAAAGGCAGGGTGCCCAGCGCCAGCAGGGCCACGGGAACGAATTGGCGGAGGCGAACGGACAGGGGATTGGTTTTATTCATGGGACTGGGACCGGCCGGGGGAGATTTGGTGCGATCTAATCCGTGGAAATCTACCCGGGGTTGTCCGGACTGTCCAGCACCGCGCGCATCACCTTGGTGAGCTGCTCGAGGCTGTAGGGTTTGGGCAGGACGGCCTGGAAACCGAGGGACTGATGGTTCGCCAGCACGGGATCGCGCGAGTAACCGCTGGAAACAATCGCGATCACCCCGGGGTCGAGGCGCCGCAGATGTTCCATCGCCTCCCGCCCGCCCATCCCGCCAGGCACGGTCAGATCCATCACCACCACCGCGTATTTCCGCCCGGCCGCCAGTGCCTCCTGATATTTGCGCACAGCCTCGGCCCCGTCGACGGCGACCTCGCAGTCATATCCGATCCGCTCCATGAACAGGACCGCCATCGAGCGGATCGTCGGTTCGTCGTCCATGAACAGCACCCGGGCGCGGAACGGCGACCGGCTGCCCGTGGCGCCTTTGGCCGCGCCCGCCGTGGAGCCGGACACCGCCGGCAGCCAGAAACGAAACACCGTGCCCTTGCCGGGTTCGGATTCGACCACGATATGCCCCTCGTGCTTTTTCACGATCGAGTAAACCGAGGCCAGGCCGAGGCCCGTGCCCTGCTCCTTGGTGGTGAAATAGGGATCAAAAATCTTGACCAGATGTTCCGGGGCTATGCCCAGACCCGTGTCCGCCACCGCGAGCTGCACATACCGGCCGGGCAGAAGTGAGGGGGCGCCCTCGCGCGCCAAGGTGAGTTCCACATTGCTGGCCGAGATTGTCACCACGCCACCCGCCGGCATGGCCTGCACGGCGTTGATCACGAGGTTCTGCACCACCTGGCCGACCTGACCCTTGTCGGCGTTGACCTGCCACAGGCCCCGGGCGAGCTGAAACTCTCCGCGCGCTTTGGCCCCGTGGAGGGCGAATGCGGCCGATTCCCGCAGCAATTCCGGCAGCTCGATGCTGGTGCGCACCGGTTCGCCCCCCTTGGCAAAGGTCAGCAATTGCAGGGTCAGGTCACGCGCCCGCAGCGTCGCCCGTTTCGCATCCTGCAGCCGGGCACTGACCGGACCGTCCGGACCAATGTCGGTCTCCGCGAGGGTCACGTTGCCCAGCACCACCGTGAGGAGGTTGTTGAAGTCATGCGCAATGCCGCCGGCGAGGATGCCGACCGCCTCCAGCTTCGAGGCCCGCCCGATCTCCGACTCGAGCTGGCGGCGCGCGCTGATATCGGTCACGAAGCCCTCGTAGTACAGCAACCGGCCGGCCTCGTCCCGCACCGCCCGCGCGTTCTCGGAGATCCAGACCGAGCGCCCGCCGCGATGGCGGACCTCCGACTCAAAATCCGTCAACTGCCCGCGCGTGTTCAGTGCCGCGATGTATTCCTCGCGCCGCCCGGGCTTCAGGTAGAGACCGCCCGCCAGGTGGTTTTCCGACCAGGCGAGCATCTCATCCGGCTGGCTGAAGCCGACGATCCGCGCCAGCGCGGGGTTGACGGACAGGAACCGCCCCTCCGGACTGGTCCGGTAAATCCCGCCGACCCCCCGTTCAAAAAGCTCCCGGTAACGCGCCTCGCTCTCCCGCAGCGCCTGCTCGGCCGCCAGCCGCTCGGTCACATCCACCAGCACCGTCTGCGCGCGCCCGAACGTCGGCCGACCCGCCTCATCCCCCGGCATCTGCCAGTGGAACGACAGGGTGCGCGGCACGCCGTCCAGCCGCCGGATATCGAATTCACCGGCGGCGGACATCGTGCCCTTCCAGATGCGCACGGCGTTCGCGCAACGCACGGCGATGGTACTGTCCGTGAAAACCTCCCGCAGCCGGCTGACCAGTTCGGTCTTCGACTTGGCCCCCAGCAACGACAGCGCCGATTGATTGACGTCCACCATCGGGGCGAGGGTCAGGATCGTCTCCTTCTCCCCGGGATGCTCCTGCAGGTAGGCCTCCAGGTCGGTGACCCCCTGCGCGCGCAGCTGCTCGAACCACGGGCGCAGTCTCGCATAGTCGAACTCAGCCACCGCGAGGGGCGCCTGCTCAAAAAGCAGCCGGTAGCGCTCTTCGCTCTGCCGCAAAGCCAGCTCGGCTTTCTTTTGCTCGGTGATCTCGGTGAAGACGAAGCGCACATTGGCCAGATCCCGCAGGCCGTCCTTCCGGTGGACCTCCCAGTTGAGAATGGAGTCGATCCTCTCCCCGTTCTTCGTCTGGTAACTGCGCTCCAGCGTCAGCCGGTCCACGCCCAGCCAGATTGCCACCAGTTCCTCCACAAACGACAGGTAGGTCTCCTCCGTCATGATGCCGGACAGCCCTTGGTCAAAGGCCGCCACGGTGGTAAAGCCTGACCGGACCAGGGCGATCCGATTAGCGGCGACGACCCGTTTTTTAAGCAACAATTCGCGCACCAATTCAGGCCGCGCCCGCAGATGGGTCCGCAAGTCGGTGACGCCCTCCGTGTGAAACTGCGCCAGCACGGCATCGAAGGCCGTGTAGTCTTCGATGATGATCGGCGCCGGGGCCAGTTCGAAATAATCCTTCTGGCGTTGTTCGGACAGCTGTAATTCCTGCGTGCGCCGATTGACCAGCGACTGCAACCGGCGGTTGGCGACCACGGTGGCCAGCGCCACCAGCACGGCTAAGCCCAGGATCCAATACAGCCAGATCACCCAACCCGGGGTGGACACGAGCAAATGGCTGAAAAAGAAACCCTCCAGTCGCCCGGTTGATTTCGCCTGGCCGATCTGCACCGCGAGCTCCGCCATGCGTTGCCACCGGCCCGGATTCATGTGGCCAACCTCGACCACTTTCACGTTGATCAGCTCCGCCGTGGCTTGGGCGGCAAAGGCCAGTCGTTCCCGGGCCCCCGGCGCCCCGCGCTCCCGCTCCGGTAACAACGGCAGCAGCCGGTCGATCATCTCCTCCGGATGCGCGAGGGCGTAATCCCAGCCGTGGGTCAGCGCCCGGCGCATCGCCGCCACGCGGCGGGAGTGTTCCCGCAGCTCGGTCTCATTGGTGAAGAGCAGGTCTCCGTAAAAATCCGCCCCGAACTCCGCCGGCTGGATCAGCCGGAAAGCCAGGCCCGCCTGGGCGGCTTCGTAGGGCACGGTGGTCACAAAAATGTGCATGGCATCGGCCTCATCCGCCAGCAGTTCGTTGTGCTGCCATTGGTCCGGCACCACGGTGAACTGTCCGGGCTTCACGTCGTGCACGCCCAGCATCGCCCGCAACTCCGTGTAGCGTCCATCGGGCGACAAAGCGATCCGCCGGCCCCGCAAATCAGCGGGCGCTGTGATGGGACCGTCTTTCCTCACCATCAGGGCAAACGGCGAATGCTGGAAGATCACCGCCACGGCGACCAGCGGGCTGCCGTTGAGCCGGTCGATCAATACCTCCGCCTGGCCGATGCCGTATTCGGCCTGGCCCGTGGCCACTTCCGGCGAGGGCTGCCGCTCCAGGGTGCCGGCCCGCAGTTCCACTTCCAATCCCTCCGCGGCAAATAAACCTTTCGCCTGCGCCGCTTCCACCCCCGCGAATTGAAACGGATGCGCAAACGGCAGCTGCAGGACCACATGTTCCAATTCCGGCTGGGCGCGACCGGTCAGCGGGACGGCGCACAAACCCAGGGACATCAGTCCGCCGGCAAAGCATCGAAGATAAACACGGGGGGACATGCGGCGCGGCTGAGTGAGGCAATAGTGCATGGTTCGCCGGCGACCATGTCGAGGCGCAATCCCCGACACCGGCCCGCCGGGCTCAGTGCGCTGGGAGCGGGCAGTTGGCTTAACCGGCTGTCCCGCTTCCGGGAAAATTGTCACGGTCACAGAATTGATTTGGCATAACTGTGCTGGTGGCAATCCTGCCGGGCTGCTGCTACTGGCCGGAGACTGTTCCCAGTATAGTCCGCGGCCAATTCCCCATGATCGAGACCACCTCCACCCCCAAGCCGCCGGCCTCCGCCAAGTTTAGCCCCCGCCTTGTTGTCGCCGGCTCCACCCGCCCGCTCTACGTCGAGCTGGCCGACTCGCTCCAATCCCTCGTCGAGCAGGGCACGCTCCGCCCCGGCCACCGCGTGCCCTCGGTCCGCATCATGTCGCGGCAGCGTGACGTCAGTATCGCCACCGTCCTCCAGGCCTACACGGTGCTGGAGAATCGCGGCTACCTCGAGGCGCGCCCGCAATCGGGTTATTATGTTCGCCCCCGGCCGCCCAGCCTCGCCCCCGAGCCGCGCATGGCCCGGCCCATGGCCAAGCCCTCTTACGTCGGCGTCAACGACCTCACCGCCGAGGTCATGGACTACGCGATGAAGCCCGACTACGTGCCCTTCGGCTCGGCCTGCCCGCACCACAGCCTGTTTCCCGCCAAGAAGCTCGCCCGCATTCTCGGCTCGGTCGCCCGGCGCGACCCCACGCTGCTGGTGCGCTCCAGCCTCAACCACGGCTACGAACCGCTCACGCGCGAAATCTCCCGGCGCTACCTGCAGGCCGGCGTCCCGCTCGCCCACGACGAACTCGTCATCACCACCGGCTGCACCGAGGCGCTCAACCTCTGCCTGCGCGCGGTCACCAAGCCCGGCGACACCGTGGCCATCGAGACCCCCGCCTACTTCGGTTTCCTCGAGATCATCCAGAGCCTCAACCTCCGGGCGCTCGAGATCCCCACCTCAACGCGTGAGGGCATCTGCCTCGACGAGCTCCGCACCGCCATCGAGCAGAACGACGTCAAGGCCGTCATGGTCATGCCGAATTTCCACAACCCCATCGGCTCGCTCATGTCGGACGAGAAGAAGCAGAAGCTCTACGACCTGCTCTGCGAATACGACCTGCCCGTCATCGAGGACGACATTTACGGCGACACCCACTTCGGCGACCTGCGCCCCAAGCCCCTCAAGGCCTGGGACCGGGACGGCCGCGTCATGCTTTGCTCCTCCTTTGGCAAAACCCTCGCGCCCGGCTTCCATGTCGGCTGGACCACGCCCGGCCGTTACCTCGAGCGCGTCCGCCGGCTCAAGTTCACCAACACGATGGGCACGCCGCTCGTGCTGCAGAAGACCCTGGCTGAGTTCCTCCGCGACGGCGGCTACGACCACCACCTGCGCTCGCTCCGGCGCGCCTATCACCAATACGTGCACCTCTTCGCCCAGGCGTTGCAGAAGCATTTCCCCGAGGGCACGCGCTACAGCCGCCCGCAAGGCGGCAACTTCATCTGGATCGAGCTACCCGCCAAGGTGGACACGCTCCAACTGCGGAAGGATGCCCTGAAGCACCGGATCAACACCGCCCCCGGCCCGCTCTTCTCCGTGAAGGACCGCTACCGGCACTGCCTGCGCCTGAGCTGCAGTGTGCCGTGGTCCGACGAGATCGAAGCCGCGGTCCGCACGCTCGGCGAGCTCATCAAGCAGCAGCTCTGATGCGCCAGGGAATTCCACGCCCTGTTTCCGGACTTCACCTCTGTCCGGCCCGACCGGTCTGATGCCGCGCCGACTACTTCCACGCATGTCCACCTCCTCCCCTTCACCCAGCCGCACCGCAATCATCGCTGGTTTCGCCGCGATCTATCTTATCTGGGGCTCGACCTACCTCGGCATCCGCATCGCCGTGGAAACAATGCCCGCTTTCCTGATGGCCAGCGTTCGATTCCTCGTCGCCGGGGGCATCGTCGCCGGCTTCATCGCGTTGACCCGCGGCTTCCGGGCCAAGCCCCATCAGTGGCGCGACAACGCCATTGTCGGCGGCTTCCTCTGTCTCGGCGGCAACGGGCTCGTCTCGTGGGCCGAGGAGAAAGTGCCGTCCGGCATTGCGACGCTGATCATCTCCGTCGGTCCGCTCTTTATCGTGCTGATGGACTGGGCCGCGCACGCCTGGTTCCAGGACGGCAAGCGCGGCACGCGACCCATCCCCCTCACCTTCGTGGGCCTCGCCCTTGGTTTCGCCGGACTGGCCATCCTCGTCGGTCCCGATGTCATCGCCACCGGGGTCGGCACCCTCGATCCCTGGCGCGTGCTCGGCCTGCTGGGCGCCACTTTCTTCTGGGGCTGCGGCATGATCTACATGCGCTACGCCCATGACCCGGCCGAGCCCTTCACCGCCTCGGGCATCCAGATGATTTGCGGGAGCGGCTGGCTGTTGGCCGCCAGCTTGGTGACCGGCGAGCTGGCCCGCTTCGACCCCGCTGCCGTCACCGCGCGCTCGGTCGGAGCGTGGACCTACCTGGTGATCTTCGGCTCGCTGATCGGCTTCAGCACTTTCACCTGGCTGATGAAGCACAGCACGCCCGCCAAGGTGTCCACCTACGCCTACGTGAATCCCATCGTGGCGGTCTTTCTCGGCTGGCTGATCCTGCACGAACCGGTGTCGCCGCGCATCTTCCTCGCCGCCGGCATCATCATCGCCGGGGTCGCCATCATCACCGTGGCGAAGACCATCAAATCCACCGTGACCTCCTGACCATACCCCGCTCGCGTGGTGAGCGCGATCCGCGCATCAAGCGTTTGTCCGCGCTGCCAACCCTGGATGATCAGCCGGCATTTACTCGCAGCGTCTTCTTCAACAGTTGCCGGGCGCGATAGAGCCGGTTCTCCACGGCCTTGGGTGTGCAGTCGAGCGCCGCGCCAATTTCCGCCAGCGACTGCCGTTCGTACTCGAAAAGCACCAGCGCGGTCCGC
>JAYTUA010000245.1:0-3619 GCA_043745015.1 Opitutaceae bacterium | reverse complement strand
ACGGAGAGGGGCTTCGTCGTCGCGCCGCGCTCGAAGCTGATGCTGTGAATCTTCCCGTCGCGATAGACCTCGGCCTTGAACCACTCGCTGAGGGCATTCACACACTTGGCGCCGACGCCGTGGGTGCCGCCGGAGAACTTGTAGCCGCCTTGGCCGTATTTGCCGCCGGAGTGGAGCGTGGTGAGCACGAGTTCCACACCGGGCAGGCCGCTGTCCTTGTTGATATCGACCGGAATGCCGCGGCCGTCGTCGCGAATGCTGATCGAGCCATCGACATGGATGGCGACCTCGATCTTGGTGCAATGGCCGGCGAGATGTTCGTCGACGGAATTGTCCAGCACCTCGGAAACGCAGTGGTGCAGGGCGCGTTCGTCGGTGCCACCAATATACATGCCGGGCTTCTTGCGCACGGCTTCCAGACCCTTGAGTTGCCCGAGTTTATTGGCGTCGTAAGAGTCGGCGCCGGCGTTGGATTTAGCGTGGGACGGGGCTTCGTTTGTGTCGGGCATTCTAGTCGAAAAGTAAGGCAAAAATCTCTCGGAACGAAGCGCGAGGGACAACGTTTTTTTATGCCGAAACCGGGGTATTTTTTCCTTTTTAGATACAGTTATTAATCATTGCTCCCAAACGTTTAGCAACTGACTTAAAATACCATTGATTGCATCGCTTCCGATTGCCGCGCACGCGATTGATTTTCGGGAGTTTTTGGCAGGCAAAAAACACCGGGGCACAACGATTCATTGACCGGAGTCGAGCGCTTCTCACAGTGGCCGCTACATGGCCGCCTTCAGTATTGAAAAACTGCTCGTGCTTCAGGAACGCGACAGCCAGCGACTGGCTCTCGAGCAGCAATTGAAGAACGTGCCCCGCGAACTCGCGGCCGTGGAGGCCCGGATCGCCGCCGAGAAGGCCGCCATCGAGTCGGCCAAGGCGGAGTGGCACGGGTTGGAATCGAAAAAGAAACTGCTCGAGATCGAAATCAAGACGGCGGAGGAGAAAGTCGCCAAATACCGCACCCAGCAGGTGCAGGTGCGGAAAAACGACGAATACCAGGCGCTGACGCATGAGATCGAGACGACCCAGGCCGGCATCGGCACCCTTGAGGAGCAGGAGATCGGGGTGATGCTCATCATCGACGAGGCCAAACAGCGCTTCGCCGCGGCTGAAGCCGAGTTGAAGAAGAACATCACCGGTCACGAGGCCCGCATCCGTACCCTGCGCGAGCGGGAAGGACAGATGCAGATTGAATTGAAGGCCGCCCAGGAGGCGGTGGCGGTCGCCCGGCCGAACGTGCCCGAGCCCCAATTGAGGATTTATGATCGCATTGCCATCAAGCCCGGCCACCCCGTCTGCGTGACGGTCAACGGCGGGAAATGCGGTGGCTGCCACCTGAAGGTACCCACGCACATCGAGGTCATGGCCAAGCGGGGGCCGGAAATTGCCACTTGCGACCAGTGTGGCCGGGTGGTTTACTGGCAATCCTAGTTTCGGAGCCAGATCTTCGCTCCGGGTTACTTGATAATCAGGAGAGGAAAGTCCGGACACCACAGGGCAGGATTCCCCACGAAAGCGGGGGCGTGACGTTTCAAGGCGTCGCGACGGATAGTGTCACAGAGAACAGACCGCCCGGCGGGCAACCGCCGGGTAAGGGTGAAAAGGTGGGGTAAGAGCCCACCGCGCCGAAGGCAACGACGGCGGCTCGAAAAACCCAATCCGGTGCAAGACTAAATAGGGGACTCGGCGGCCCGTCGGACAGTCCCGGGTTAGTCGCATTCCGCGGCGCCGGCGCAAGCCGGCAGTCCGGAGAGGCCGCACCTTCGGGTGCGCCTAGAGAAATGAAGATCCAGCCGCGAGCGATCGCGGCAGACAGAATCCGGCTTACCGGTTTCGAAACTAGCATTACGCGGGGCGCGCTGTTAACCACGGCGCGTCCCGCTCCATTTACGGCTGACGTAGATTATGGATGCAGGAATGATATTCTTCTTCAGAGGGTCTCCTATTTCCTTACGCGACAAGCTTACGAGTGCGTTTTGGGCCCTCGTTGAATGAGCGGGTTGCTGGGATGCAGGGAGATAGGCGGTGGAAGCGGCCTGCCCTGATCCACACATTTATCCATTCGGGCCGTTCCGGTCCTTGCTTACCACCAGCCTAAGGAGACGCTGATTTAATCGATGCAATTGAAAATACCAGAAACCAAGGCGTCCTACAAGCGGATATTCGACTACGCTCAACGGGTTGATGGCGAAAAACGGCCACTGTGCGATTAGGAAATTTTTCGCCGGGAATTAATCAGCGTCTCCCTAACCCGCAAATCCCACGATTACCCCCCTCATTTGGGCAGAGGACCCTTTCCAACGTTTAAACACTTGGCATGGATAGGGGTATTTACATGACTCAACCGACCACTACGGATTGTGGTCGCCGAGGGCATTGTAGGTCGGCGGCACGACCTGCACGGCTTGCTGGGCGAGCCGATCGAACAACTTGCCGCGAGAGGCCGAGGAGCGGCGGTTGAAACGAAACGTAAACTCGTCGAGGTAATCTTGGAGATAATCCGCCCCGCCCGCCCCCTGATGCGTTCCCAGCAGCCAACGCTTGAGCAAGGAGATCACCCGATGCGCCTGCGGCAGCAGATGGGCCGCATCCTCCGGTTGGTGTTTTTGCACCCGCCGGTCGTGAACATAACCGCTCAGCTCGCGATCAGCTTGAAGGCCGTCGGTCGGCACCGTGCTCCCCGGCTCGATGGTCTCGGCCATGAAGCCGTGCAGCGTCACACGGCTGGTGTCGGGGATGTGCCGCAGCCGAATCCGGCCGAGGCCTTCGCCGTCGGCTTCGGTCGCAATCGCGCTCAACGCCTTGTCGTAAGTCTGCCGGCCGCGCACGCCGTCTTCCTCGCTGTCCCAATAAGCCTCGTCCACCTCGACCAGCCCATGCAGCCGCTCGCGGCCGGGGCGCACCATCGCACGACGCAGTTTGGGCAGCACCGTCCACGCCGTCACCGACACTTGTCCACGGCATCCGGCGCACAACCACCGCGCGCCGGTCATCGGCCCAGCGCTTTGGCCTTGGCACCGCGGGCAGGTGAATCCCTGCGGCCACCGCAGAGCGAACAAATAGCCGCGGCACGCGGCTTCGTCGCTGAAGCGCCGCTCCAACTCCATCAACGTCTCGGGAAAGTCCTCCGCTATCCGCGGGAACACTACAGGTTGTGGCAGGGACCGCAGCTGCAGCAACTCATAACATATCAGTAGCATCCCATAGTGGATGAGCAAGCTGATGCAATCGCTTGCGAGTGAACGCCAGCGGGGGTGCGGGAACGAGAGGAGCGATTGATAATTTTCTGGATGGAACCGGAGTTTGCTCGGGTGCGCTCACGCGTGCTGTCCCATGAGATGCGCGGCAAAGCCGGGGAGCCACGCCTGGAGGTGGCGGTCGAGACGCCATCGGCCCCCGTCGGCTGTCCCACAGCGTTGGAGCAGAACGGGGAGGTCGCGTTCGAGCCAGAGGGCGGCGCGGAGACAGGTGAAGAGCCGGGTGAAGCTGTGCGGCCACCGGCTGCGCCAGGCGAGGAAGCGCAGGAGCAGATGGACGAGCAGCGCCGTCCAGACCTGCCATTTGA
>JAYTUA010000244.1:0-3626 GCA_043745015.1 Opitutaceae bacterium | reverse complement strand
GGTGCTGGCGGGAGTGATCGTCGTGGTGGCTCTGGGCTGGCAGACCCGGCAGGCCGTGTTTCTCCGGCCCGCGGACGAGCGGAATCCACTGGCCTATGTCCACACCGTGCCGGACATGCTGAAGGTGCCGGCGCTGGCCGCCGCGGCCCCGGCGGGTCCGGTGAAGGTCATCGCTCGGGAATATTGGCCGCTGCCGTGGTATTTGCGCGGCCGGCCGGAGACGGGTTACTGGACGGAGCCGCCGGCGGATTGTGACGGCGCGTTGGTGTTCGCCGACGCGGAGCAGGCCGGTGCCGTGCGCGCGCGGCTGCGGGGAAAATACCAGGAGAGCTTTCTCGGCCTGCGGCCGGGCTTCGTGCTGGTGGTGTTTGTGCGGGCAGGGGAGTGAATTTTTGTGGGCGGGGTGCCCTCACCCCGCTGATTCCAGCCTGCGCTACCTCGGCTTCGCGGGGTGAGGGCACCCCGCCCACACCAGACTTGTTGGACGGTCGTCAGTCCTGTGCCCCGATTCGCCCCGTGGAGTGGGTTGACCCATCCGGCAGGGTGAGCATGGCGCCGTATGCCGCATGGTCCCGGCAGAAATCCTCCACGCCTTCATCGGTCATCACGAAAAACGCCGTGGACAACCCGTCGGCTTCGGCGGCGGTGTCGGCGAAGGACCAGACGCGACGCGTGCGCCGGGCCGAGGTGCGGGTGCGCGGATCAATCAGGTGCTCGCCTTGCACGGCCAGGCCCGAGCCGCTCACCGCGCGCTTGGCGAACAATCGCACACCTTCGCCGACGCCAATGGGCCAGCCCGCGGCATCGGGCGGAGCGGTCAGGGCGAGCGCGGTGCTGCCGCCGCTTTGCAGGCAGGCGGAGGTAATGTCCCATTCGGCCAGAATTTCAGCCATCCGGTCCAGGGCATAACCTTTCCCATAAGCGCCGAGGTCAAGTTGCAGCCGGTCGGTGAGCGAGGTAAGCGTGTGCGTCGCGGGATCGAGGGCGAAGAGTGGTTCGTCGGAGCCGGCGGGACGCGGCGAGGCATAGGCCGGATCAAAGGTGCGGTGAGTCAGCGCGGAAATTTGCGCGGCGCCGAGCAGGCATTGGAGGGCATCCTCGCCCAAAACCATGCTGGCCCCGGCGGCGAGCCGGTTGGCGCGGGCGATATCACTGGATTCGATGAAGCGGCTGAGTTCGTTTTCCAGTCGATCCAGTTCGAGAAAGGCGGCGGCGGCGGCCTGGCGGGCGTATACCGCCGGCCGGCCAGCCACGAAAATCTGGAAGGTAGTGGCCATGGCTTCATGGCTGAAAGCGGGCCAGTTCATCGGGGCGATACGGGAC
The DNA here is from genome assembly GCA_043745015.1 of Opitutaceae bacterium. GTDB lineage: Bacteria > Verrucomicrobiota > Verrucomicrobiia > Opitutales > Opitutaceae > Lacunisphaera. The sequence goes on along the minus strand of JAYTUA010000244.1, from coordinate 2,303 downwards.
GGGTCAGCAGCCGGCGCAGGCGGAGCATTTCGCTGAAGGGACGCCACCAGAGTGTGCCGAGGCTGTATTTGGAATCACCGTGGAGCCGCGGATGGTGGCGCACGGGCATTTCACCCACGCGCAAGCCGGCGGCGACGGCCATGGCGGGAAGGAAGGACTGCATCAGCGGCGAGGGCAGCAGCGTGGCGGTCACCGCGCGTCGCATCACCCGTAACTGGCAGCCGGCGTCATGCACCCCGTCGCGCAGCACCCGGCTCCGGACCGCGTTGGCCAGCCGGGACATCACGCGGCGCAACGCACTGTCGTGGCGATCGCGACGCCAGCCGCAGGCCAGATCGAGTTTCTGCTGCTCGAGCAAGGCGAGCAGGGCGGGAAAATCGCCCGGGTCGTTCTGGCCGTCGCCGTCCATGGTCAGGATGAGTTCACCCCGGGCCTGCTGCAGGCCGGCGAGGAGCGCCGCTGCCTGGCCGCGATTTTCTGGCAGGGTCACGATCCGGCAATGCGGGTTGGCGGCAGTGACGCGCGCCAGCTCCGTGCCGGTGCCGTCGGTGCTGCCATCGTCTATGAAAATCGCTTCATAATGCGTGTCGATCTGCGCCAACACCGCGCAGGCCGCCGGAACAACCGATGCGACGCAGCCCACCTCCTGATAGAAGGGGATCACGAGGGAGCAGCGGGGACTGGGCATAACGCGGGGGTTTGGTGGCCGGGCCCGAAGTGGGCCGGGCGTGATAGTGGAAGGAAAACATAATCCCTTGGCGATTTTCGCCAAGACTTACCTGACGGACCAAGTCGTGAAGTTGGTAGTGGGTCAGTTTGATTTTCCACCACCGGACCGTTCGTTTGTAGGTCGGGGTTTATCCCCGACAGATTGCGCCTGGGTGTCGGGCATAAAGCCCGACCTACAGCAAACTGACCCACTACCTGAAGTTGGGTTTCGATTGGGAAATGTTGGGAGGCTCCGATTCCTTCTTTCCTAACCGGCCGCGGCGGCTACAGTGGAGCCTCTGGCAGTCCTTTCCCTCCCCAATGAAATCCCCGAAAACACCCCTCCCGTCCCCGGCCATGGCGTCCATCCCCCATTTCAACATCTCTCGCCGCGCCTTTGTGCAGCGCTGCGCCCTGCTGGCCGCCGCCACCGGCCTGCCGGCCTGGTTTGTCGAACGCCAGCAGCTGTTGGCCGCCGAGACGGCCAAGCCGCTTTCGGCCAACGACCGGCCGGGCATCGGTATCATTGGGTGCGGCGGGCAGGCGAACTGGGACACGACCAACGCCGCCAACTTCGGGAACATCCTCGCCGTGTGCGACGTGGACCAGGGTCGCGCGGAGGCCTTCGCCAAGAAATTCACGGTCGAAGGCAATACGGCGCCCGCGATTTATCACGATTTCCGCAAGCTCCTCGAGCGGGATGACATTCAGATCATCGTCAACGCCACGCCCGATCACTGGCACACGCTCGTGAACATCGCCGCGGCCCGGGCGAAGAAGGACATCTACAGCGAGAAGCCGCTCACCCTCTCCATCGGCGAGGGCCGCCATGTGATCAAGGCCGTGCGCGACGCCGGCGTCGTGCTGCAGACCGGCACGCAGCAGCGCAGTTCGCAACGGTTCCGGATGGCCTGCGAGCTGGTGCGCAACGGCCGGATCGGCAAACTCAACCAGGCGCGGGTCTGGCTGCCGGCCGGCCGGCGGGATGGTCCCTTCCCGATCTCCCCGGTGCCCGCCGGGCTGGACTGGGATTTCTGGCAAGGCCAGGCGCCGGCGGCCGCATACGTGACCGAACGCTGCCACGGCAACTTCCGGTTCTGGTACGAGTATTCCGGCGGCACCATGACCGACTGGGGTGCGCACCACAACGACATCGCCTACTGGGCCATCGGCCTGCTCGCGCCCACCAAGGTCGAGTCGAAGCACTTTGCCGAACCCATTGCCGGCGGCTACAACGCCTTCTCCGAATACGAGGTGAACTACACCTACGAGAACGGCATCGGCCTGCAGATCAACACCACGAAGGACGACTCGCCTTACGGGGAGCACCTCAACCCGAAGGGCCAGCCCAACGGCATCCGCTTCGAGGGCGCCGACGGCTGGCTCTGGGTCAACCGCGACGAGATCAAGGCCAGCGACCCGGAGTTGCTGCGGAAGCCCCTGCCCGAGGGGGCGGTGCGGCTCTACGAGAGCAAGAACCACATGGGGAATTTCTTCGACTGCGTGCGCTCCCGCCAGCTCCCGATCTGCGACGTCGAGACCGGGCATCGCTCGGCCACGATGTGCCACCTCGGGGCCATCTCGCTGCGCACCGG
>JAYTUA010000243.1:0-3658 GCA_043745015.1 Opitutaceae bacterium | reverse complement strand
GCACCCTGCAGGCGGTGGGCGAGGGGGAGCTCGTGGCGTTCATGAGCGCCGGAGCCTATGGTTACACCATGGCCAGCCGCTACAACACCCGGCCGCTGGCCGCCGAGGTGCTCGTGTCCGGCAGCCGCTTCGAGCTGGTCAACGCGCGCGAAAATTTCGATGCTATGGTCGCCGGCGAAAAGATCCCCGGCTTCCTCCAGACCTGACGGTTTCCCATGCCCGCGCCGCGCCCCCTCAATTTCGCAGTCATCGGTGCCGGCGCGTGGGGCACCGCGATGGCGGCGCACCTGGCCCGCCGCGGCCAGCACACCACGCTCGTGACGCGCCGGCCCGAGCACGCCGAGGCGATCCGCGCCGCCCGCGAGAACCTCGACTACCTGCCCGGCATCCGGCTGCCCGACGAGCTCATCGTCACCAATTACCTCCGCGCCGCGCTCGTGGAGGCCGACGTGGCGCTGATCGCCTGCCCCTCGCAGTCGCTCCGCGCGTGGTGCGAGCAGATGCGCACGGTACTGCACGACACGGCGCGGCTGCAGCTTTTCCTCAGTCTCGTGAAGGGCCTTGAGATCGGCTCGCACCTCCGGCCCAGCGAGATGATGGCGCAGATCCTCCCGGGCCTGAACTGCGGCACGCTCACCGGGCCGACCAACGCCGCCGAGGTCGCGCGCGGCCTGCCCGCCGCGATGGTGATGGCCGCGCAGCGCGCCGACGACTTCGTGCCCAAGGTGCAGGCGGCGATGAGCGGCCCGACGCTCCGCATCTACACGAGCGACGATCTGGCCGGAGCGGAATACGGCGCCAGCCTCAAGAACATCTACGCCATTGCCGCCGGCCTGAGCGACGGCCTCAAGCTCGGCGACAATTCCAAGGCGGCCCTGCTCACCCGCGCCGTGACCGAGATGCTGCGGGTGGGCGCAGCCTTGGGCGCGAAACCCGAGACGTTTTACGGCCTCAGCGGCTTCGGCGACCTCGTGGCCACCAGCCACGGGGCCTGGAGCCGCAACCGCGAGTTCGGTGAAAAGATTGGCGCCGGCAAGTCGGTCGAGGAACTCCTCGCCGGCCGCAAGACCGTCGTCGAGGGCCACCGCACGACCGAGGCGCTCTACGGGCTCTGCCAGGAGCGCGGCATCACCGCCCCGATTCTCAGCGAGGTCTACGCGATTCTCTATGAGAAGAAGAAGCCGGCCGACGCGCTCCACTCGCTGATGACCCGCGAGCTCAAGCGCGAGACCGCGTCGCCGTTCCCGAAGAAGGACTGATGTAGGGCCGGCGCTAGTCGCCGTGCCGGATCGATTCGCCTGGGGCACGGAGTCCGCGCCCTACCTCGCGACCGACAGCGGCGCTTCCATCAGCAGGCAGTTGAACTGCGGATGCATGCCCCTTTCGATGAACCCCAGCGAGCGGTAGAGCGCAATGGCACCGGGGTTGTCCGGGAAAACATAGAGCGAGAAACCCTTGATCGTCGGGTGAAGGTGGACGGCCTCCCGCATGAGCGCGAGGCACAATGCCCGGCCCAGGCCCTGGCCGCGCTCGGGCGGCGACACGATGATCCGGGCGAGGTGGCCAAAGGTTTGCTCCCGGAAACGCACCTGGCCGAGACCGAGCATGTCGCCGGCCGGGGAGACCAGCGCAAAGGTCGTGGCATCAGCGTTGTTGATGTCCCCCCACAGCGACTGGGCGGTGGCCGGGCAACGCGCGCTCGGTCCCGCCCAGCGCCGCAGCGCCGCGTCCTCCGGCGTCCACGACAGGGCAATGGCCGCGTCGCCGGGCGTCGCGGGACGGAGGCTGTGTTTGGACGGGTTCATTTTCCGGCAATAATATCTGCGGCCCCTAGCCGTGCAAACCCTGTGTCTGCGTTTGCGCGCACCAAGACTATGCTGGCGCAGAATGAGCTTCCCCGTCCCGATGTTGGACCAGCACGCGGGGCAGGAAGGGAATGACCAGCAGCACGAGCGCGGAGCTGCCCGAATTCAGCATGATCATGCCGGCGAAGCTGTGATCCATCCGCTCAAAGAGCCATGAACCGAACAGGTCCGATCCCGACACCGACAGGCTGCCCAGGCTGAAGATGAGGGCATAGCCCAGCGCCGCGAATGCCTTGGGCGTGGCGCGGGCCAGCAGGTCAAAAATGGGCATGAAGGCCAGGGCGGTGCACAGCCCATACAGGGCCTCGATCGAGATAGCCAAACCCATCGACTGGTAGGCAAAATAGGCCAGCGATGAAACCGCATGCAGGCCGACCCCCACCCAGAGCAGCTTGTTTAACGCCACCCGGCGACAGACCTGCATGTAGCAGAGACTGCCCAGCAACCCGGCCGCCGCCGAGACGAAGCCCAGGTATCCGATATACTGCGGGCTGAACCCGAGGGTTTCGCTCTGGTAATAAAACAGGGGAGTCCCGAAGCCCGGGGAAAATTTGACCAGCACCCAGAAGCCGGCGGCCGTCCAGAGGGTGCGGAGCCGGAGCAGGGGCTTGAACTGCGCCAAGGTCCACTTGGGCTGGTCCGGCCCGGCCGGGTTTTCCCGCAGGACTTTTGCGAACAGGAAGGTCAGCACAAGCATCAGACCGGCATTGAGGAGAAAGCCATAGTGCAGCATGCGCGCCGCAATCCAGCCCCCGGCCAGTCCCGCCAGCAGCCAGCCGAAGCTCTCGGTGCCGCTGCGCACGGCGCTGATGCGGCCGGTGGCGCTGTAGGCCTGGCCCACCTCGACGAGCATGCCGCCCAGCGTCGTGTGCACCATCATCAGCGTAAAGTTGATGGCCAGCACCAGGACCAGCATGGAAGCGTAGGTATCGTGCTTGAACGACAGCGCGGCCCAAAGCACGGCGGTCATGGCGGAGAAGGCGACCAGATATCCCTTCCGCCGGGTGCCCCACAGCCGGACGTTGTCGACGAGCAGGCCGGCGAACGGCTTGCAATACCAGGCGAGCTTGATGATGACGAAGAAGCCGGCCAGCTGGGTCGCCGTCAGGTGCAGGTGGTCCTTGAGCAGAAACCGCAGTGCCAGGTTGGCGACGCCCTCCCGCGAGTCGCACAGCGTCAAAAACAGATACCCGGCCCCCACCAGCAGCAGGGCCGAGCGCAACCGGTCGGCTGCCGGCTGATCCTCGCGCCCGAAGGACAGTCCGCCAACTGCTGCCGCCCCCGGGCTTGCCGTTCCCGCCTTGCGGTCGATCATGGGCGGCGTCATTTCCGCCGCGGGGCTTCGAACACGACTTTCTCTGCGATCAAGCGTGTGCAGCTCGATTCGTCGAAGCCAAGTTCCGTCAGGATGGCCCGGCTATGTTCGCCGAGATCGGGCGCGCGCTGGCGGATCGATCCCGGGGTCCCGGTCAGGCGGGGCACAACGTGGTGCATGGGCAACGTCGTGGTTTCAGCGTCAGGATAGTCGGCGACGATTTCGCGCTGGATGAAGTGCGGGTCCTCCAGGATCTGCGATACGTCGTAGATCGGGCCGACGGTGACCTCGGCTTTTTCGAAAAAGGTGACGTTCTCCGCCTGCGTGTGCCGGCCGATGAACTCGCCGATGACGGAGTCGAGCTCCTCTGTATGCTTCACGCGGCTGGCGTTGGTGCGGAAGCGCGGGTCGTCATTGAGCTCCGGGCGGCCGATGGCGCGGAGCAGGCGCTCGGCCATGCCCTGGGTCGAGCCGGAGA
>JAYTUA010000242.1:0-14503 GCA_043745015.1 Opitutaceae bacterium | reverse complement strand
CGTGAAACCAGTTGTTGACGATGCCATGATGCTCGGGCCGCAGGCCCGTCACGAGCGTGTAGTGGTTGGGGAAAGTCCGCGACGGGAAGCTCGGAATCAGGCGCGTGGCGTGGACGCCGCTGCCGGCCAGTTGCCGCAGGGTAGGGGCGTCGAACTTTTGCAGGTAATCCCACCGAAAGCCGTCGATGGAGATCAGGATCAACGGACCGTTCCCGGCCGCTGTTTTGGCCGGCATCGTGCAGGACGACTGGGCAAGGCTGGCGAGCAGGAGGAGAGCGGCGAGGAGACGGGACATGGCGCAGGTCGCGAAACTAGGGTTTGTCTGCACCCCGGCAATCCACATTGTGCACCGGATGAATGAGACGGAAAGACTGACCCTGCTCGAAGAGCGCTATGCGCACCTGCAGCGCCATGTGGGGCAGCAGGACAAGGCCATGCTCAAACTCAGCGAGGAGTTGGCGAAGGTGCGCCAGGAAATCGCTTTGTTGCGTGCCCGCGAATCGGGCGAATCGCCCACCGGCGAAACCGCGGACGAACGTCCGCCGCATTATTAAAACAGGGCGGTGAGCTCGACGTGTTTGCCGGCCTCGAGGAAAATCTCGCCCGAGAGGGCGGCGGTCTCGTCGTTCTTGTAGAGCTTGCAGGCGACGGGCATCGTCACGTCGTTGGAGGCCCAGCCCCACTTGCCGATGGAGACGAATTGCATGGGCACGCCTTTGTCCCAGCTGAGCCCGGGGCCGTCGCCGCGGATGAAGAGCTTGTTACCGATGCCGATGTAGGCGGTGACAAGCAGGCGCGTGGCGCCGTCGGATGAGACCGAGGCCTCGACGGGCGATGGCTCGGAGGATTCCTCGCTGGATGCGACGGGGGACTCGGCGGCGGCATCGGGGCCATTTTCCGTGGCGGGCTCGGCCGACATGGCCGCGAGGGTGTCCTCGGGCTTCGGCTTGCGCGGGGCGCGGGGCTTTTTCGGCTTGGGTTCCTCGGTGACGGCCGGGGTCTCGCTCAGGGTGACCGACTCGATGACGGAGGAAGGGGCTGGATCAGATTTCGCTTCGTCGGCAACGGGCGATGCCTCGCGGGGTGAGGGCACCCCGCCCACAGATTGCTCGGTGGCTTGGCCGAGGGCGGCGATGCGGGCGTCGAGCTGGGCGAGCGTGGACTGAAGCTTGTCACTGAGCTTCGCAGTGGCGTCCTGCGCGGCGGTGAGCTGCTTGCGCGAGGCGGTCTCCAGCCCGGACCATTCGGCGGCGGCCTTGGCGATCTTGTCGGCCACCGCCTTGAGGTTGTCGGCGTTGGCCGCGCGGAGTTCGTCGAGCTCGCGTTCAAGGGCCTCGCGTTCCTCGGTGTCCTTGGTGGCCAGGGCCTCGTTGAATTCGGCCAGCTTTTCCTGCATGCGGTAGGGCAGGTTCTCGGCGGCATGGGCGGTCTTGTGGACCGCCTCCTCGACCGCCTTGATCTGCGCGGCGGCGCGGCTGAGGCTTTCGCTGGCGGCGTGGAGGCGCTGCACCTGGTCGGCCACGCGGCCGCGCTCCGCTTGCACGTATTCGGCCGAGTCGGCACCGTAGTCGACAATGAGGGGGATCATGATCGCGATAATACTGACCAGCATGAAGCCGACCGCGCTGAGGAAAGGCAGGGCCGCAAATTTGTTGGGAGCAAAAAGACCGATCAAAAGAACCGCCGTGATGCAGGCAGCGGCGGTGAGGACAAACGGGGTTTTGTTTAACCGGGGGGCGGGGTCGAGATTCATAGGGGATACGCGCGCACGCTGGTTTTCGCCCCGTGCGGCCGGATTCTCAAGGCTAAATCCGGCGGCGAGTCGGGTCTTGCGCCCCGGAGGAGGCCGGGCAAAGTGCGGCCCAACCGATGAACTTTTCCCACTTTGTGCGGATTGATCGGGAAGGACGCGGACGGGAGCGGCACTACGTGGTGCACACCCACGATCCGAAGTTCACCCTCGAGCTGGCGCCCGATCGCGACGCGCCCGACCGGGTCGGCCAGGGCGTCATCAAGCGCCTGTGCGTGCCGAATTCGTGGGCCGGTGACTATGGGCAGTATGTCAAACTGCTGACGCAGGCGCAGGATTTTTTTGCGAATTCCCACCCGGGTCCCGCCCCGCGCGGCTAACCGCTTCAGGCCGCCATCATCCGGCGCCAGGTGGCGGCGAAGAGCGAGACCAGCATGCCGATGCGGATGGAGCCCTCGAAAGTGAGGATGACCAGCACCCACTTCAGCCCGCTGGCGCTGCGCAGGGCATAGCCGACGGCGCTCACCCCGATGAGCACGAGGCCCTGGGCCCGGCCGACCGGGTGAAGCAGCAAGGTGAACATCCAGGTGGCGTAGACGAGCAGGCCACCGGCCCACAGCGCCGCCATCCATCCGGCCATGGGGAGCTCACGCGGGTCGGCGTTCACCCGGATCTGCTTCACGCCCAGGTAGCGCTCGCTGACCACCAGCTGCCAGATCTCAAAGGCGAAAAAAAGCGGGGCAAACAGGGCGAAGGGGTTCATGTGCCGGGGAGCTTCGCGCGCCCAACCCATCGCGCCAAGGATTTTGCACGGTGAACGGGGCCCGGCCGGCCGGGAAATCGCAGTGGCCTTTTGGTGGCGGGCGGGTAAGCTGTCTCCACCTGCAACGCGCACCCCACGCCGCGGCGGGCCCAACCCCAACTTGGAGGCACCCATGAATCTGGCGGAATTTCTCGTGAAATACCTGGTCACGGCCCTGGTCGCGGGCGTGCTGGGCGGTCTGGCCATGGAAGGCGTGATGTGGCTCATCGCCCGCGGCGGCCTGGCCAAGGGTGACATGATTCTGGCGCTGGGCAGCCTGCTCACCAAGTCACGTGAAAACGCCTACCGCGTCGGCTTGGTGGTGCACGCCACGGCGGCGGTGGGCTTCGCCTTGGTCTATACGCTGCTCATGATCACGCTCGGTTATACGCATCTGCCCCTGTCGCTCATGCTGGGATTGGGCGTGGGGGTGTTGCACGGACTGTTGGTCAGCCTGATGCTCGTGTGGGTGGTGGCCGACCGCCATCCGCTGGAAGAGTTCAAGGAAGCCGACCTGCTGGTCGGCCTCAGCCACTTCGCCGGCCACGTGGCCTATGGCGCCGTCGTGGGGTTGGCGGTGGGCCTTTCCCCGCTGGTTTAGCCCCGCGCGGCCGGGTTACTTGCCGGAATACCAGATGCCGCGGCGCCAGTTATGGCGGCGGAGTTTTTCCACGAGGTCGCGCGGCAGGGCGGGCAGGTCGCTCACCCCGCAGTTGGCGTCGGCCTGGGCCACGCTGCGGATGCCGGGAATGACGGTGGAGACCGCGGGATGGGCGAGCACCCATTTGAGTGCGGCCTGCGGCAGGGTGTAGCCGGTGCCGGTGAGGTCGCGGCGAATTTCCTCGGTGCGGGCCACGGCCCGGCCCAGCCGGTCGCCGGCAAAGTAACTGGCCCGGAAATCGTCCGGGGCGAACTTGGTGTCGGCGGTGAACTTGCCGGTGAGCACGCCCTCGTCGAAGGCGACGCGCACGATGATGGCTACGCCGCAGCCGTGGGCCACGTCGAGCAGCTCGGCGGCCGGTTCCTGGTCAAAGAGATTGTAGATGACCTGCACGGCATCCACCCAACCGCCGCGCATCAGGTCGATGACCGAGTTCTGGTCCTGCTCGGGGGTCGAGACGCCGATGAGCCCGACCAGGCCCTCCTGCTGGAGCTGGCGGAGAATCTTGAACGGCGTGGGATTGCGGTTCCAGGCCCGCGTCCAGGTGTGGAGCTGGAGCAGGTCGAGTTTGCGCGTGCCGAGGTTGGCGAGGCGGGTCTCGATGTTGTCGCGCAGGTATTTTTCGGAGTAACGGTCCTCGGCCTGGCAGTACGGCGAGGGCGGCCAGATGCCGGCGGCAGGCGGGGTCTTGGTGGCGACGAAGATCCTCTCCTTCTTTCCCGCCGCGGCCCGGTCGCGCAGCACCTGCGCGATGAGCTTCTCGCTGCGGCCGTCGCCATAGCCGGCGGCGGTGTCGATGAAGGTGCAGCCGAGGTCGAGCGCCCGGTGGAGGGCGGCGAGGGAATCCTTGTCGGACTGCACGCCCCAATGCGAACCGATGGCCCAGGCGCCAAAGCCGATCTCCGAACTTTTCACCCCGTGTTTCCCGAAGTTGCGGTATTGCATCGGGCGGGAAGCTACCCAGCCGAAGGGTGGGCGCAACTCCGCAAAGGCGAAAATCGGTTCGCCAAGCCAACGGCCGTCGGTTCAATCGCGCCATGCCCCGTGTTGAAGGCCTGCGTTCACCCTACGACAAAACCCTCGGCGGCCTGCACCACCTCGGCCGCATGCTCGACAAGATCCGGCTCAGGGCGGCGGGAAAACTTCCCGAGCATTTCCAGCGCAACTACGGCCTCGCCATCGGGCTCGACGGCCAGCTCTGCGGTCTGCTCAACGTGAAGTTTGAAGAGGTGGAGGCGAAGGTCATAGGCGGTCTGGCAGACGCCGAGGTGGCCGAATGGATTTTCACGACCGGACTCCGCCCCAACCGCATGCAAACCCATGTTTGGAACGAACACTCGCGGAAGATTGGGTGGAATGACCGCGTTACATCCTACCTCGCCGGCATCCGGCTGGAGCCGGATGGGGCGCACCTCACGGCCATCACCTCATTTGATCTCATCGAGCAAAGCGAGGCGCGCGAGCCGCCGCCCCTCCGCAGCTAAGGCGGCTCAGGCGCGGAGGGTGCGTTCCCCGGGCCGGGCGCTGAATTGCCGCACGGGGATAATCCCGGCCGGCAGGGGCCGGGTGAAGCGATCGATCAGCCACCGGCGCCAGGTCGAGGGCGTGAAGTGATGGGTGGCCTTGTAGTCCCGGCAAAAATGGCTGGCGCTGGCATAGCCGCAGGGCCCGGCAATCTCATCGAGGGTCAGGTTGGTCCGGCCCATGAGGTCCTGCGCCTTTTCAATGCGGACGCGGCGGAAAAGTTCCTTGGGGCTGGCCTGCCGCACCTCCGCGAACAACCGGCGCAGGTGGCTGGGCGAAACATGGATGACCTCAGCGACCTCCTTGACGGAGGGATTGCGGGCGAGGTGCTCGGTATACCAGGAGAGGGCCCGCTCGACGCGGAAGCTGGCGACAGCGGTGAGGGCCATCGGTTCGGCGGCGCGGGGCTGGCCCTCGAGCAGCAACAGGGAAAGATCCATCAGGCCGCGCTGAAAGTGCAGGGGGCTGGCGACAAGGGGCGAGCAGAAATGCTGCTCGAGGTTGCCCGCGATGGCCTGCAGCCGGACGATGTCGGTGGCCGCCAGCGGCCGGGCCAGCCAGCCACCGTTGGCACGCACGATCTCGTCGAGGGGATAGGGGACGCTGCTGAAATGCAGCGAGAGGCGGTGGTAGGTGTGGTGGCCGTCGTCGATCCAGGCATGCGGACACTCCGGGGCAAAAACCCACAGCATGTGTTCCTGGAGGGCCGGGCGGGCCCCATCGCGGAACGCCACCCCGCAGCGCCCGTCAATCACGGCATAGATTTCCCAATTGGTGCGCGTATTGCAGCGCATGCCATTTTTCCAGCGAATGCGTCCATTGGCGAAATAGCGAAGCATGAATCAGGTCGGGTGGGGTCGACTCATGCTGGACCCGGCGACGCCCGAAACGAGTCCCGCCCTATTCGGCCAGTCCGAGTCGGGACCGGCCTCGATGGGCCACCGGGAGGCGGCCGATGTTACCAAACCCCAAGCCGATCAGAAGTTATAGGTGATCGTCGCCCGCCATTCACGGGGATTGCCCACGGCGATCGCGGTGCGGCTGCCTCCGACCATGATGTAATCCTTGTCGAGCAGGTTGCTGCCTTGAATCCGGGCCGTCCACTCTTTCGCATGATAGGAGAAGCCCAGGTTGACCAAGGTGCGTCCGTCATACTTGTAGCTGGCCTGCTGGGGCACGAAGCCGGCGGCGACGCCGGGGAAGGTCGCGGTGAGGCCCTGCAGCGGCTTGGTGGTGGTGAGGGCGGTCACGCTTTCACCCACCATGTCGGACTTGCCGTCGAAACCGATGTTGATGCCGAAGTTGGCCAGGGGGCCCTCGGTGAAGCGGTAGTCGGCGAAGGCCGCCCAATGCTTGTCCGGCACCCCCCGGATGCGCACGCCGGTGGGCTGGCGGTATTCGAACGTCGTGTAATTGCCGATCAGGGTGAGGTTCTTGTTCACGGCATAGCTGCCTTCGAACTCCCAGCCCTTCGAAATGACGTTCAGGTAGGTGCTGGTCGAGAGCGCGTTGGCGGCGGCCTGGTTGCCCTGCGCGACCAGGGTGTAGTACTCGCTGTTCGGCACCGCGTAGTTCGACTGGTAGATGTTGAAGTGCGACAAGGCGAGCGTCAGCGAGTTGTTGAGCAGGGACGCCTTGGCGCCGAATTCCTTCTGGTTGCCGTCCGAGGGCTTGAAGGCCGGCACCGCGATGCCGGGGTTGCCCGCCGACAGCGAGCCGGGCATCGTCGCGCCGGAAGTATTATAGCTGTAGTAGAGGGAAATCCCCGGGATGGGTTTCACCACCACGCCGTAGCTTTTGGCGGTGGTGGAAATACTCAAGGAGGGCTGGCCGATCGGCTGGACCCCGCTCGTGTCGGTGCGGCTCAGCGTGCCGTAGTAGCGCGACACGCCGCCGGAGAGCAGCAGGCGGTCCTGGAAGAAACGGGCGGTTTCATATACATAGAGCTGCAGTTCGCTCAGCTTGGCGGTCTTGTTCTGGCCGCTGTTGGGTGAGGCCGGTTCCGGGTAGTTTTGGGGCAGATAGGAGATGGCGGCGATCCCGGCCGGGGTATTCGGCACATCCGGTCCCTGGGGCTGGCCGATGTAGCTTTTCCATTTGGTCTTGGAGAAGTTGGCCGCCAGGCCGCCGATGGTGGTGGATTTCCAGACATCGCCTTCAAAGTTGGCCGCGTAGTCGTTGCGCAGATGCGCCTCATTGTAGTAAAGCCGGTTGGCGCCGTTGTTGCGCCGGAAAATCCAGGTGCTGGGGTCGGGGATCGGCGTAGCCGTCGAGGTGGCGATGGCAAAGGGGCCGGAATTATTCACCGTCCAGGTGGTGCCGGGCTCGTATTTGCCGGTCGTCGGGTTGCGGGTGGGGTTGAAGGCCGTGAAGCCGCCGCTGCCATTGGGGAAGAAGATCGCGGCACTGGTGCCGCCCTGCTCCTCGCGGATGATATGGTCGCCGGAGAGCACCAGGCGTGACGTGACGTGATCGCTCAGGGTGGAAAGCAGCTCGAGGGTGATGCGGGCGGTCTTGCGCACGCGGTAGTCCAGATCGCTGCCGAAGGAAAAGTCGCGCGGCAGGCCGCGGGCGATAATGGCATAGCCGTCGCTGCCGATGCTGGGATCCATCGGGACCGAGATGCCCGTGGACTCGGCGTTGTAGACCATCTCGACCTTGGCGATGAACTTATGGTTGGGCGAAAGCTGCCAGCTCACGGAAGGGGCCAGCATCCAGCCCTTGCGGTAAAAGTTTTTCGTGTAGCCGTCGGAATTCCAATAAGCCGCGACCATGCGGGCCGCGATGCCCTTCTCCTGCGAAATGATGCGGTTCGTGTCGGTGCTGAAGGCATTGCCGATGTACTGGGCGAGTTCCAAAGTGGCGGAGGACTGGTTCTTCATGATCGGCGACTTGGTGATCGGATTGAACTGGCCGCCGGGGGCGCCGCCCGGGACGAGGATCGCGTTCGGGCCCTTGATGATCTCGATGCGGTCAATGTTATACGGGGCCAGCGACATGCTGTAGCCGTCCTCTCCGGAGATAACCATGCCGTCGACGAACTCATGCGAGACCTGGAAACCACGGATCGTGTAACGGTCACCGCCGACAGGCAGCGTGGATTCGACGACCGGGGTGACGTATTTGGCGGCATCCAGCATACGCTGGCTCATCGTGTCCTTGATGAAATCGCTGGTGACGACCGAGACCGTTTGCGGGATGTCCAGGATGTCCATCGCGACGCGCGTGCCGGAGAGCGCCTGCTTCGACACGTAGGGATTCACCGGCTCCTCCGTGATGGTGAAGGTCGGCAGGGTGACGACATCATCCTTTTTGGCGGCGGGGGCCGTCTGGGCCGAAGTAATGGCGGCGGCACCCAGCAGGAGGGCGGTCGCGGCGGCGAAAAGCAGCGTGGGGGATTGGGCAGGTTTCATGTTTTTAGGGTTCGGGGGAGTGCCGGCCCTACCCCGATGGGTGGCAATGGCTGCTCTGGCCAACGACCATGAAGTCAGAGGCAGGGCAGTCGGTGCCGGAAGGGGTAAGGGCGGACAGCACTTAGGTGCGTCCAGCTAATTGCCACGGGCCCAATAGCGTAAAGGGTGCTCCGCGCTCCGAAAATTGCACAAAACGCGCATGACCCGCGGCGGAGCGCGGCGGCGGACTCAACGCGGGGCCGCGATCCAGTCGTCAATCACCTGCGTTAAGACCGCGAGCGGCATGTTGCCGGCGCGGAGCACGGTATTGTGGAATTCCTTCAGGGAAAATTTCGGGCCGAGGGCGGTCTTCGCCTTCGCGCGGAGTTCGAGGATCTTCAGCTGGCCGATCTTGTAGGAGCAGGCCTGGCCGGGATACACGATGTAGCGCTCCACCTCCGCCGCCTTGATGCCGTAGTCGATGGCCTGCTGGCGGGTCCACTTCATGGCGTGCAGGCCGGTGTCCACGACGAGCCGCCGGGCGCGGAAGAGTTCCTTGTCGAGCTGGCCGAGGTGACCGACGGCGTCGCCGGCATACCAGCCGGACTCGGCGGCGAGGTGCTCGGCGTAGAGCGCCCAGCCCTCGGCGTGCGCGGTGGCGCCGCCAAAGATGCGATCCTGCCGGAAACGCGGGAGGCCGGGCAGCTCCTGCTGGAGCGCAATCTGGAAATGGTGGCCCGGGATGGCTTCGTGATAAACCAGCGTGCGCATGCCGGAGATTTCAAACGGCCCGGGCAGGGGCGCCCAGAAAGTGCCGGGGCGCGAACCGTCGCGGGCGGGGAAGTTGTAGTGGGCGGCGGCGGTTTTTTCCGTGAAGGCGGGCTCCCGCTTCACGACGCAGGGGGCCTTGGGGCGCAGATCGAAGAGCTGGTCGGCGCGCTTCCCGGCGTCACGC
Organism: Opitutaceae bacterium; assembly: GCA_043745015.1. Lineage (GTDB taxonomy): Bacteria > Verrucomicrobiota > Verrucomicrobiia > Opitutales > Opitutaceae > Lacunisphaera. The sequence goes on along the minus strand of JAYTUA010000242.1, from coordinate 5,419 downwards.
AGGATCTCCTCGTAGCGGGCCAGCAGCTTGGGCCGCGGGTCGGGCTCGGCGGGTGGCTGCAGGTCGGCGTCGAGTTTCTCCATGCGGGCCTTGATCGAGCCATCCTTGTAACCGAGCTGTTTCAGCAAACCATCCATCTCGGCCTCGATGCGGGCGACTTCCTTCCGGCCGATCTCGTGGACTTGTTGCGGGGTGAGGCTCGTGGTGGTGTGGCGGGCGAGCGCATTGGCGTAGGCCGCGTCGCCGCCCGGCAGCCAGCCCAGGCCGGCGTGATCGTTGGTCAGCGGCAACTGTTCCTGCAGGAGCGCCCGGGCGCGCTGGAAGGCGGGGATGATGCCCTCGCGCACCGTGTCCCCCGCCGCGTTGACGAACATCGCGTAATCCCTCGCGCTAATGGCGTTGGCGCCCGACAGTTTGTCCATCCGCTCCCGCAGCGAGACCACGAGGACGTTCTTGCCCGCCCCGCCCTCAAGGAAGCGGTCGAACTGGCCGATCGCTGACTGGGTGATGAAGCCGGGCATCAGGAAGCCGCGCACGGCGGCAGCCCGGGCTTGGGCGATCCCTTCGTCCATTTGGGCGGCGACCAGGTCGAGCCGGGCGAGGTAGTTCTCAATGTCGCGCCGGTTGCGGATCGGGTGGGACTGGCTGAGGAAATTGACGAGCCGCACGTGCAGGCCGCGAAACTGGTGGAAGACAAAAGTGTAGTCGTTGAAAGCGTCGGCCTTCACGTCCTCGGTGAACTGCCACTCGAGGATGGCGGCGGAGACGCGCTGCTGGTCGTCGAGCTGGCGGCGGTCGAATTGGGCGAGTTTGGCCAGCACCTGGCGGGCGACCGCGACGCGTCCGGCCCGGTAGGCCTTGGTGATGGGCGTGAGCTGCCGGTCGGCGGCGTCCTGCTCGGCCCCGGTGAAGTATTGCGTGGAGGTGGCGCCGGTCGGGTCGGCCCGCATCGCCTCGGTGGTCACCGCGTCAACCCAGGCATCGAACGCGGGGTCGGCGGCTCGGGCCGGGGTGGAGAACAGGGCGGCGGTGGTCGCGAACACGAGGCCGGAACGGAGAAATTTCATGGGGGCACGGTGCCGCTGTTCCGGTTTCAAGTCCAGCCGGCTCTCGGCGGGATGACGGACTTGCGATTCCGTCGTTTGCCCGCATCGTGCCCGTTGTGGCAATCACCCCCTTGGCCCGGATCACATTAATATTCCTGTCGCTCGCCCTGACCCAGGGCGTTCGGGCGCAAACTCCCCCGGAGCCCATGAAGATATTTCTCCTCATCGGTCAGTCCAACATGGCCGGGCGCGGCGCGGTCGAGGCGCAGGACCAGCTGCCGCAACCGCGCGTGTTCATGCTGACCAAGGAACTGGCGTGGGTGCCGGCGGTGGACCCGATGCATTTCGACAAGCCCGAGCGCATCGGCACCGGGCTCGGCAAGACTTTCGGCGCGGTGGTCGCCGACGCCGACCCCGGCGCCATCATCGGCCTCGTGCCCGCCGCCTTCGGTGGCAGCGCGCTCGACGAGTGGAACCCCGGGCAGCCGCACTACGTCAACGCCGTGGCCCGCGCCCGCGAGGCGCTGAAGCACGGCCAGCTCGCCGGCATTCTCTGGCACCAGGGCGAAGCCGACAGCAAGCCGGAGCTGGCCGCGACCTATGCCGTGCGCTTTGCCAAGATGATCGCGCACCTGCGGGCCGACCTCGACGCGCAGGAGGTGCCGGTGATCGTCGGCGAGACCGGGCGGTTCCGCGAGGACGGTGCAGCGATCAACGCCGTGCTGGCCGGCCTGCCGAAATTTGTGCCGCATTGCGCGTTCGTGTCGGCCGAGGGACTCGCGGACAAGGGCGACAAGATCCATTTCGATTCACCGGCCTTTCGTGAACTCGGCCGGCGTTACGCGCGGGCCTGGCTGACATTGAAACAGCACTGACCGAGACGGGTCGCGGGGACTGTTACGGACAAGCCTCGCGGATAATGCGGAGCATCTGCTGGTTGGTGTCCGGATCCTTTACGGCGAGGCGAATGGCGCGTGGTCCCAGCCGGGCGCCCATCTGCGCCGCATCGCGCAAGTACAAGCCCTGCGTCCGGCAGCGGGTGACCAGGGTGGCGACATCCGGGCCGGTTTCCGGCAGGTGGCAGAGAAGGAAATTGGCGATGCCCGGCAGCACGTCCCAGCCGAGCGCGCGCAGGCCGGCCGCGAGGGATTCGCGCAGCCGGGCGGTTTCCTCATACCGGGCGGCGTAATAATCCGGGGCTTCGAGCGCGCGCACCGCGGCGACCTGCGACGGCAGGCCGATCACCCACGGCGGCGTAATGGCCCGCAACGCCTCGAGCTGGTGCGGCCCGGCGCACAGGTAGGCGGCGCGCGCGCCGCTGAGCGCATAGACCTTGGACATGGATTTGCAGACAATGACGTTTTCCGACGCCGCGGCGAATTGCTCGAGCGACTGCCCAGCGCCGGCGTATTCGACATAGGTTTCGTCCACCCAGATGCGGGTGGACCAGGGGGCCGTGCGCAGCACCTGTTCCAGCTGCGCGCGCGGCACATGCCGGCCGGTCGGACTGTTGGGATTCACGAGCGCGACCAGATCATAATCCTGCGCGAGCGCGGTGGCGAGCCGGGCCAGATCCACCGCGTAGCCGTTCGCCCGGTCGAGCGGCAGCCGGTCCACGGTGCAGCCGATGACCTGCTCCAGCACATGGGCGTATTCCCCATAGGTCGGGTCGAGGATCAACACGCGCGAGCCGGCGGTGAGCCAGTGCCGGAAGGCCCGGAAGATCAGATCCGACGAGCCGGCGCCGGGCAAAATGTTGGCCGGTGCCACCCCGCGCGCGGCGGCGATGGCCCCGATCAGTCCCGCGCAATCCGTCGGCGGCGAAGTGCGCAGCAGCCACGGCAGGTGCGCCTGCAAGGTGTCGGTCACGCCCGGGGCGGGCGGGAACCACGCGTCGAGCACGTCGGCGTTGATGATGTCGTGGCGGCGTTCGAGCGTGGCGAAGGATTCGCCGATGGCCGAAAAGAACGCGCCGCCGTGGAAGCAGACCGCCGGCGGGCGGAACGGAAAGGGCAGGCGCCACGCCGTGCGCGCCTCCAGCCGGGCCAACACCGGGGAGAATTCCGCGGCCCGCCGGCGCAGGCCGGCGATGGTGCCAAGCACGAGGTCGTAGGTGACGGCGCCGCACTGCGTGGTGAGTCCCACGGGTTCCAGGCCCACGCGCTGGTAGAGGTCCATCACCTCGCGCCGGCCGATGCCCACGATGCGCGTGCCGCCGTGCGCCTCCACCCAGCGGTAGGCGGCATACATCAGCAGCATGGCCAGTTCGCGGCCGCGGTGCGGTTGCAGCACGGTCAGCAGGCGCACTTCGTAGAGCTGGTCGTCGAAGGCGAACGGCAGCGCGGGGCGCGCGAAATATTTGTCCACCGAGAACGACGGGGCGCGGGGCGGGGTGAGGCTGACGAAGCCGGTGATCTCCCCGCCGCAGCGCGCGGTGAGATAGACGTTCACCGCATCCAGCTGGTCGCGCAGCGTGCCGGTGGCGTTGACGGCATGCTGGCCGAGCTCGCGGGCGTAGATCTCGTGGCGCAGCCGGTAGATTTCCTCACGGTCCTCGGCGTCAGCCAGGCCGAGCACGAAGGAGGCCTCCGCCTGGGGGAAGGGATAAACCGGCGCGGGGCGGCGGATCGGGGCGGGAGTTTCCGGGCGGATGGGGTGGTTCATGTCAGTGTCCTCCTGGGGCGGCGATGAGTTTTCCCAGTTCACGGTGGTCGGTCTTGCCGGTGCCGAGCTTGGGAATGGTGGCGACGACCACGATTTCGCGTGGCGCGCAAAGATTGTTCAGGCCCTTCGCCTTGATGGCCGCCCGCACGTCGGCGAGCTGCAGCTTCGGCTCGTTGGTGACGGCGATGAGTTTCTCGCCCTTGTCCGCGTCGGGCCGGGCGATGACCGCCACGGCGCAGCGCAGGCCGAACTGCGGGAAGGCGCCGGCGAGGGCGTCCTCGACGGCTGTGAGGCTGACCATCTCGCCGCTGATCTTGGCGAAGCGTTTCAGCCGGCCGAGAATGTGCAAGTAGCCGTCGGCATCCACCTGCACGATGTCGCCGGTGTCATACCAGCCGGCGAGTGCGGCGAACTTCGCCTGGGCGTCGGGATTCAGGTAGCCCTTCATCACGTTCGGTCCGCGCACAAACAGCCGCCCGCCCTCCGCGACGCCCTCGACCGGTTCCAGCCGGTGCGCCAGGCCGGGCACCAGCCGGCCGGCGGAGCCGACAGACGGCTCCATGCGGGTGTTGAGGCTGATCAGCGGACTGCACTCGGTGGCGCCATAACCCTCGAGGATGCGCACGCCGAATTTCCGCGCCCAGGTGTCGAGCGTCGCGGTCTGCACCTTCTCGGCGCCGGCGATGAGGTAGCGCAGCGAGTTGAAGTCGTAGGCGTGCGCCTTGCGCGCATAGCCGCTGAGGAAAGTGTTTGTGCCCAGCAGCACGGTGCAGACGCGATCATAGACCAGCGTGGGCACCACCCGGTAGTGCAGCGGCGACGGGTAGAGAAAGGTGTAGCAGCCCCGCACGAGCGGGAACAGCGTGCCGCCGAGCAGGCCGAAGCTGTGGAACATCGGGAGCGTGTTGAAGAACCGGTCGGCATCCGTCACGTCGATGACCGCGTTGGCCTGGCGGACGTTGGCGAGCAGGTTGCGGTGGGTGAGCTCGACGCCCTTGGGTACGCCCTCCGAGCCGCTGGTGAAGAGCACCACGGCGGTGTCCTCGGCGCGCAGCCCGGCCCCGCAATCAAGCGTGTGCCGGACCAGCGCGGCGATTTTGGCGAAGCCGGAGATTTCCGGCCGGATATCCTCGAGGTAGTGGAAGATGATGCCGGCCGCGGCGAGCGGGGCCACGTTGAGTCGCGCCTTCTCCAGGAATTGCCGCGAGGTGATGAGGTGCTTCAGCCCCGCGAGCTGCGCGCAGACCAGCATGACCGGGATGCCGGTGGAGTAATTCAACATGGCCGGCACCTTTTGCGCGGCCCACAGGCTGAGCAGCGTGACCGGCTGAGTGTTCACGTTGGGCAACAGCACCCCGATGCGTTCCCCGGCGGCCGGGCCCAGCCGCCGCCGCCACTCGCCGGCCAGCACGTCCGCGCCGACCAGCAGCCGGCGGTAGGTGAGTTCCTGGAACGTCACGTCCTCGAGGGCGATGCGGCCGGGGATGTTGGCCGCGGTCTCGGCGATGGCGGCCAGCAGGTTTTGCGGGCCGAATTCCATCTCGGTCTCGAACTGCTGCAGCGTCATCCGGTCGCGCAGCCAGGTGGCGAGCTTCTGGCGGGCCACGGTATGGGAGACCTGCTCGAAAACGGGCGCGGTCAGCAACGGACTGAAATGGGCGGTGACCCGCGGGAACCACTGGTGCCAGCCCGGGTGGCGCACGAAGCGC
>JAYTUA010000241.1:0-3765 GCA_043745015.1 Opitutaceae bacterium | reverse complement strand
GAGATCGTCGCCGGCACCCGCCGCCTGTGCCTGATGAATCTCTTCCTCCACAACATCGGCGAGATCGACGGCGACAGCCTCATCGCCTCGACCGACGCCCTTATCGCCCAGCCGGCGCAAACCGTGGACTACGTGCTCGCCAATCCGCCCTTCGGCAAGAAGAGCTCCATGACCTTCACCAACGAGGAAGGCGAACAGGAGAAGGAGGACCTCGTTTACAACCGGCAGGACTTCTGGGCCACGACGTCCAACAAGCAGCTCAACTTCCTCCAGCACATCCGCTCGCTGCTCAAGACCACCGGCCGCGCCGCCGTGGTGTTGCCCGACAATGTCCTCTTCGAGGGCGGCGCGGGCGAGATCGTGCGCAAGCGGCTCATGGAAACAGCCGAGCTCCACACCATCCTCCGCCTGCCGACGGGCATCTTCTACGCCAACGGCGTGAAGGCCAACGTGCTCTTCTTCGACAATCGCCCCGCCAGCAAAGCCACCGCGACAAGCGAGGTCTGGTATTACGACTACCGCACCAACATCCATCACACGCTGAAGCGAAAGCCGCTGCGGCTCGACGATCTCGCTGAGTTCATCGCCTGCTACAACCCGGAGAACCGTCACAAGCGCAAGGCGACCTGGCACGCGGAAAAGAAGCCGACGGGCCGCTGGCGGAGGTTCACGCACGCCGAGCTGGCCGCGCGCGACAAGACCAGTCTGGACCTTTTCTGGCTGAAGGACGACAGCCTCGCCGACCTCGACAATCTCCCCGAGCCCGCCGATCTCGCAGAGGAAATCATCGAGAACATCGAGGCCGGTCTCGCCAATTTTCGCAACGTCATCGCCACGCTTGGCAAATAAAGGATGCCCCGGAGCAAACTCCGGGGTCTTTAAGGCAGGCTCTCTTTCCGTTGTGAGCGGGGTGCCCCACCCCGCGGGAATGGAGCCGCGCCGGGTGAGGGCCACCGGTCACTTCTTCTTCGGCCGGCACCACAGCCAGAGGACCAGCAGGCCGAGGAGAAAGACGAAGAGGTCCACCAGCAGGTTCATTCGATCCGGCCCTCGTCGAACTCGATCAGGTCCACGACGCTGACGATCTGCTCCACCCGGTCGGCGCAACCCATGTTCGTCAGCGCCTCCTTCAGGAACTCGCGGCCGCTCGGGGTCAGGCCCTTCTGCACATAGTCGCGGTTCCACTTGGCTGCGCGGACCTCGGCGGGAAAAAGAGCTTTCAGCTTGCTGTCGATCTCCTCGGTGGTGGTCGACTCGTGCACGATTTTCTCCACGGCGGCGGGGTCGATGCCGAGATGCAGGCAGAGGAAGCGGTCCATGCCGCGCTTGAAATTCTTGGCGTAGCTGGCCGGCAGCGCGCCGTGCGCCTTCACGTATTGGCACTTGGCCAGGAAACGCGGCAGGTGCAGCAGGCCCGTGGCGGCGTGCGGCGTGTAGGCCGACGGGAGGCTGGTCAGCACTTCCCCGGAGGAGCCGGGTAGGGGGCGCGAGGGCATGGCACCAAAAAAAGGCGGCGGCCCGCTGCTGGCAAGCCCGCCGCGGCACATCCGCCCTCGCTAACCCGGTGATCGCCCGCCAGCCTGTCCTGCACCATGCGCTCTCTCCGCTCCCTGCTTGTCCTGCTTCTCGCCGCCCCCCTCGCCGGCCTCGCCGATCCTGATCCCGCCGCCTATGCCCGCCAACAACAGGAGATCGAACGCAAGGAGGGCCGCGAACTCCAGAAGGTCGACCAGGCCGAGAAGCTGGAGCGGATCAAGCTCGACTCCCGCAAGCGTGACGATCTCGCCAAGATCCAGCGCGACATAAACAGCACGGCCATGAGCAGCACCGCCGCGGTGGTCGCCACCGGCAGCATGGCCGCGATCGACACCGCGAAGCTTTCCCAATACCAGTTTCTCCAGAACGAACTCGACAACCAGGTGGCCAACCAGCTGGAGCCGGCCATGCAGGCGCCCTTCAACCGCGAGCGGAAGGCCATCAACCGCAAGTATGCCCTCGAACGCGCCAAGCTCGACGCCAACCAGGTGTCGGGTGACGATGCGGCGAAGCAACGCGACCAGGCGGTCCGCCTCGCGGAGCTCGCCGACAAATACCAGCAGCAGCTCGACGACCTCGACCTGGAGCTGGCCGCCGAGACCGCCAAGCTGCGCTTCGCCCACATGACCAAGATCAACGCCGCGGAACGCGACCTCGGGGCCATGGTGTCGAAGCACGTGATGGACAACGCCGCCAAGGGCAGCGCGGCCGCGGCCTACAATCCCGCCACCGACCCTGAGTACAACAAGCTGGTGGCCGCGCGCGACAGTGCGAAGAACGCGCTGCAAACCGCCCTCGACGAACTCAACGCCAAGTTCGATGTGAAGCGGACTGACATCAACAACGCACTCGAGGACGACAAGGCCAAGGTTACCAGCGGTTGAACCGGCCAGCGGGTCGCCGGGTCAACAGCCTCCTCGGCCTGCTGGCCGCGGTTGTGTCCGTCCCGCTTTCTCGCTTCGCGAAATGCGGGCGAAAAAAAGCCGGACCGCGACGGGTCCGGCGAGTGGCAGGCTCCGGGCGACCGGCTCAGAAAAACCGCACCGGCTTGGCCTGCTGGCGGGCATGCTCCTCGTCGGAGCAGCCGGCGTTGGTGGCAACCCCGGCGGCCGCCGCGTTGACCTGCACGAGATTGTTGGCGAGCATGTAGTTCTCGACTTCCTCGCCCGAGATGTCGGCGAGCATCACGCCGTCAATCTCGACACAGGGCGAGAGTGGCTGGGCGGACTTGCGCACCATCTCCTCGTAGTTGGCGCGGTTGTTGATGATATCGATGTCCTCAAACTCTAGGCTGTGCTTGCGCATGATGGCCCGGACGCCGTTGGACCAGCCGCAGGACGGCTTGAGGTAAGCTTTGATTTTCATGGTGGGCAAAAAGTGGTGACCGGCACAACTTATGCGGCAGGGTTTCTTCTTCAACTTAAACTTTCATTTCGTTTAGTCTGCCTGCCCGTGCCCACCACTTTCCCCACCCTCCTGACCGGCCAGGCTTCCGAATTCGCCCGGCTGGGCCTGGCCAATGCCCGCCGTGAGCACCCCCACCTGCTGCAGCATGTGATGAACTCGCCGGATGATGCCCGCACCCCGCGCGAGCTGCATCCGGCGTTTTATGGCAGTTACGACTGGCACTCCTGTGTGCACCAGCACTGCATGCTGGCCCGCCTGGCCCGCCTTTTCCCCGAACTGCCGGAGCGCGCCGAGATCGACCGTCTGCTCCGGGAAAACCTGTCCGCGGATAAAATCACGGCGGAAGCCGCGTATTTTCTGGAGCCGGGCCGGGGATTTTTCGAGCGGCCTTACGGCTGGGCCTGGCTGCTCAAGCTGGCGGAGGAACTGCGCAGTTATGATCGGGCGCTGGCCGGCAATCTCTCGCCCCTGGTCAGGATTGTACGCGAGGGCTTGCTCGCCTACCTGCCCGCCCTGACCCACCCGATCCGTCACGGCGTGCACAACAACACCGCTTTCGCCGTCAAGCTGGCCCTCGACTACGCCCGCACGGCGGACGACCAGGAGCTGAAGCTTTTTTGCACCAGCCGCATGGCTTATTGGTTTGGTCACGACACCGATTACGGGGCGCGCTGGGAACCGTCCGGCGAGGATTTCCTGTCGCCGGCCCTGACCGAGGCCGAAGTGATGGCGGCCGTGCTGCCCCCGGAGAATTTCAGCCGCTGGCTCAGCCGTTTCCTCCCGAACCTGCACACCGGCGAGCCGGTCAAGCTCTTCACCCCC
>JAYTUA010000240.1:0-3770 GCA_043745015.1 Opitutaceae bacterium | reverse complement strand
GCAGCCAGCGCTCGAGCAGCGTGTCGAGCCGCGTAAGCCAACCGTCCCCGGCGGCGAGGAGCCGGGCGGCCCGCACCGGCGGCGGCGGCGGTTGGCTCCCGGGGGCGGCAGCCGACGGCTCCATGGTATCAGCCAGCACCTCGCAATCGACGTCAGGATGCTGGTGGTGCGTCGGCATGGGCTTCGCGGAGCAATTGACGCAGGCCGGTCCGCAGCCAGGCGCGGTGGCGCGGGTCCAACGTGAAGCGGTAAGCGATATGATTGGCCCGGTCGACGAGCAGGAAGAGATTGGCGTGGTCGATGACGCCGGTCGACGGATTGCGCGTGGCCGAGAATTGCAGGCGCGTCAGCAGGTCGTGCATCTCGGCCGGCTGCTGGCCGTTGACGTAGCGGAACTCGGGATGGGTGAAACCGCGCCCGCCGGCGACGGCGTCCATCAGCGCGGCCGTCTCGTATTCCGGATTCAGCGACAGGGCCACGACACTCAGGCCGGCGCGCTCCCCGGCCGGCAGTTCGTCGAGGAGTTTTTTGACTTCGAGGAATATCTCCGGACAGGCCGTGGTGCAAGCGGCGTAAACCCCGGTGATGAGCACCACCCGCCCGCGCAGATCGGCAAAATGGAACGCGGCGCCTTTCTGGTCCACCAACGGTGTGGCCGGCAGTGCCAGGTGCACGCGGATGCGCTCACCCGGGAAAGGCGGCAGGATCAACGCACGCGCTGCATCGACCCGCGCATAATAGACCAAGCCACCGGCACAGCCCGCAACGAGGGCAACGGCCGCCCCGACCGCCCGGACGTGCGTGAACCAGACCCGGGGCGAGCGCAGTTGCAGAAACATCTGCCGCCACAGCAGCGCGGCCACGCCAACCACAAAGACGGGCTCGGCCATCATCACCGAAACGGCCAGCCACGAGATGCCGCCCGTGCGCGGATCACTCCGGTAACACCAGAGCTGAAAATCGCGGACGAAGTCGCCGAGCCATCCGCCCTCCGTGGGGCCAAAGATTGTCACCAGCAGGAACGCCTCATAGCCCGCGAGGGCCGTGAGCAGAAACACGAGCAAGCCGGGCCCGGTGAGAAAACGTCCGGCCGCACTGCCGTCCGGGGCGGGCGGCGGAACCATGCCTCCGGGCGGTAGGCTGAATGCGACGGGCGCGGACATATTGTTAGCTCGAATATTTCAGATCCGTGCGGGTGTTGGTCACACACCCCGCCCTGACGGGCACCCCTCTCAAGAGGGGATTTTCGGAAGCGGAGGCTTGGAATCCCCTCTTGAGAGGGGTGGCGCACAGCGCCGGGGTGTGTTGGCTTGGCATGACATTGCTCAGCGCACCGGCCAGACGTCGGCGAGCGCCTTCCAGTTGGCGAAGTAATACACGGCGAAACACGCGAGGAAAACGAGCGTGAGGACCATCGTGCCTTTGACGGCATAGTGGTCATCGGCCAGCGAACCCGGCCGGCTGCCGGCGAGGGCCGGGGCCGTGCCCCAGTCGGTCATGGCGCGCCCCGCGATTTTCGCGCCGAAGAACAACGTGCCGACACACAGCAGCGCGAAGATGAGCAGGCCAAGGAAGGCGAGTACGCCGCCGATGCCGAGCACCCCGAGCCAGAGGTGGGCCGCGGGGCCATAGACGCCCTGCGCGTCGATATCCCAGCTGCGGCGCGAAACCCCCATCGATCCCGCGAAGGACATGCCGAACGAAAGCAACGTGATGCCGAGGCCGAACAACCACGGCTGCACGCGGGCCACGCCGCGGAAGATGAAGTCGCGCTGGAAAATCAGCGGAATCACGTAGTAAGCGAGCCCCATGAAGGCGAGCGTCGTGCCCCCGACCACGGTCACATGGAAGTGGCCGGGGATGCGCAGCGTGTTGTGCGCGATGATGTTGATCTGCTGCGTGCCGAGGGTGACGCCGGTGATGCCGCCGAGGAAGCCGAAGATGACGAGCGACAGCGCGGTGGCGGAGAAAGCCGGGTTCTTCCAGGGCAGGGCCGTGACCCAGCCGAAGATGCCGCTGGTGTAGCCCTTCTCCCGCATGGCGAGCTCGACGCCCGCCGGCACGGTGAAGCCGTGGACCATCGAGGCCAGCACCGCGAGATACATGGCGTAGGAGGTGTTCCAGATCTTCCAGGTGGCGCCGACGCCGGGATCGACGAGCAAGTGGTGCGCCGAGGCCAGGTTGATGAAGAGAATGTAGAGCACGAACGCCGTGCGGCACACGGCCTCGTTGATCGGCTTCGCCCCGACGACGATGTGGGTCAGCAGATACCAGACACTGACCATCGCGCAGACATTGACCTGCTGCGACTGGTGGCCGAGGCCCCACCAAATGAGGCGATACCACGCCGGATCGGGCTGGGCCGTCCAACCCATCGAGTAGGTGAAGGTCGGGATCATCACGACCGCCCCGTGCAGCAGCGTGACGACCGCAATGATGGCGGCCGCCGTGGCCCCGAAGGTCACGATGGGCACGGAGCCGGTGTAGGCCTGGTCGCGTTTCGCCACATAGAGCGTGGCGAAATAATTGAAGACGCCGGTCAGCGTGCCCACGGCCACGAGGATGATGCCGAGGTAGAAGAGCGGATGCGCCAGCAGCGGCAGGTAGGAGGTCATCATCACGTCGGCCTGCCCGGCGAGGATGATGTAGTCCACCATCACGGCACCCGTGAGCATCAGCAGGAACGAAACCCAGGCCACCTTGCGCGAGAAGAGCCGGGCGTTGAGCGGCGTCGTGCAGGCGAAGTAGAGGATGGCGACCTCGAAGAACAGGATCCAGAGGATCAGCATGTTGATGCCGTGAAAGGTCAGGACGCGGTAGAACCAGTCCACGGGCAGCAGATGGACAGTCTGCCAGCGGGTCAGGGCCAGCAGCAGCGCCGCGATGCCGCCGAGCAGCAGGAAGACAATGCCGCAGACGGCGTTGAGCTTGATGAAGCGCTGGGCATCGAGGCAGACACTCAGGCCGGTGGTGCCGCACACGCGGCCGGGCGTGCCGGGAGCAGCGAGATTATGAGAGGTGGTGGACATGGGGTGGATTTATTCGACGAAAATTTTGCCCGACATGCTGGAATGGCCCGCGCCGCAGAATTCATTGCAGACGATGGTGAATTCCCCCTTCGAGGTGGGCGTGAGGGTGAGGATGTGGTCGTAACCGGGCAGCACCTGGAAGTTCATGTTGATTGGCTGCAGGGAAAAACCGTGCTGCAGGTCGAGCGACGACAGGTGCAACCGGTAGGTCTCGCCCTGGCGGAGACGCAGCGCGGGATACCACTGCCACATGCGGCCGATGAGGTAGGCGTCACCGCCGGCCGGCGGCTCGACGAGGGGCAGCTCCTGCAGCAGCGCGTTGGCGGTGCTGGGGTTCTTGAAAGTGCCGACCCGGTTGGCGGCGACGAATTGCTCCGTCCGCGCCAGAAATTCCGCGGGCTGGACCGTGTAGGCCTCGCCGGTGCTGTTCTGTTTCCCGCGGAAATGCCAGTAGGGCATCATCAGCGACATCACGAAGCACCAGAGAATGGCGCAGCCGAGCCAGATTTTCTCGTGGCCGGCCGGGGCGTGGAACCAAGGGGCGGTAAGGGGGCGAAGACTCATGGCGGGAGGGGTTAGGGCAGCAGCGCGGGTTTGGTGAGGGCGAGTTCGATCCAGCCCCACACGGTGTAGGACAGGACCGGGATGAGGACGCCGAGGACGAGGAGCAGCCAGGGGTTATCGAGCACCTTCTGCCACGGGTGTATTTTAGGTTCGTTGTTCATGGAGGGATTGCGGGAC
>JAYTUA010000239.1:0-14964 GCA_043745015.1 Opitutaceae bacterium | reverse complement strand
AACTCTGCCCGCGGCCGTTCGCGAAGGAGAACGAGTAACAATCCGGAAAACGCTGGCGCAGTCCGTTCAGGACGCGCAACGGATGCAGCGGCTGGTCGGACCGCACATCGCGCGCCCGCGCCAGCACGATCTTTTTGAATTCTCCCGCCGCGATGCGTGCCAGCGCCGTCGCCACCGCCGCGCGATAGTCGCCCGCCTCCGTCGTCGTGAAGCGTGGCACCGCCGCTGCGGGAGACTCGGCCGGAGTCGGCTCGCCATAGCGGAAACCGCGAAATTTCGCGTGCGCCCGCCAGACGCGTTCGGCCAGCGCGCCGAGGTCGGCACCGGGCGTCACCAGCAGATTCGCCACCGCCGTTGTCGTCGTTCCCGCCTTCGCCACCTGCCAGCGCGGCACAAAGACGCGCGCCGCGGGGAAACTCTCGCCGGCTTCAACTTCCTCGTGAAACGCGAAACCCGCGAAAAAATGCGGCCCGCCAAACGGCGCGTTTACATCCCCCACGGCGATGGTGTGCGCGAGCGTTTCATCGACGAACCGCTGCACCTCCGCGAACCGGCCCGGCCCGTGCGCCTCGTGCGCGACCGCCACCTCCGCCCCGGCGATCGCGCTCTCAATCCCCGGTCGCTCCGTATAAAAATGCGGCTCGCCCGGCTCGAAGATCGATTCCAGCACGGCGAGCGGATCGAGCGCGTCCACCACGAGCGAGATACTCACGAGCTTCGCCCGCCCCTCCCGCACCGCCGCGTCGCGACACTGCGCGAGAAACGCCCGCAGCGCATCCGGCGATGCGTTCTCGGCGGGATGGATCGGCAGGATGGTCACGGGCTCAAACCCTCACGCCTTGACCGCTGCCGGCGCCTTCTCCGGCGGGGCCGGCCGGGGGAAGAGCACGAGGGCCGCCGCGACTTTCGCTCCCGTGAGCTTGCCGCCCCAGTTCAATTCGTCGCGCCACACCGCGCCCGGCGTGTAGCCGAGCACGGCGTTGATCTTCTCCGTCGTGGACGGCGTGACGTGCTGGATGATCGCGACCGCGAGGCGCAGGGCCTCGGCCATCGTCGCGAGCGACGTGCGCAGCAGCGCCTCGTCTTTGGCTTCAGTGGATTTTCCGAGTTTCCACGGCGCGCGTTTCTCGATGTAGGCGTTGGTCTCGGTGAGAAATACCATCGCGCGCTCCAGCGCCGTGTGGAATTGGAAGCCCTCGCACAACGGAATGAATTCGTCGCGCGTCTTCGTCCAGAGATCGCGCAGGCTCTGCTCGAGGTCTTCCGCGACGTCTGCCGCCGGCACCACGCCCGCGGAGAAGCGCGTGGTCATGTTGAGCGTGCGGTTGACGAGGTTGCCGAGATTGTTGGCGAGCTCGCTGTTGTAGCGGACGAGAAACTGCTCGCGGGTGAAGTCGCTGTCCTGGCCGACATTCATCTCGCGGATGAGAAAATAGCGGAAGGCGTCGGTGCCGAACTCGGTGACAAGGTCGAGCGGGTTCAACGCATTGCCCGTGCTCTTGGACATTTTCGCCCCGCGCGTCATCCACCAACCATGGGCGATGATGCCGCCGGGCAGCGGCAGGCCGGCGGCGTGCAGCATGATCGGCCAGTAGACCGCGTGGGGCGGCACGAGGATGTCCTTGCCGATGACGTGCCAGGTCGCGGGCCAGACCCCGGGCTTGTCCGCCACGGCGGAGTAATAGTTGATGAGCGCGTCGAACCACACGTAGGTGACGTAGCCCTCGTCGAACGGCAGCGGGATGCCCCACTCCAGCCGTTCCTTCGGGCGCGAGATGCACAGGTCGTTGAGCGGCTCCTTGAGAAACTCGACGACCTGCTTCTGGCGGAACGCGGGGAAAATAAAATCCGGGCGCTTCGCCAGGAACTCGACGAGCCACGCCTGATACTGCTTCAGCTTGAAGAAATAGTTCTTCTCTGTGATCTCCGTCACGTCGCCAAAAATCTCCGGCCAGGTGCCGTCGGAGTTGCGGTCCTTGTCCTGCAGGAACTGCTCCTGCCGGGTCGAGTAGAACCCCTGGTATTCGGCCTGGTAGATCTCGCCCTTGTCGAAGAGCTGCTGCAGCACGGCGCGGACGACCTGCTTGTGGCGCGGCTCGGTGGTGCGGATGAAGTCGTCGTTGGCGATGTTGAGCTTCGGCAGCAGCGCCCGGAACTCGGCGCTGACCTTATCCACGAACTGCTGGGGCGGGATGCCGCGCGCCTTGGCGCTGGCCTGGACCTTTTGCCCATGCTCATCGACCCCGGTCAGGAAATGCACCTTGTCCCCCATCTGCCGCCGGAACCGGGCAATGACATCCGTCAGCACCTTTTCATAGGCGTGGCCCAGGTGCGGCGAACCGTTCACGTAGTCAATGGCGGTCGTGATGTAGAATGACTGCATAAAAGGGTCAAAAGATGTAGCCAGCAGCCGGCCATTGTCGAAGGTTTTGACGTGGCCGTCCGCCGGGGCCTAGTATTGGCTTTGGTCGTCCTTCATGAACCCCAATACCCGCTCGATCGGCCTGGCCATAATGCTTCTCCTGCTCTTCCTCGGCGCGGCGCTGGCCTTGCAGTGGTGGCTCGGGCGGGAGACCCGGCAGCTGCAGAACCTGGCCATTGAGGAGCAGCAGGCCCGGCTCGGGCGGATCATCGCGGTCAGTGGACTGCCGCCGGAAAAATGGGATGCCACCTTTGAGGCCGAATTGGGCGCCATGGTCGGCGGCAGGGTGCAACTGGTGCAGACCGGTTCGCCCGCCCCAACCCTGCCCGCCAGTCCCGCCAGTCTCGGTTTCACGCACCGGATCGCCAGTGCCTCCGGCTGGGAAGCCCGGGTGACTTTTGCGGCGCCGGCCCTTCTGCGCAGCCAGGTGATGCACCAGCGCATCCTGGCCGTCGTCGTCCTGCTGGCCCTGCTGCTGGCCCTGGTGCCCCTGCTGATTGTTGTCCTGGAAGCCCGCGGGGGCCTGCCGGCGGATGGCGGCACCCGCCTGCCGTGGGCCGCCGCGCGCGCCCAGGCCGTCGGCATGGAGCAGTTCGCCCGGCTTTCCAATGAACGCACCGCGGCCCTCGTGGTGGAACACGGGGCCCGCCTGCGGGCCGAGGAGGACCTGCAGGTCAACCGGACTCTGCTCGGCCATTCGGTGGCTGAGCGCGTCCGCCTCGGCCGCGATTTGCACGACAACATCTGCCAGACACTTTATGCCGTCTGCCTGACGCTGGAAAGCGTCCAGAAGAAATCATCGCTCTCGCCCGAGATGAAGCAGCGCACCGACCAGTGCCTGACCGAGTTGCGCCGCGTGAACCAGGAAGTGCGGGCCTATTTGCAGGACTTGGAACCGGGTCGCGTCAACGGCCTGTCGTTCGCCGCCGCCCTTGCGGGCCTGATCGGCTCGCTGCCCGCCGAGGATGAGGCGCGGATCGAGCGCCGGCTCGACCCTGCGACCGTGGAACTGATTCCCTCCCACCAAGTGGCCGAGATCATGAACATCCTGCGCGAGGCCCTCAGCAACAGCCTGCGCCATGGGCAGGCCCGGCATATCACCCTGCTGGCCGGGCGGAGCGACGAGGCCTTTGCCCTTTCCGTGCATGATGATGGCATCGGCTTCACCCCCGCGGGCAGCCGCGGCCACGGCCTCGACAACATGCAGGCGCGCGCCCTGGCTCTCGGGGGCAGCCTGCAGGTGGAGTCGACTCCCGGCAAGGGCACCCGCATCATCCTCAACCTGCCCGTCCCCGCCACTACATGAGCGCCGCCTCCGCCAAGCCCATCCGGGTCCTCCTGATCGATGACAGCCCGATCATCCGGCTGGGACTGCGCAGTGCGCTCGAGGATTGCCCCGACATCACCATCGTCGGCGAGGCCGGCACGGCCGCCGCCGGGGTCGAGGCCGGGGCGCGGCTCAAGCCCGACGTGATTCTGCTCGATCTGCACCTGCCGGACAAATCCGGTCTGCTCGCCTGCCGCGAACTCTTGAAAGCCCAGCCGCATGCCGCCGTGCTGATCCTCACCTCCAGCAGCAGTGAACGCCACATGCAGGACGCCATCGCCGCCGGGGCCAAGGGTTACCTGCTCAAGGAAAACGACGGGGCCTCCCTCGCCAGCGCCCTGCGGGCCGTGGCCCGGGGTGATTCGGTCCTCGATGCCTCCATGGCCGGGAAAGTGATGAACCTCGTGAAAAACCGCGGCGCGCCCGGCGCCGCCGAAAAACTGGCGCAGCTTTCCCCCCAGGAGCACCGCGTGGTGGCCCTGCTCGCCAGCGGCCTGACCAACAAGGAAATCGGCGACCAGCTCGGCCTCACCGAGAAAACGGTGAAAAACTACCTCGCGACCATCTTCAGCAAACTGAACATCACCCGCCGCACCCAGGCGGCCGCCCTGTTTGTCGAGGCCGGCAAACCCAGTTTGGCCTGACGATTCCGCCGGTTAGAGGCTTATACCCAGACATAGGGCTGTTTCATTTTGTTCCCGCTTCAGTCATATTGGTGGTGCATGCAATCCTGATCAGCCCGGCTACCCAGCCACTCTGCCAAGATCAGCCACGCGTGTCCGCGGTGGCTGATTTTGTTTTTGGCGGCCTCGTCCAGCTGGGCATAGGTGCAGGTGTAACCGTCCGGAATAAACAGCGGATCGTAGCCAAAACCCCGCCCCCCGGCCGGTTCCCGCGCCAGCACGCCGTCGCACCGGCCTTCGCAGACCAGTTCCTGCCCCTTGGGTCCGCTCAACACCAGCACACAGAGGAAATACGCCCCGCGCCGGCCGGCCGGCACCTCGCGCATGACCTCGGTCAGTTTGCGCAGGTTGGCCGCGCTGTCGTGCTGCGGCCCGGCAAAATAAGCCGATTCCACCCCGGGGGCGCCATCGAGCGCCTCGACACACACCCCGCTGTCATCGGCCAGCACCCAGGCTTCGGCGGGAAGCAGCGCCCTCAGGGCCGCAGCCTTCTGGCGGGCGTTGCCGACAAACGTGCCCGTGTCCTCAGGCACCGCGGGCATGCGGGCGGCCGGCACGATGCGCAGCGCCAGGCCCGATTCGTCGGCCAGTCGCTGAAATTCCTCCGCCTTGTGGGCATTCCCCGTGGCCAGATGAATCCATTGTAGGCGGGGTGCCCCCACCCCGCGGGTTACCGGCTCATTCATCAATAGACCTTCCGGTTGAAGGTCGCCTCGTCCACGAAGACCTTGTCGGGATAGCTCACGTGGCCGCGCATCAGGGCGTCGTCCCCATGCACCTCGTGCCGCACCGTGCGCAGCCGGATCGCATTCTCCAGGGTCTCGGTGCGCAACCCGCGCAGGATGGTCTTGCCCTTGTCGTCCGCCAACAGCACCGGGGCATGGTAGGTGAAAAGGTAGTCCAGCTCCCGCGCCTGCAGCAGTTCGCTCAGCAGTTGCGTGCCGCCCTCGAAGAAAACCCCCGTGATGCCTTCCTGGGCGCAGCGGGCGCGGAAGTCCTGGAAGTTGACCTTCGGCGTAGCGGAGTTGAGCACCCAGGCCTTCACGCCCATGGCGTTGAGTTTTCGCACATAGCCGAGCCCCCCGTGCGGGGTGGTCACCACGATGGTCCGCTCGCGGAACTCGTCCGTGTAGACACTGGGCATCGCCTTGTCCGTCACCGAGCGCAGGAGGCCGTCGAAGACAAACCGCCACGGACACCATTCCGTGCCGTCCATCCGCGCGGTCAGGCGCGGGTTGTCAGCCCGGATCGTGCCCGCGCCCACGGCAATCGCGGGAAAATAACGCCGCCAGAGATGGCCGTTGGCCCGGGCCGCCTCGCCGGTGATCCACTTGGAATCACCCGTACGGGTCGCGACCTTGCCGTCGAGCGTCACGCCGGATTTGGCGGCAAACATCGGCCGGCCGGTGGTGATCCAGTGATTGAAGATCAGGTTCAGGTCGGCGCAGTCGGCCGCCAGCACCCCGTCGATCACCTCCACCCCGCCCGCTCGCAGCAGCTCGAGTCCCTTGCCCGCGTGGGCGGGATTGGGATCGGTCGTGCCCGTGACCACCCGGCTGAGGCCCGCCGCCACGAGGGCCTCGGTGCAGGGCGGCGTGCGCCCGTGCGTGCAACACGGCTCCAAGGTCACATACATCGTCGCCCCCGGGTTTGGTTTCCGGCCCAGGGTCCGCAACGCGTCGATCTCCGCATGCGGTCCGCCCGCCTTGGCGTGATGGCCTTCGGCCACGACCTCGCCCTCCTCCACAATCAGGGCGCCGACCAGCGGGTTCGGGTGCGTGTCGCCCCACCCGCGCCGCGCAACGGCGATCGCCCGGCGCATGAAGGATTCGTGTCGCTCCCCGCTCATTGCACGATTGCCGCCACGTACGGGTTGGTTTCCTTCTCCACCCCCACCGTGGTGCGCGGGCCATGCCCGGGCAATACCACCGTGTTGTCCGGCAGCGTATAAATCTGCTCGCGGATTGATCGCTCCAGCAATTCGAAGCTGCCGCCCGGCAGATCCCAGCGGCCCACGCCGCTGTTGAACAGCGCATCGCCCACCAGCGCGACCTTGGCCTCCGCTTGATAAAATAAAACATTGCCCGGGCAGTGGCCGGGCACATGCCGCACCTCGAACTCGCGGCCCAGGGCCTGCAACCGGTCGTCCTGCACCACCCAGGCGTCCACCCTCACGCCTTGCAGACCCATTTTCTGCCCCATGAAGCCCTCCATGATTTCCGGTGTCTCGATCAGTCCTTGGTCGGCGCGGTGCGCCCGCACGATTGCGTCCGTCGCCTGCTTCACCGCAGCACCGTCCTGCATGTGGTCCCAATGCCCGTGTGTCAGCCAGAGCTCGGTCAGCCGGCAACCCTCCTGTTCCAGCAGCGGCTGGATCTTGGCCATGATGCCACCCGGGGCGTCCACCAGCACCGCTTCGCCGAGCTTGGCGTCGGTCAGTAGATAACCGACGGTCCGGATCGGGCCGGACGGCAGCACATGAATTTTCACGGACCTACCTTCGGGCAACAAGCGGTTTGCGCGCAACGCCAAAGGAGCCGGGCGGCGCGTCAGCCCAAATTGAACGGATGCTGGCTGTGGTTGCCGTCCAGCGCGTTCCGCACTGTCTTGAACAAGCGGTCCAGCTCGTAAGGCTTGGCCAGGTAGTTCACGCCCTCCATCATCGTCAGATCCTTGCCTGCGATCTCCTTGCTGTAACCGCTGGAGTAGATCACCCGCAGCGCCGGATTCTCCTGCACCAGCACCCGCGCCAGTTGCAGGCCAGACATGCCGCCCGGCATGATGACATCCGTAAGCAACAGGGATATCTCAGCCTTGTGTCCCGACCATACTTCCATCGCGGCCTGGCCGCTCGCGGCTGTCAGCACCCTATAGCCATACCGCCTCGAAGCCGCGGGCGAAAATCCCGAGATCGTCGAAGGCGTCGGCAACGAGTGGGCGGTCACGCAGATCCGCGCCCTGCTTGCCCACGATGCCCCCGGCTACCACCTCTATATCATGAACCGCGCTAAAAGCGCACTGGCACTTGCGGCCGGCCTGGCGGCGTAACTGATATCGCTCATGCGCACTTGCTAATCATCAGTTGGCGAGGAAACTGATGAAGCGTTACTAAAGTTTCATTCGTAACATGACCCGGAGGCAATTCATTGAGTCGCATGGGGCGACTTGCAAAAACTGGCAGTGGAGCTGGTCGTTTATCAACGAGTCCGAACGCTTGATAATCTTCGGAGCGTGGGACAGGGACACAAAGGGCAGAACCGCGAGAATTTTTTCCGAAGATTGGGAAAAGCCGCGAGGGCACAAACAAGCAGGCTACGACCAATCACGTGAACACATTCGGCTGATTGAGGAAGAAGGATACCGTTTGAAAACCTTTCCTATGCGGCGCTCGGATATTGGAGACGATGATGGCCGTGAGAAACGTGCAAAAATTGGTGGATTTGCCGCAGAGCTTACTGCAAAAACCCTGACTCGAGTTGGCACTGAATGGTATGCCGCTGACTCCAGTGTTACTGGCCCGCTTACAGAGGAACTTACTGCACCCGAAAGATATCTCGAGGGCGCACGATCTATCGTCACGATCAACGCATACGAACGTAATCCTAAAGCACGGGCAGCCTGCATTGCGCACCATGGTCACATCTGCAGAGTGTGCGGATTTGATTTTGCTAGGATATTCGGCTCTCTTGGTGCGGGTTTCATTCACGTCCATCACATCGTGCCAATTGGGAAGTTGGACAAAGAATATGAAATTGACCCGGTAGCGGACTTGATACCCGTTTGCCCAAATTGCCACGCGATGATTCACCGCACTGAACCACCACTAACGGTTGAACAGCTTCGTAGTCACATAGACAAAGTTAAATTATGACAACCGGCCGCGTGAATTTGTCATTTTCACCTGCATGATTCCCCGCGAGATACTCAAATTCCCTACCCGGGCATCCCCCATAATTCAATAGTCTAAGGTCTTGTCAGTTCAGTTTGCTCAGGCCTCACCCGCCCGCGAAAACCGGTCGGAAGCCGGCGTCGGTCAGGATCTGGGCGATCTTTTCGCGCTGGTCGCCCTGGATCTCAATCTCCCCGTCCTTCACGGTGCCGCCGCACCCGCAGGCATTGCGCATCTTCTTCGCGAGCGATTCCTTCTCCGGCAGGCCGATGCCGGTAAACCCGGTCACGATCGTCACGGTCTTGCCGCCGCGCCCGGCGGTGGTGCGCTTGATGTCCACGCGTCCGCGGTTCTGCTGATTTTGGATTTTCGATTGCGGATTTTGGATTGGCCGGACCGGAGCGGCGGGCAACCCGGCACCGTTAAGCGCTGCGAACGGGTTTGCCCCGAGTGATTGTCCGCCTTCGGTGGAGACTTTGTCGGGCGAGCTCATGCCCGCCCTCCCCCGCATCCGCCGGGAGGCGAGGCCGGTTTCGCCTGCAATTCATCGCCGCCCCCCAGCCAGGCCAGCGCCTTGGCGTAGCTGCGGCCTTCAAGAAAATGCACCAGCTGCGGGTGCAACTGGTCGCGGTGCGCCGCGAGCAGTGCCTCGAGCTCGGCCAGCGCGGCCGTGACCGCCACCCCATCAGCAGACTTAATCCCAGCATGGAGTGAGATAAGGGCGGCTTTGATTTTGGTTTCGGGCATTTGTCGGTCTGGGATTAAATTTCCTTAATCAGCCGGGGCTTCCGGCATTATACGGGGTTCATCCGTTCACTCGGGGCTTGAATCAACTTGTCTCTGCAAACCCGGGATGCTCCCATTCACTCTCGACGGTTACTATTATCCATTTTTATAGGCAAGCGTCTATCGCCACCCAGTTGCCCACCACCCTTTTCCCATGAATCCCGTCCCAGTATCCGAACGCGCCAACGCCGGCCTGATCGACGAATACTACCAGCGGTGGCTCGACAACCCCGACTCCGTCGACCCGACCTGGCGCGCCTTTTTCCAAGGCTTCACTCTCGGCGGCGGCCAGTTGTCCGCCGCGACCACGGCCCCGGCCGGCTCGGTCCACGTCGTGGACAGCCTCAAGCAGGCCAGCGTCCACTACCTCATCAACGCCTACCGCGCCCTCGGCCACACGCAGGCGCATCTCGATCCGCTGTCCAGCGCACCCACCCCGCAGCCCAAACTCCAGCTGGCCCAGTACAACCTCTCTGACGCCGACCTCGACACCTCCTTCGACACCGGCACCTACCTGGGCGGCGGGCAGATGAAGCTCAGCGACATCGTCGCCGCCCTGCAGGAGACCTATTGCGGCCACGTCGGCGTCGAATACGCGCACATCCAGGACACTGACTGCCGCCGCTGGCTGCAGGAACGCATCGAGTCCACCAAGCTCCAGCCCAAGTTCACCAAGCCCCAGAAGGTCCGCATCCTCCGCCGCGTCCACAAGGCCGAGCTTTTCGAGAAATTTCTCCACACGAAATATGTCGGCCAGAAGCGCTTCTCCCTCGAGGGCGGCGAGACCATCATCGCCGCGCTCGACGCCGTCATCGACCACTGCCCGGGCAGCGGCATCGAGGAAATCGTCATGGGCATGGCCCACCGCGGCCGCCTCAACGTCCTGTGCAGCGTCATGCGCAAATCCTTTGACCAGCTCTTCGAGCAGTTCTCCGAAAACTACATTCCCGACACCGTGGCCGGCGACGGCGACGTGAAGTATCACCTCGGCTACGAATCCATCCTCACCACCACCTCGGGCAAGAAGGTCGAGGTCCGCCTCGCCGCCAATCCCTCGCACCTCGAGATCGTCAACCCGGTCGTCGAGGGCAAGGCCCGCGCCCGCCAGCGCATCCGCGGCGATACCGTGGAACGCCGCAAGGTCATGCCCCTCCTCATCCACGGCGACGCCGCCGTGGCCGGCCAGGGCATCGTCGCCGAGACGCTGCAATTCTCCCAACTGCCCGGCTACCGCACCGGCGGCACGCTGCATTTTGTCATCAACAACCAGATCGGCTTCACGACCGACCCGGAGGATTTGCGCTCGACCCGCTATTGCACCGACATCGCCAAGATGGTCGAGGCGCCCATTTTCCACGTGAACGGCGACGATCCCGAGGCGGTCTGCCTGGTGGCGCAGCTGGCGGTGGACTTCCGCGTGCAGTTCAAGCGCGACGTGTTCATCGACATGTATTGCTACCGCAAGCACGGCCACAACGAGACCGACGAGCCGTCCTTCACCCAGCCCGCGCTCTACCGCAAGATTGCCGCCCATCAGCATGTCTCTGCGCTCTACACCAAGCGCCTCATCGCCGCCGGCAGCCTCACCCCCGAGGAAGGCGAGGAGATCAAGGCCGAGTATTCCTCCGCGCTCGACGAGAATCTCGGCAAGGCCAAGGCGCGCGAAGTTGCCAAGGCCGAGAAGCGCAAGGCCATCATGTCCGACGAGAAGTACACGATGCATCCCTTCAAGGGCTCCACCGCCGTCTTCCAGCCCGCGTTCCACCACACGCCGGTCACGACGGCCGTCAGCGCCGCGACCATTGATCAGGTGGTCGGAGCCCTCACCACCATTCCCGCCGGCTTCAAGGTCCATTCCAAGATCAGGCGTTTCATCGACGGCCGTGCCGAGGTCCACCGGCATGGCGGCCCCTACGACTGGGGCATGGGCGAGGCGCTGGCCTTCGGCACCCTGCTGCTCGATGGCCTGCCCATCCGCTTGAGCGGGCAGGACTGTGAGCGCGGCACCTTCACCCACCGCCACGCGGTGTTCAACGACACCGAGACCGGTGCGAAATTCACCGCGCTCAATACGATTTCCGACAAGCAGGCGAAGTTCTGCGTCTACAACTCGCTGCTCTCCGAGGCCGCCGTGCTGGCGTTCGACTACGGCTACTCGCTCGACTACCCGGACATGCTCTGCCTCTGGGAGGCGCAGTTCGGTGATTTCGCCAATGGCGCCCAGGTCGTCCTTGACCAGTTCATCGCCAGCGGCGAATCCAAATGGCAGCGCAGCAGCGGCCTCACCCTGCTCCTGCCCCACGGCTACGAAGGCCAGGGCCCCGAGCATTCGTCGGCGCGGCTCGAGCGTTTTCTCCAGGCCTGCGCCGAGCAGAATATCCAGGTCGCCAACCTGACGACCCCGGCGCAACTTTTCCACGCCCTGCGCCGGCAGACGAAGCGCGATTTCAAAAAACCGCTCGTCATCATGTCGCCCAAGTCCCTGCTGCGCCATCCCGGGGCCGTGTCCCACCTGGCGGATTTCACGCAAGGCTCGTTCCAGGAAATCATCGACGATCCCTCCGTGCCGCCGCAGGTCGAACGCGTCATCCTCTGCACCGGCAAGGTTTACTACGACCTGTGTGATTATCGTGATCGGAACAAGGTCGAGCACACCGCTATCATCCGGGTCGAGCAGCTCTACCCGTTGCACCGCGACCGCCTCGCCGAGATCGCCGACACCTACAGCCGCGACGCCCGTCTCATCTGGTGCCAGGAAGAACCGCAGAACATGGGGGCCTGGACATTCGTTGCCCCGCAGCTGGAGGAGATATTCGGCCGCAAGGCCATCTACACCGGCCGGGAGGCCGCTGCTTCCCCCGCCGTCGGCCTGCTGGCCCTGCACCGCATACAGCTCGCCACCTACCTGCACAACGCCTTTACCCTTTAACTTGTAGGAGCCTGCTTGCAGGCGACCCACCTTCACCCTCACTTTCACTCTCACTTTCCCCATGGCCCTTGACGTCAAAATCCCCCCGATGGGCGAATCCATCACCTCCGGCGTGCTCGCGAAATGGCACGTCAAGGACGGTGACTTGGTGAAGAAGGACCAGCCGCTCTTCGAACTCGAGACGGATAAGATCACCTCCGAAGGCACCGCCGAGGCCGCGGGCAAGATCACCTTCAAGGTCGCCGCGGGCACTGACGTGAAGATCGGCCAGGTCGTCGCCACGATTGACGAGACCGCTACCGCTCCTGTGGGTGGGGTGCCCTCACCCCGCGAGGCTGTAGTCTCTCCTGCCGGTGAAGCCCCAGAATCCCCCGCCGTCCGCCGCCTCGCCGCCGAGACCGGCATCGACCCGGCCAGCGTCGCCGGCACCGGCAAGGCCGGCCGTGTGACCAAAGGCGACATGCTTTCCGTCTCCGAGGTAGGGCGCGCTGTCCCTAGCGCGCCGGCCGCCGCACCTGCGCCTGTTGTGGGCGGGGTGCCATCACCCCGCGAGGCTGCATCCACGTCCTCCCCGCGCCAGACCCGCACCAAGCTGTCCAAGCTCCGGCAGACCATCGCGTCGCGGCTCGTCGCCGCCCAGCACGAGGCCGCGATGCTCACCACCTTCAACGAGTGCGACATGTCCGCCGTCATGGCCCTCCGCGCCCGATACCAGGACGACTTCGTGAAGAAGAACGGCGTGAAGCTCGGCTTCATGTCCTTCTTCACCAAGGCCGTCGTGCAGGCGCTCAAGGACATCCCCGCCATCAACGCCCAGCTCGACGGCGACCACGTCATCGAGAACCACTACTACGACATCGGCATGGCCGTCTCGACCGACAAGGGCCTCATGGTTCCGGTCATCAAAAACTGCGATACCCTGGACATGGCCGGCATCGAGCTGGCGATCGCCGATGCCGCCAAACGCGCCCGCGACGGCAAGATCACCCTCAGCGACCTCGAGGGCGGCGTCTTCACCATCACCAACGGCGGCATCTTCGGTTCCATGCTCTCGACCCCGATCCTGAACGCCCCGCAGAGCGCCATTCTCGGTTTGCACGCCATCAACGACCGCCCGATGGCGGTCAACGGCCAGGTCGTCATCCGCCCGATGATGTATCTCGCGCTGAGCTACGACCACCGCCTCGTCGACGGCAAGCAGGCCGTCACCTTCCTCGTGAAGATCAAGCAGCTCATCGAGGATCCCGCCCGCCTCGCGATTGGAATTTGAAACAACCGCAACCGCGAAGAACGCCAAGACTCGCGAACGTCCTTAACCACTTCGCGTCGCTTCGCGCCCTTCGCGGTTAATCTTATGTCATCTGAATACGATCTCATCGTCATTGGCGCCGGCCCGGGCGGTTACGTGTGCGCTTTCCGCGCCGCGCAGCTCGGCCTCAAGGTCGCCCTGGTCGAGAAACGCGCCACGCTCGGCGGCACCTGCCTCAACGTCGGCTGCATCCCCAGTAAGGCCCTCCTCCACACCAGCGAACAATTCGCCTGGGCGAAGCACCACGCCGCTGAATCCGGCATCAAGCTCGGCTCCGTCGAGGCCGACCTGCCCACGATCCTCAGGAAGAAGGATGCCGTCGTCACCAAGCTCGTCGGCGGCGTCGGCCTGCTCGCCAAGGCCCGCAAGATCCCGACCTACACCGGCACCGCCTCCTTTGTTTCGCCCACGGAAATCGAGATCGCCTCTGCCGATGTGGGCGGGGTGCCCTCACCCCGCGTCCGTCACACAGCGCGCCACTTCGTCATCGCCACCGGCTCGGCCCCGGTCGAGCTGCCTTTCATGAAGTTCGACGGCACGACCGTCGTCTCCAGTGACCACGCCATCGCGTTCGCCGCCGTGCCCAAGAAGCTCGTCGTGGTTGGTGGCGGCGCCATCGGCCTCGAACTCGGCTCCGTCTGGTCGCGCCTCGGCTCCGACGTCACCGTCGTCGAGTTCCTGCCCAAGATCGTCGCCATGCTCGACGACGACATCGTCCGCAACTTCACCCGCCTCCTCCAAAAGCAGGGCCTGAAGATTGAGGTCGGCGCCAAGGTGACGGGCTACAAAATGGCCAATGTGGGCGGGGTGCCCTCACCCCGCGGAGGAATACTCACGGCGGAACGCGACGGCAAAGTCCTCGAATTTGCGGCGGACAAGGTGCTCGTGGCCGTCGGCCGCCGCCCCTACACCGACGGTCTCGGACTCGACAAGGCCGGCGTGCAACTCGACGACAAGAAACGCGTCAAAGTGGACGACCAACTTCGCACCTCCGCGAAAAACATCTGGGCCATCGGTGACGTCGTCGCCGGCCCGATGCTCGCCCACAAGGCCGAGGAAGATGGCGTCGCCGTCGCCGAGTGGATCGCCGGCAAGGCCGGCCACGTGAATTGGGATCTCGTGCCCTCCATCGTCTACACCGACCCCGAGATCGCCAGTGTCGGCCTCGGCGAGGACGCCGCCAAGGCCCAAGGCCGCGCGATCAACGTCGGCAAATTCAACTTCGCCGCCAACGGCCGCGCCATCGCCGTCGGCGCGACCGACGGCTTCGTCAAGATCATCGCCGACGCCAAGACGGACAAGATCCTCGGTGCGCAGATCCTCGGCAAGGGCGCGGGTGAGCTGATCAGCGAAGTCGTCACGCACATGGAATACGGCGGCAGCGCCGAGGACCTCGGCCGCACCATCCACGCGCATCCGACGATGAGCGAGGCGGTCAAGGAAGCCGGCCTGGCGGTCAACAAAGCCGCGATCCATGCCCTTTAAGTCCGACGAACGTGCAATCTGGCCGGCGTCTCGTCGCGCCGTAGCCTTGGCGAAGGCGGAAGCCGGCCTGGCGGTGAACAAGGCCGCCATCCACGCGCTGTGAACAAACTCATCCTCTGGGACATTGACGGGAC
>JAYTUA010000238.1:0-3789 GCA_043745015.1 Opitutaceae bacterium | reverse complement strand
CGCAGACCGCCTGGCAGCCGGCGATGACCATCGCCTGGTAGTCGTCAGTCGTGCGACTGACCATGTGGCCGTGGGGTTCGATGTAGCGCATGGGGGGAGAAGGGAAGCGTCAGCTTCCCGGCGGCCGGTAGGCGCCGTAGGCGGCCTTGCCGGTGGAGACGGGGTCGGGCTCGGTGGTGGGGTCGCTGAAGGATTCGAGGATGCGCCGGGCGCGCTCGGGCTTGCCGTCGGCGAGCGCGGACAACGCGGCGCGCATCGCCACGCAGCGGTAGTCGGAGGCGACGCCGTAGCGTTCGACGCGGTCGAGGAAGGCGGCGACCTCGATGAGCTTGGCACGCACGGGGACGAAGCCGAGGTCGACGATCTTCTGGCGATCAGCCGGCAGGGGCGTCGGCGCGCCGGGGGATTGGGCAGCGGTGCTCATGGGGAAGGAAGCCAACTGAAACCCAACCCCGCCCCGGGTCAAAGAAAACAAAAGCGGACGGCAGCGGAACGGGCCGTGAATGTCACGGCTGCCATGCGGGAACCACCACGCCGAACCCATCACCCCCTTGACGACTCAGTCCATATGGACAGCATCCTGTCCATATGAAAGCCATCACCTACACCGCCGCCCGGGAGAATCTGGCCGAGACCATGGACCGGGTCTGTGAGGACAGCGAGGCCGTGGTCATCACCCGCAACCGGGACCAAGCCGTGGTCATGATCTCGATGGCAGAATACCATGCGCTCGAGGAGACGGCCCACCTGACCCGCAGCCCGGCCAATGCGCAGCGTTTGCTCGATGCCATCGTGTCACTGGAAAAGGGCCGTGGGCAGGTGCGAAAACTGAAGGAAGCCTGAGGCGCTTCCGCCATGGCGCGCGAACTCGTCTTCTCCAAGCAGGGCTGGGAGGACTATCAGCACTGGCTGGCAACGGACCTGAAGCAGGTGCGCCGCATCAACCTGCTCATCAAGGAAGTCATGCGCGAGCCCTTCACCGGCATCGGCAAACCCGAACCCTTGAAGCATGTACTCCAAGGGTGGTGGTCACGGCGGATCGATGGGGAGCACCGGATCGTCTACAAAGTGGTGGGTGACCAACTTTGGATCGCGCAGTTGCGGTATCACTACTGAAGAAGGCCACACGCCTCCGGCTCAACGAACCTCGCGCACGATCCGGAAGCCGACCTCCCATTTGTCGGCGGGGCCGCCGGCGTGGGTTGAGTAGACGACGTTCTTCACGTCGCCGAGGAACCCGCCGCCTTTCAGGACGTGCACCGTGCCCTTGGTGGGCGGCTTGGGATCGTTGTACTGCTTTTCGTTGTACCAGTCGTCCACCCATTCCCAGACGTTGCCGAGCATGTCGTAAAGGCCCCACGGGTTGGGTGTCTTGGTGCCGACGGTCATGGTCGTGGCGAGGCGGGTGTTCGCAAGCACGGCGCCGGCGCGGATGTCGTTCCAATTCGGGTCGTCCTCGGCCCCGGCCTTGCCGGCGTACTCCCATTCGAACTCCGTCGGCAAGCGGTACACGTTGGTTTTCTCCAGCGCGTTCAGTTTCTTGATGAATGCTTGCGCGTCCGCCCACGTCACGCTGTCAACGGGATGCTTGGATCCCTCCGTGACGCCGAACTTGCCCTCCTGGAAGGTCGCCGGGTTGCTGCCCATGACTTTCTGCCACTGCTCCTGGGTGACCTCGTAGGTGCCGAGGTAAAAGGCCTTCGGGATCTTGACGGCGAAACCCGGATAACGGGCCCGCTCCGCCTGGATGAGTTCCTCGGCCTTGCTGATGTCGGCGGGATTGCCGCCGCCGCGTCCGCCGGCCGCTGCGCCCCGCCCGGCGGGAGCGGACGCCTGCTGCACAAGATTCCCCCGGGCCGTCGCGTTGAGACGATTGGGCGTCTGTTGCAGGGCGCCGAATGCCACGGCACGGGCCTGCGCCAAGGCGAGCTCGGCGTCGGCCAAGGCCTTGCCTTGGGCCTCCAGCTGGGGACGAGGCATTCCATTCAGCGAGGCGTTCACGAGCGCCGTGCGTGCGGCGCCCGCTGCCTGCTCGAGGGCGGCGACGCCCTCGTTCATCTTTGCCACCGCTGCGGCCTGAGCCGTGGTCATGCCGCTCGCGGCCGGTCCGCCCGGCGGGAAAGGCGCGAGGTAGCGGCCGTAGGTGAAGCTGCCGGCCGGGATCAGGGAGAACTCCATGCCGATGCTGTTGGTCGTTTTCTTGGCGGACTCCGCGGCGCGGGCGGTCAGGGCGAGGCCGAGGACACAAAGGAGGGTGAGGAAGGTTTTCATGTCAGAGCTCCTTGACGAAAATGTTGCGGAAACGGAGGACGCCGTCGGGTTTCCAACTGCTGAGCGCCATGGTGCTGCCGGCGAGTCCCGTCGGGAAGGTCCAGTGGAGCTGCAGGCCGATGAAGCCGTCGGTCTCGCCGGCGATCTGCGAATTGTTGACCTTGACCGACCAGAGCTCGGTGTCGTTGAGCCAGCAGGTGATCTGCGGATCGTCGCCCTCCATGCGGATGCGGACGGAATTCCACCCGTTGGGATTCCACAGCTCCGCGAACCGCGTGGTGCGGCCGGCGGCGCTGAGCGGCTTGAGGGACTCCACCATGAGGTCGGTGGTCGACTGGCCGCCGGTGAGCTCGATCTGGTAGGCGTAGCCGCTTTCGGAGGAGCGCACGAAGATGCCGCTGTTGTAGCCGGGCTGGATGTCGGTCTCAACGTAGAACTCGAAGTTCTTGTACCGCTTGTCGGTCATGAGCAGCCCGCCCTGGCCATAGGGATTCTGGAACAGGGTCATGGCGCCGCCCTCGATCCGGAAGCCCCCGACGGTGCCGTGGCGGACGGTGCGGCTCCAGTGCCAGCCCTTCATGTCCTTGCCGTTGAACAGTGGCTTGAAACCGGTGAGGGGCAGCTTGGTCATGGGCGGAGGAGCGGCCTCCGCGGCAAAGGCTCGGAGTGCACCGAGCAGGAACAGGGCGATCAGTAGCCTTGTTTTCATGATGATGGGGAGATGAGGACTATGGTTAGGGCGTGGCAGCAAAAGGCGGTGCTTTTCGGGCTAGCCTGGAGATTTCACACTCTGCTCGTTGGCGACGCTACAGGTTGTGACTGATTTCATTCCCAAAAATGGAGTCGCAGGATCTCCAGGCTGAGGCAAAACCGCCTGGCGGTTTTGCTTTTTAGCCCGCAAATCGAGCGATCGGAGCCCGAAGCGGTGAAATGGAGGCAAACATACTGATGTCATGGACAGAAAAAGTGTGAAATTTGCGGGCTAGGGTGCGCGACGACCGAGGACAAACCCACCGCCCGCCAGCATCAGGCCGCCCAGCGCGGCGAGCCCGAGGCTGAGGTACCAGCGCCGCGGCACGTAACGGAATGTCACTTCATAATCGCCAGCTGTCGTCACGGCCACGCCCCGGAAGGCGTGGTTCACCCGAAAGAGCGGGACCTTGGCCCCATTGATCTCGGCTTGGAAATCGACCGGCCAGAAGGTCTCGGAGAGCACGATGACACCGGGACCCTCGGCCCTGACCCGGAATGACGTGGCATTGGTCGTGAGCCGGTAGTTCGTGGCCGGGGTCACGGTGCGGCCGGACAACTCGCGCGGGAGCTTGGGGGCGGCGGCCGCATCCTTTTCCTGGATGGCGGCGAAGGGGCGTCCGTCGCCGCCGGTGACCTGTCCCACGAGATCGTTGACGGTGCCGTAGGTGGCGAGGCGATTGGTGAAGAAGGCCCGCGGCCAGACGGTGGGGCTCTCCAGCACGGCGAGGTCGGCGTTGCGCGCGACCTTGAGCTTGGCGTCGGCCG
>JAYTUA010000237.1:0-3806 GCA_043745015.1 Opitutaceae bacterium | reverse complement strand
CAATGGTGCCGGACAGTGAGGTTCGGGGCGGGCAACCCCAGCTGTTCGTCCACCCGCGCCCGCTCGGCGACCATGTCCGGACGGTTCTTGGTGAGCTGGCCGCGGTGCAGCCGGAAGGCCGCGACCTCGCCGTCCACGCGCACCGCCGGCACGCCGCGCACGCACAGTCGCGCGAGGAACTCCGAGTCGCCGCAGAATTGGTACGCCGGATCAAACCCGCCGTGCTGTTCCCACGCCGCGCGGCTCACGAGAGTGCCATGCTGGTAGACTGGTTCGAGGCGCTGCGCGTAGAGGTCGCGGTTGAGTCGCGGCGAAGGTGACACCGGGATGGCACCTAGCCGGCGGCCTTTGCCGTCGATCAACCGCACGCGACCGTAGGCGAGGAGCGGCTGTTTCGGTCGACCTGCCAGCGCGGCCAACACGGCTGAAAATCCCGGTCGCAGCAAATCGTCGTCGTTGAGATAGGTGAATGCATCCCAGTCGCGCACCGCCGCGAGTCCGGCGTTGATCGCCGCATACATGCCCCCGCCCGGCTCGGCCAGGACCGTGACTCCCGGAAAGCGTGCACCCAACGTCGCGACTGCCGCGAGGGGGGTGACGAGCACATGCTCATGTGCCCCCGCCAGCGCCGCCACGTTCGCGACCGTTTCCGCCAGCCACGGCGACTCTCCCAATGTGGGCGTGACCACCAGGATTTTCATGCGCGGCGGCGCTGCCAGCGCCGGTAGATTCCCATCATCCGCCCGGACCACTGCCCGAGCCCCAACCGCCCGGCCAGCCACCCCTCGCCCCGCTTCAGCCAGAACTGGCCCCAGAACAGCCGCAGCAACGCCAGGTGCCAGGGCCCGAGCGACGCCCGCCAGCTCCGGCCGGCCAGGCGGTAGCCCGGCGCCACGGCGCGGATCTCCGCCTCCGCCGCCACCAGCGCGTTCCAGTATTCGCCATAGATTCGCGAGCGCAGCCGCCGCGGCATGATGCCGTATTCGAGCTGACCGGAATCAAACCAGTTGCCCGCGATCCGCCGGAACTGCGCAAAATGAAAGACAATCAACGGGGCGTCCCCGGCGCGCACGGTGCCGGCGTGCAGCGCGAGCCGCGACGCCGCCCAGTTCCATGGCGCCACGTTCACGCCCGGATGCGCCAGCTCCACGATCCCGGCAAACCGGCGCGGCCACTCGTCGAGGTACTTCTGGTCCCCGTAATGCACACCGTCGGCCACCAGCGCGCAGGATTCGAGGCAACGCGCGCGCCACCAGTCGATGCAGGCCCGGCCGTTGGCGTCGGCCCGGAACACGAGCACGCCCACGTTGAACCGGCCGTAACGCGGCGCGTCGTCCTGCCAGGCCGGGAAGCGATGCGCGACCACCAGCACGGAGCCCACCCCCAGCTCCGTCCACACCGGCGCCGGATCGGCGAAAAAGTAGAGATCCGCATCCAGGTAGGCGAGCAGGCCGGCCTCGGGCTGCGTTCGCCAGAGGTGCCGCA
This sequence comes from Opitutaceae bacterium, assembly GCA_043745015.1. Lineage (GTDB taxonomy): Bacteria > Verrucomicrobiota > Verrucomicrobiia > Opitutales > Opitutaceae > Lacunisphaera. The sequence continues at coordinate 2,321 of JAYTUA010000237.1, read as the reverse complement.
CGAGGCAGGGCGTGAGCGTGAAGATGAATTCGGACCGTGGGCGCCCGGCCTGAACGGCGGCGAGTTCCGGATCCGCTGCCAGCAGTTCCGCCAGCGGGAGCACGCGCAGCCGCTCCTCCCGCAGCGCGCCCAGTGCGGCCGCCGTCTCCCCATCGAGCGCGAGCACCCACAGCATCGCCGCCGGGTCGTGCCGGGCGAGCGAACGCCAGAGCGCCAGCCCCAGCGCCAGGTATCCGCGGTCGAAATAAGAGCAGTAGTGGTTCACGCGTCCTTTCGGCGAAAGCTAAAGCCACGATGCGCCACGTCGAGCGCGAGGTCGTCCCCGGCCGGCCACTCCCGCACCAGCGCGTAGCCCGGCCCCAGCGGCGCCAGCAATTGGGTGCGGTCAAACAGCCAGCACGGATAACTGCCGCCGCCCAGCCCCGGCGGCGTGTGCTGGACGACCAGGCGCGCGCGACCCGACCGGACCAGCGGCGTGCGGTCGATGATCACTTCCTGGAATCCCCGCCGGACGATGCCCTCCAGCAGGGTCTGGGGCGATTCCACGTACGGCAGCACGCTGGACAGCAAGATGACCGGCCGTTCGCCAGGCCGGATGGCCGCATCGATCGACTCGTGGAAGCTCAGCGGCCCGTCGGCAAATTCCGCGCCGGCGCGGACATAATGAGGTTGCTCCACCACGCGCCACTGCACCCCGGGTAGATCCGCCAGCGCCGGCCGCTGCTGCCACCACGTGCTGCCCAGGGAACCGCCAAAATCGACCACCACCAGCGGCCCACCCGCTTCCCCCGCGGCCTCACGCAGGGCGGTCAGCACGGGTGCATTCACCGCCGGCGCCGTGAAAGCCACGCCGTCACGCTCCCACCGGGCCCGGCCGGCCCGGACTTCCCGCGTCGCCGCCAGCACGCGGGCCAGCACGGCGGCATCATCGTAACCGGCCGACGCCGCCCGCGCCGCAGCCCAGTCGGGGTAATCGCCACGAAACCATTGCCAGCCGAACTTCAGCCGCAACCAGCGGTCTGCGCGCGCGGGCACCAGCGGACGGAGCAGGCTCAACCCGGTGTGGCTCATCGGGGGAAAAACCTTTCGCGCAACCTGCGCCAGCGTTGCCGCCAGCCCCCGGGGTTGGCCGACTGCCACAACTCGCGGCAGGCTGGGTGCTCCCGCGCCTCCGGCCAGGTCGCGGGCACCGGCGGCGCCGGGCGCAACGGCGGGTTCACCCAATCGGTGGCCGCCGCCGCGTTGGTGGCACCGGCATCAAAGCCGATGTGCTCGACCAGGCTCCAAGGCGGACGGAGGCACAGGCCGCCGTGCTGCAGATGATGGTAAAGCCAGCGCACCGCCCAGATGTTCTGGCTCTGCTCGACCCGCGCCATCACGGGGAGGTCGGCCCCGTAGGCGTCCGCCGCCACGCCGCCCGCCAGTGCCGCCATTTTTTCACTCGCGGTCTGGTCGGGCACGCCGCGCCACGAGCGCGCCCAGGCCCCCCACACCCAGCATTCGGCCCGGCCGTCAAAGTAGGGCTGCGCGCCTGTGTCCGGGGGCGTGACGCGCGGATGCGTCCAGGCCGAGATGCTCATGACGCGTTCATCGCCGGCATAGTGCCGCAGCGCGGCACAGACCCAGGCATACGTGCCGGGCACGCAGATCAAATCGTCTTCCCACACGATGAACGCTTCGTGCCGGGCCGCGACCTCTGTCACGCCGGCCAGCACATTGCGGCCGAGGCCCAGATTGGCCGCCCGTTCGACGAGCCGCACCTCGCACCAGTCGACGGCCCGCAGCAGGGCGCGGGTTTCTGCCACGGTGGTGGCATCGGCCGCTCCCTTCGCGCCGTCAGCAAAGGCGTAAACCAGCGGCACGGCATTTTCGCGCAGGCAGGCCAGCACCCGTGCGAGGTGCGTCGGCCGCGCATAGGCAAAAAGCACTATGGGGATGATGTCGGCCGGTTTGTTCATTTCACGGCGAGAGAAAACACCGGATGTCGGGCGGCCCCGGTTATCCCCTCCTTGATCAATTGATCGAACGCCATGGCCTGGTCCGCCGCCAGCACCGGCCATAGCGGTACCGCGCCAATCCAGGCCGCCGTCGCGGAAAACGTGCTCGGCGGGCTGAGCACTAGGTCGCAAAGCGACAGCTCCACCCAGCTTTCGAACCAGGGTCCGCCGGCGTTCACCGAGCCGGTGGCAAAATAAACCGGCAGACCGGCAAACAGGGCCGCGTCCTGCCGTTCCTCCGACGCCACCACGACGGCGACCCGCCGGCCGGGATGCAGGTCGAGCAGCTGACGGATCCACGCGGCATACCGGCTGGTGGGAAAA
>JAYTUA010000236.1:0-15171 GCA_043745015.1 Opitutaceae bacterium | reverse complement strand
TTCATGCGCCGACATTTCGGCGGCCAGTTGATAGGGAATGTTGCTCACGATGGGCGTCGCCGCCGGCAGGGTCCGGAGCACAAAAAAATCCGCCTCAGCCGGCTCGCCCACAATTACATCCAGCCAGTCCCGGCCGGCCGGCAGCAGCCCGAGCAAGGGCACGGCCGGATCGAGCTGCGTGGCCAGAAACGAAAGCCACGCGTTGATTGATTCCGCCGGGGTGGCACCGGGCACCACCGGCAGACGCAAACAGCGCGACTGCGCCGGAGCTGTTTTCTTGGTTTCGCACCAGGCGCTGCTGCCCGGGGCAAACGGGGCCAGATTCACGGCCAGGTGGTGGAGGACCCGGCGCAGGGCGGTCGCCTCGCGCGAGAAAAAAGCCGTCCAGTCCTTGCCGCCGATCGCCGGTCCGGCGAGTGGCACGCCGGCCTTGCCGTTGAGGCGGGCCCGCAGCGATTCCTGGGCGGCATTCAGGATGGCGACCACCGAGTAGCTCAGATTTGTGGCGCGACATTTCACGCCCACCTCCGCCAGCGCGGGCATGACTTCCCCGGCCTGCCACCCGAACGGCTGGCCCGCGCAATGCGCCAGCGTGATCAGGGGATAGAGCGAGCGCCCCTTGCCATCGCTGGACGACCACATGAGCCCGGTGAGCGACCCGTGCAGGCGGCGCCAATGAATCACATGATCGAAGCCGGGAGCAATCTTGTCCGCGCCACCCTTCGCCCAAGCCGCACTCTCGACCTGGTGCGCGATGCCGTCATAGATCGCAGCCTTGGCCATGATCAGTGAATCGGTGACCAGCCCGATGTCATCGAGGTGGTCGTTCCAGCCCGGATGCTTGCCGAATCCGCTCAGGTAGAACCGCGGCACATCCGGCATCGACTTCCAGTCCTCATTCAGGAACTTCTTGGCAAAATCGTTCATGCGGAAAATGCCCGGCCCCGGGAACGAAATTTCCCCGAAGCGCGATCTGAACGGCAATGCGTGGTTTTGCCTCCGGAAGCCATCAGGTCAGGTTCCCTCGATAAAGGAATTGATGGCGTTGCGGAAATCCGACCGCAGGTGGCCGACATATTTGGCCGCCCGGTCCCGCAGGGCATCCAGGGTGGCCGGCTTCGGCTTGCCCGAGCGCGGCGGGGGGTTGACCAGCTCCATGCCCAGGGCATAGGCGTCACACCGCACGGCATAGCACGGCACACCATCGTTCGCGGTGTTCAGGGCCACGACATCCATATCGCCCAGTTGCGCCTCCTCGGAGGGCGGCATGATCTGCTCAGCTTGCGTGGTGACCTGCGCACTGAGGGCGGAGACCCGCCGCTCCAGATCGCGGTGCAGGGTGTACTCGCTCGCCGGTCCCGAGGTGGCGGCCGCGGCGGCCTCGGCCGCCGGCTTCTGCTTGAGCAACGTGGCCCGGACGAGCTGGGAGGCGCGGTCGGATTCACCGCGCATGCGCTCCATGGTGGTCCGGAAGGCGCCTTCGAGCGTCAAGTCCTCCTTGCCGCCGATTTTTCCCTTCAAGTCCGCGACCAGCTTGTCCAGCGCCGCGCGGCGCGTGGCGAGTTCATCCCACGCCGAGACCAGATCCTTCTTCCAGTCCTTGGTCGACCGCGGCTGGCCCAGGGCCCGCAGAAAGGATTTCTCCGAATCACCGAAACGGATGATCGCGAGCCGGCCGGCGCGGATGACCTGCACCGTGTCGCGTGAGGTGCCGAGCCCCGCCTGGATCGTGCGCTCAAGTGAATCCCAGCCGCGAATGAGGGGCTGGTTATCCCGCAGGCTCTTGCCGCGCGACAGCCAGGCACCGGGCCACTGGCCCTTGCCCGCTCCGCTCCGGAGATAGGTCCATTCATAAATCCGCATGAGTGTGTCGAGGTCCGCCTTGCCGGCCGGCACGGCCGCCATCGAAGGTCCGAGGAGCGGGGTGAAGAAATCCTCCGCCGGGTAATCGGGGTCGAAGCCGGGCAGGTCCCTGAGATGAATCGCCCCTTCGAGCCGGAGCAGGGCCGCCAGCCGTTCCGTGTCCGCGGAGGTCCAGTCGGTCGAATTGACCAGGCGGTCGCGGTTCGCCTCCACCACGGGCGCGATCACGCTGGCATCATAGAGAATGCGCTGGGCCTGCCGCCGGCTGGCGTTGGCCCGCAGGGCCAGGGATTCGATCGGCTTGTAGACCCAAGGGATCTGCATGTCGGTGCTGACGCGCAGCTGCAGCTTCTCGTGAAACTGCGTGATCGGCCACTCGCGCTTGTCGTCGAGCTGCACGATGTCGTTGCCGGTGTATTCCAGCCGGCTGTTGACGACGGGTTTCCACTTCGCGCCCGACCAGTTTTCCACGCGCGCGCCCGCGCGCCAGAAGACGAGCTCGCTGCCCACGCTGGATTTCAGCGCCATGTAACCGAAAATACTGATGGCGAGAACCGAGGCCATGCCCGCCACGACCACGCCGCCGATGATCCGCTGGCGGGACTTGATGAGCTGGTCGGTGTTGCTGGCCCGGGTGACGAGGCCCTTTTCCTTGAAAACCTTGTAGAGGAACAGGTCCTTCAGGAAGTAGGAACGCTCCCGCTCCCACGCCTTGCTCGCGGGCAATTGATCCTCGGAAAGCCCGAGCGCCGCCGCCAGTTCCGTGTCCAGCTCCTTGCCCTCGGTGAGCGCGGAGGTGAAGTAAATGCCGCGCAGGAAGAGCGGCTTGGCCGACTGGCCGCCCACCACGAAGATGGTCTCGAGATATTTGCGCAGCCGCGGCGCGAGGGCCCCGATGCTGCCCGAGAGGGCGTAGAGCGAGTCGACCTCGTCCAGCCGCTTTTTGCTGGCGTCGGTCGGGACGGGGTCCTTGAGCATGCCGAGCTGGCGGCGGCCGATGCGCTTCACGACCTCGGCCAGATGCTGGTTCACCGCTTCCAGTTGGAACGGGGTGTCGAGCGGTGCCGGGTTGGACCAGCCGGTCATCTGGTCCTGCAGCTGCGGATTCTTCACGCCCGCGAAGAATTCGCGGAAGCCGACGATCTTGTCGCACTTGGTGATCAGGACGAAGACGGGGAACCGCACGTCGAGCACGCGCTGGATCGTGTTGAGCTGGCGGGCGATCTTGCCGGCCTTGCTCTCGATTTCCTCGAAGGTGTCCTTGATCAGGCTCTCGGACGGGATCACCAGCAGCAGGCCGTTGACCGGGCAATGCGGGCGCGAGGTGCGCAGCAGGTTGAGAAACTCCGTCCATTCGGTCGTCGTGCCGGGCGGGGTCTCCTGGAAAAGCAGTTTGCCCGCGGTATCGATGAGCACGGCGTGGTTGGTGAACCACCAGTGCATGTTGATGGTGCCGCCGGCACCCTGCATCTCATCCTGCAGGCCCGGGGGGAACCCGACCTTGCAGCGCCGCACGGCCTCGGTCTTGCCCGAGCCGGGCTCGCCGCACACGATGTACCACGGCAGCGAGTAGAGGTCCTTGCCGACGGCCTGGAACTTCTCGATGCCGCGCGAGAAATTTTCCCGCAGGCGGTCGAGGGTGGCGATGTGCGCGGGGTCGTTGAGCCCGCTGGGCCGGCCGGAGGTGTGGGCCGAGAGCTGGCCGCTCATGGCCTTGGTGCGCTGCTTGCCCTTCCACTGCACATAAAACTGCCAGAGGAAGATCGCGCCCACCACGAGCGCGAGCCCGACGGCGGCGATCATGAAGGCCCGCCGGTCGATCATGGCCGTGACGGCCAGGACGCAGATGCCGCACAGCGCGGCCACAAGCATCTGCATTGATTTGGGAATCTGCTGGAATTGGTTGAGCATGGCGGGGGATCAAGGTTTGGCGGCGGCCGCGGCGGCGGGATCATGCGCCGTGATGGTGTTGAGCGCCTCGGTCAGTTCCGCCGACGCGCTGTAGAAGGTGTAGACATTCACCGCCACCACGACGAGCAGGAGGCCCGCGAGGATGATGAGCAGCGGGACCAGGCTGGCCGCCATGGGCAGCGGCAGGTTCGACATGTTGGTGTGCTGGTAAGACGCCGGGGTGATGAAGGCGGATTCGTCGATGTCGACGTAGGCCCGCACCCGCTGGGCGCACTCCTCCATCTTTTTCCGCAGGAAGTCCGGCTGGTTGCCGCCGGTGAAGCCCAGGCCGACGCAGATGTAGAAGATGGCGAGCCGTTCGTCGGTCCCCTCCTTCTTCTCCGCGAGCGTTTCATCCAGCAAAGCGAAAAACTTCTCATCCCCCGACAGTTCGTTGCGCGCAAAGGCGATCCGGTTGTTGCTCCATTTCTGCGCGAAGGGCAGCGCGCTCTCCGCCATCATGGCGTCGACGAAAAACACCAGCGGCAGCTCGATCCGGCGGTACTGCTCGCCGAGCGCGATGTCGCCCCGGGCCGTGCGGGCGAGCACCTCGAACAGCTCCTCAATCTCGGTGCGCACGTGGGTGTAATCCTGGGTGGCGCCGGAGCCTTTGCGCGCGATGCGGTTGTAGCGGCAGACGGCTTGGAACAACGGGTCGCAGTGGGAGATGAGACTGGCGGACATGGTGGGTGGGGGTGGGTGAAAATGAAGGGGGCAAAGACCGGGCCCCGCCGCCGACCGGGACGGGCCGGGGATTATTTGTTCGAACCGCGAATGAGATCCTCGGCGTATTTGACGACTGCTTCCTGGACGTCGTCCTCAATCACGGTTTCCGATAGCTGGGCCGCGAGTTCGAGGTACTTTTTCCAGTAGTGCGCATCCGTCTTGCCGCCGCCTTCGGTCCGCACGACTTCCTTGATCGCATCAGGGGTGTAATGCTGCTGGTAGCGACGCGCGAAATTTTTCCCCGCCGGTCCGAGGCCGGCCAGCAGGCCCGCGATCAACAGGCGCGACGCCTCGATCTGCTTCTGCACCGTGGCGGCGGTGATCGTGGCATCACCGGACAGGGCCTTCCGGGTGATGGCGCGCAGGTCGCCCTGCGTGGTATCGCGCCGGATGGCGGACTTCGGGGCGGCATTGCGCCAGACATTCCAGGCCAGCTGGTCGAGGATGAGCATGGCCTCGGCGTAGAGGGCGAAAAGCTTGCCGAGCCGCTGGGCGTCGATCGTGTCCTCGGGCTCCAGCTTGAGCTTGGCCTGCAGGTCGGTGAGCGCCTCGCCGTCGATCGGTTTCTCCGCGGGCAGGACCAGGCCGAGGGCCGCGAGCTTCTGCTTCACGTCCTCCCGCTGCTCGCCGGAAAGTTTCGGCACCACTTGCAGGAAGGCCGTGATGACCTCCTCCGGCGTCTGCCGGGCCACCTTCGCCGGATTGTTCACGAACACCGCGGCTGTTTCCCAGGCGGGATAACGCGCCGCGAGCGCCTCAAGGTAGACACCGCGTTTGGCCGCCGGCAAGGCGAGCAGGGCCCGGCGCAGTTCCTCCTCCAGAAACACCTGACGGTCCTGCGGCGTCTCCGACGCGAGGCTGGTCTGCAGGTATTTCCATCTTTCACCCAGGGAGGTTGCCCAGGGTCCAGGTTCAGCTAAGGCCACATCGTTGGCGGAGGCAGGCTGCATGGGTGGTTACAATGTCAGATATTTTTGGTCCCGCACAAGCACTAACAGCTTGTAGCGTTCCTTGAACCCCGGCGGGGCGTCAAAGGCCGGCCGGATGCCCACGTCGGTGAAACCTTCCGTGACTTTCGTGGCGCCGATCAGGCCGGCCGCCTCAACCTTCAGCGGTTCGGTGATGTCGACACCCGGTGGCGATAGCGCCGACCCGCCGGCGACGTAGTAGGCGGATTTCGTCGGGTCCGCCTGATTCACATCGTAAAGGTAAACCCAGACATTGCCGAACAGGTTGATGAACCTGTCGTCGGTGGAGGGACCGTCGTCCACCGAAGCGAACCAGAGCTTGCCCTGGTCCTGTTCGGTTGCGATCTGGCCATCGTCTTTGAAATTCTTGGGGCGGAACACCCCTTCGTTCGGCCGCCAGCGCACCACTTGCCCGCCCTCCCGGTAATCCTCGAAGAATTTCCACAATTTCTGGAAGCTGGGTCCGCGGAAAATTCCGTTGGCGGCCTTGACCTGCCCCTTGGTGACCGCCAGCCATTCCGCCCGCTTGGGCAGCCGGGCGCCCAGCATCTGCTCCGCGAAGATCCGTGCCGCCTCCGGCGGCACCTGTTGCAGCGGGGTGCGCGCGGTCGGGTTTTCCGTCACGGCCTGGGCCAGGGCCGGGGCGCGGGCGCGCAATTCGACATTATCGAAAATGGACTGCACCTGGGCATCACGCAGATAAATCCAGCTGGGGTTCACCTCAAGACCCCAGCCGGCGGTCCGCGGGCGCCAGGACAGCGGCTTGTTCCAGGGCTTGTCGAGCGAGCCGGCCTTCGTCACCCACAGCGGCAGCGCGTTGACCACCGCCTCGGCCGCCTTGGAGCGGGTGTTGATGAGATCCACAAATTCGCCCACGGCCACGGCCCGGCTGGCGAGATAAAACGCGGGCGAGCCATCGGCCGGTTGCACGATGTTGTATACCAGCGACGCTTTCCTGCCGGCGTTGCTCCAGGTGGCCGTCAGCGTCAGCCCCTCATTGGACATTTCCTCCTGCCAGCCGAACATCCGGGGCGAGTTCGTCGCCACGCGGTTCGGATCGGCCTTGAGCTCAATCCCGGTGAGGGTGTCCAACAAGCCGTTCACCTCGGGCTGTTCGGTGGCGATGCCGGTACCGCGCACCGTGCTGACAAAGAGGTCGCGACGGATGCGCAGACGGTCGAGGTTGGTCTCGTTCCAGTCGTCGTGCTTCAGCCGCCAGAGAGCCAGGTTGTATCCCACCGGTTTATCCAAGTCCGCCTCGGTGAGGCCGGCCGGTTGCATCCGTTCAAACATGGCCGAGAGCTGCGCCTCGGCGCGGGCCGCGGTGCGCGCCGCCAAGTTGAACCGCCGGGGCGTCTCCTTCACCATCTCGTCCAACAGGCTGGTGCGGCGCGCCTCGTCCTTGATGTCGCGCCCGACCATCTCGCGCATCACGGTGATCACGCCGCCATCCAGGTCAAAATCCTCGGCGCCCGTCGGCCAGCCCGCGAGCGAGCCGAGCCGGCGCCACGCCATGAGTTTCCGGGACAGTCCCCCGCTTTTCGCAGCCGCGGTCAGCCCGCCGCGCTCACTGGCGTCCACCAGCTGTTTAAGTTGCTTCGCCTCGGCGTACCATTCGGCCGGCCGGCCGGTGAGATCATTCACTCCGGCCCGCGGGTCCAGTAGATCGGCCACCTCGCTCACGCCCTCGGTCCAGCCGAAACCGGCCAGCAGAAGTTCGCTCAAGTGGTCGAGGTCAGTGGCAAATTTCGGCAGAGCGGCCAGCCACTCCCGGTGCGCCTCCAGCGGCGCCCGTACGCTCGCGCTCGCCGTAGCCCACGGGGTCACCGGCAGGGCGCTGCGCCATTCCGCGGCGTTGGCGGTGGCGACGACGGCCTGATCCCGGCGCACGGCTTCCAAGCGCTTCAAGTCGGCGGCGGTGTCGGCGGTCGCGGTCGCGAGCTCCGGTGGCACCAGCGCGGCAAATCCGGCCGGGCCTTCGAGCCCGTCAACCCATTCCTTCATCCGCCGTTCCTCCGCTCGCAATCCGCGGAAGCGGGGCCGGTCGGCCTTGAGCATCGGCGCCGTTACGTTGGCGATGGTTCCCTGCCAGGCCGCCCAGCGCTGTCTCGTCTCGTTGAATTTCCCGTAAGCCTGCGCCACCTTGGCCAGCCAGATCTCCGGCTTCAACAAGTCGATGGTGGCCACAAGGCGCCGACCCATCAGGCCGAATGCCTCGCCCATCTTTTTCGTCTCCTCGACAATGGCCGGCAAATCGCGCACCACAATCGGACGATCGCGCAGGGATTTCAGACCCGTCGTCAACCCGGCGAACTCCCGATCAAAATCCGGCTTGCTGAGCGTCGCGAGGCCGCCGGGCTCCGCGGCGGGCGCGTCCAGCTCGAGGTCCACGGCTACCGTGGGCAGGCGAGTGACACTGGCGTCGAGTTCGGCCGCTAAGCGGGGATCATTCGCGACGGGCACGGTTGAAAACAGGTCCAGCTCATCCTTCCACCGCCGGAAATCAGCGACCGTCACGTCCGCGGTTTCCGCCAGCAGCGTCGACTCCTTCAGGAACCGCTCGCGCACCACTTGCGGATCGAGGAATTGTTTCCGCCTCAACCGGAATTCCTCCAGCGGGTTCCCCAGCGAATCGGCGAAATCCCCCACCGAAGACTTGTCCTCCAGCCGCTCGAGAATCAGTTTGGGCATGTCCTTCTGGATGCGGTCGCCGCTGACGCCACTGGCCGCCATGTCGGCGGATAGCTTGGTGATCTCGCTCCAGCGACTGGCCACCAGCAGGGTTCCCGTTTCGTCGAGCGAGAGTTCTCTCAAAAAACCAATGGTCCTGGCCCGGTCCAACTTGTAGCCGGCGCTGCGCGGTTGCGGCGGAATCCGGGTCTGCAATGCCGTGGCGACACGGGTGAATGTTTTCTCGTCCAATAAATTTTTCAGCGTCCGCAACTGATTCCAGCGCGCCCAGTTTTCCAGATAGGTGCTTAACCGGTTGAGTCGCGTGCCGGCGATTTGTACGCGTTCGGCCACACTGGGGACCTGGAGTTCATTCAGCACCGCTTCGGGCGGCGAGTTGGCCAGCACACCCAACCGCTTCTCGCTGGCGGCCTCGGGTACCAGTGTCGCCGGCAGCATGTCCTTGGACAAATTCACGAATTCGGCCAGTTGGGTGCGGAGCTGGTCGTCTTGCTCCCAGAGGCCCTCGGTGCGGAGCAAGCGCGGGCCGTTGCTTTGCAGGTCGATCAGCCAGGTATCCCAGGCCACGCACAAATCGGTCCAAGCTTGGGGTACCTCGCGCTTGATCTGGGGATTGTGCATTGTCTGCGCCAGACGATAAACCTGATCCGGCATGTAGATCGGGTTGCCGAACCGGGCGAAGGCCACGACTCCGACCAGGCCGAGCACAAGCAAGGCGGCAAGGGTCAGGGCCGCCGTCTTCACCGGGTTGGCATCCTTCGGCACTTTGCGCAGATGCTTGCGGGCCTCGGCCAGCGTGACCTCGCCCTCCTTCGGACTCGGATTCAGCAGATAATTGCAAAAGGCCAGCCAGCCCTTGCCGCCGTTCCCCAAGGCCTTCCATTCGGGCGCTTCCTCGATCGGCCACGCGCCGGGCGGCCGGCGGCGGACGATCTGCGCCAGCATTGTCCCGACAGCCGCGAGATCACCCAACCGGAGCGCCTCAGTCTGGCCACCGGGCAGGAAGGACGGATCGGACAGCTGCGCCGTCATGCCGACCAGCGGACCGGTCCGGTTGAAGAAAATATTCGTGGGCTTGAGATTCCCGTGCGGGCCGCCGGTCTGCGTCTCCCACTTCTCGATGGTGTTCAGCAGGCACTCGGCCAGCGCGCGCAGCGTGTCGCCCTTGGGGCCTAGTGTCTTGATCATCGGCTCCAGCAGCCGTTCCTGCCACGGCATGACGGCGAAGGCGCCCTCCTCGCAACGGCCGAAGGCCAGCACCTCCACGACCGTCCCGTCTTTCTTGGCCGCCTGCTGCTGGCGCTCGGCCGCGAGCAGCCACCCCTCGATGGCATAGAACCGGCGCACGTTGGTGGAGGCCGGGGGATGGAATAACTTCAGCGCAAAGCGTCCCGGGCGTCCATCCGCGGCCACGGCCTCATGGACACTGGCGAGCGGCGCCAGCGCATGGGGACGTTTGATTTTGTATCCGCTATAGTCGTCCATACAGGATCGGACGGGGCACCGGCCCGGTAAGCCAACGCCGGGGCGGACTCATCGGTTGCGCTCGATTCATTTCGTTACGGAGGGGTGCACGATGGAATTGTTTACTAACCGCGTGCAGCAAAGGCCTTATTACGGCAGCAGGCAAGAACGGGTTCGCATAAACCTGCAGGGACTTCCGACCTGAAACTCAGTCCGCCGATACTGCCATCCGCTTGCGAAACGCCGCGCGCGGCTTCGCTTCGCGTCAGTTTGCTGTAGGTCGGGCCTTTATGCCCGACACGAACTTGTAACATATGCCGGAGTTCAGCCGTCGTCCCGCAATGGCGGGACTATGGCCGACAAGTTAAACCCCGACCTACAAAACTCCTGCGGTTCTCAGCAGGGCAAACGGACCCACTACCGGATTTCGTTTCCGGCTCGACCAGATGACCCGGCCGGATTGGATGGGTCCGCACCCCCTACCCCATGAAAAAATACCTCGTCGAGTTCATCGGCACTTTCTTTCTCATTTTCACCATCGGCATGACGGTCATCACTCCGGGCGCTGGCGCGATGGCCCCGCTCGCCATCGGCAGTATCCTCGCGGTCATGATTTTCGCCGGCGGCCATGTCTCCGGCGGACATTTCAACCCCGCCGTCACACTTGGCGTGTGGCTGCGCGGCAAGTGCCCCGCGGCCGATGTCTTGCCCTACTTCGCCGGGCAACTCGGTGGCGCCCTCGTCGCCAGCCTCGCGGTCAAGGCGCTCAAGACCGGCCTCGTGGCCAAGGCCGCCGCCCTCGGCGGGGCGATGACGCCCGAGATCCTGCCCGCGCTGCTGGCCGAGTTCATCTTCACCTTCGCTCTCGTCTGGGTCGTCCTGAACACCGCTACCGCCAAGGGCACTGCCGGCAATTCCTTCTATGGCTTCTCCATCGGTTTCACCGTGCTGGCCGGGGCCTACGCCGTCGGCGGGGTCTCGGGCGCGGTCTTCAACCCGGCGGTGGCGGTCGGGGTGTGCCTGATGGGGATCGTTTCCTGGGGCAGTATCTGGATCTACCTCGCTGCCAACTTTGCCGGCGGCGTGGCCGCGGCCCTCGCCTACAAGACCGTCAACGGTTCCGACTGACCGCGGCGCGCAGTCCGGCCTTGCCAACTGTCACGCGCTGGAAAGCATTCCGCCTTCTCCCGGCATGAATAACGAGATCCTCTGGCTGCTCCGCCTCGGCCTTGACCAGAAACTGTTCACCCGCGACCAGGCGCTGACCGTCATCCGCATGCTGGGCCGTAACGTCGAGCTGATGGACTTCGCCCAGAAACTCATCGACGACGGCTTTGTCAGCGATGTCGAAAAGCTCGAGGCCATCGCCGGCGACGCCATGGCCCGCGCCGCCGCCGGTCCGCCCGAGGGCGACCCCCTGGCGGATGACGACGCCGCGCCGGCCCCCCGCGCCGCCGCCAAGGTGGCCTCGGCTTCCCCCAACGGCACGCCGCAGTTCCCCTTTGCCCAGATCGCCTCGCTCGACGACGCGGCCCTCGCGCAAGCCATGCGCCAGTTGCTGGTCGATGCGGGCAAATACGGCGCGAGTGACCTGCACCTCTCCGCCGGCTCCAAGCCCTTCGTCCGCAAGCACCGCGTGCTCACGCCGTTCACCGACCACATTCTCACCGAGGCGGAATCGCTGCGGCTCAACACCGTCCTCCTGGCCGAGCACCAGAAGAAAATCTTTCTCGAGCGCCGCGACTACGACCTCGCCCTCGCCCTGGGCCAGGAGAACCGCTACCGGGTGAACCTCATGGTCCACAAGTGGGGCCCCTCCGGCTCCTACCGCATGGTGCCCTCGACCATGCCCAAGCTCGACGAGCTCGGCCTGCGCAACCTCGAGGCCATCCGCAAGCTCCTCACCTACCACAACGGCCTCATCCTCATCACCGGCCCCGTCGGCGCGGGCAAGACCACCACGCTTGCCGCCATGGTCTCCGAGCTCAACGAGCAGCGCACCGACCACATCATCACCGTCGAGGATCCCATCGAGGTCGTCCAGCCGCCCCGGGGTTGCAACGTCACCCAGCGCGAGGTCGGCCCGCACACCAAGTCCTTCTTCACCGCGCTCAAGGGCGCCCTCCGCGAGGATCCCGACGTCATCGTCATCGGCGAACTGCGCGACCTCGAGACCATCGAGATGGCCATCAGCGCCTCCGAGACCGGCCACCTTGTCATCGGCACCATGCACACCAGCGACGCCTCCACGACGCTGAACCGCCTGCTCGATGTCTTTCCGCCCGCCCAGCAGACGCAGATCCGCGCCAGCGTGGCCGAGAGTCTCCGCGGCATCGTCTGCCAGCGCCTGCTGCCCGCCGTCGGCGGCGGCCTCGTTGTCGCCTGCGAGATCATGGTGTCCAACACCGCCATCCAGGCCCTCATCCGCGAGGGCAAGACCGCCGGCCTCCGCAACGTCATGGAGACCGGCGTCAAGGAGGGCATGTGCATCATGGAGAATGTCGTCCTCGAGATGTATCAGCAGAGGAAAATCTCCAAGGAGACCGCGCTCATGAACGTCAGCACGCGCAACGTCCGCCAGAAGGTCGACCCCGCCTCGCCCCCCAGCGCCCCGCCGATGACCAAAACCTGATTTCCCATGGCCACGCTCATCATATCCGCCTCCTGTCATCCTGAGCCCTGCGAAGGATCCATCCGTTGTGGGCGGGGTGCCCTCACCCCGCGGGGCATGGCTGTCTTCACCTTCGCGCTCTTCGCGCTCTTCGCGGTTAAATCCTAATCCCCATGGCCGCCATCGACACCCTCCTCAGCACCATGCTCGACAAGGGCGGCTCCGACCTGCACCTCACCGTCGGCCTGCCCCCCAAGTCCCGCATCTCCGGCGCGCTCCAGGTCATCGGCGACACGCCGGTCACGCCGCAGCAGATGGAAGCCCTGCTCAAGGAAATCACGCCCGAGAAACGCTGGACGGAATTTCTCGAGCGCAAGGACCTCGACCTCGCGCACGAAGTCGCCGGCCTCGCCCGCTTTCGCGCCAATTTTCTCTACAATCACTGGGGCCAGGCCGCCGTCCTCCGCCAGATCCCGGCCAAGATCCTTTCGTTCAGCCAGCTCAACCTCCCCGAGGCGCTGAAGAAGCTCTGCCACCTCGACCAGGGCCTCGTCGTCGTCACCGGCCCCACCGGCTCCGGCAAGTCCACCACGCTCGCGGCGATGATCGACTACATCAACGACAACTTCGCCAAGCACATCATCACGATCGAGGACCCGATCGAGTTCGTCCACCCGTGCAAGAAGTCCACCATCGTGCACCGCGAGGTCGGCGACCACACCGAGACCTTCGGCGCCGCGCTCAAGGGCGCCATGCGCCACGACCCCGACATCGTCCTCCTCGGCGAAATGCGCGAGATGGAGACCATCAAGCTCGCGCTCTCCTGCGCCTCGATGGGCATGCTCGTCTTCGGCACGCTGCACACGAACAACGCGCCCAAGACGGTGGACCGCATCATCAACACCTTCCCCGCCGAGGAGCAGAACCAGGTGCGCGTCATGCTCGCTGGCTGCCTCGCCGGCGTCGTCGCCCAGCTCCTCTGCAAGAAGGTGCCCAAGGGCCGCGTCGCCGTGCACGAGATTTTGCTCCAGCATGAGGCCCTGCCCAACACGATCCGCAGCGGCATGATCGCCAACATCCGCGGCATCATCGAAGGCGGCCGCGACGAGGGCATGACCACGATGGACAACAGCCTCATGGCGCGCGTGAAGGACGGCACCGTCGAGGCCAAGGAAGCCTACATGAAAGGCTCCAACAAGGCCCTCTTCGCCCCGCTCCTGAAGCCCGGCGACCTCGACCCCGGCGCCGGGCACTGATTTGGTCGGGCCTCAAAATGTGCTGAACTGAATTTTATGGAGGCACCTAGTATATGGGGGCAGTGGATGGGGAATTTCGCGGGGGAAGCACCCGGCTTTGCCTTGTTGAATATTGAAGCCGGTAAATCACAAAACCCCTTTGTTTGTATCGTTCAGAATATCGGTGGCCCACTTGCCACGCGTGTGCTTTTCAAGGCGACTTACAAGGGAGATTCTTTCGAGGCAGAATCCGATTCCATAAAGACATACGACCCCAGAACGAACCAATTAGTCGACGGCGCGGAATTTCTAAAGCGAACGAAGGGCTGTGCCACGAAGATAATAATTAAGGGTCACTACACCACGCACACATTCAAGGGAGAATGGAGCTCTGACAATCTGGGCGGAGGAACATTTGATCTGTCGAATCCAGCCACTCGCCTTGTCGATCAACCTGACTATAATTTCTCATGGAGCGAATACAGGGCCTACGTTGATAAACTCCTCCAGAGTAAAGTTGACCTACTTTACCGCGGACAAGCATCAAACCAGTGGCGGCTACGCACATCCTTTCATCGCGAGAAACGATATGATCTCGGACGCTATTGGGACGAAGTTTGCCCCGTATTGCAGAAGCGATTCCTAAAAACCGGAGTAAGCTATGATCTGAATAAACCAGAAGACATCGGCTCATTGCTGTGCTTTGCGCAGCACCATGGATTTCCCACCCCACTTCTTGATTGGACACGCAATCCATATGTGGCCGCATTTTTTGCGTTTGAGAGAGGCCCGACAGTTACATCTCCAAATAATTGCTGCCGGATATACATATTTGATCATGCAGAATGGAGCAAAGACACCAACAATGGGGCTAGTTTAGCTGATCCAACGCCATTGATAAGCCTGCGATCTTTTAACTCTAAAGACATCCCAAGACAGGATCTTCAGGAGTGCATGCATTCCTTTTCAAATGTTGAAGACCTCGAAGCGTGGATTCGGCTAACGGAAAGCGATAAAAAGAAACGGTATTTAACAACTATTGATATTCCTTGGAATCAACGTGCTTCTGCCAAGGCTGATCTCGCCAAGATGGGTTGCACCGCAGAAACCTTATTCGGAGATCGCGATTCTATGTGCAGGACATTGAGAGAAGAGCTTTTCTAAACGAAATAAGCTACCTGCTCGCGGTGGCGCGCTCTAGGTATGCAAGAAAGCGCAAAGCCTCGTCCTGATTTACGCCGCACATTTCCTCCGTCGGCCGCAGGCTCGTGCAGAACGCCGGGCGCTCGGGCTTGCCAAACAGCGCGCAGCGGTAGTCGGGCAGCAGTTGCACGCAGGGAATCCCCGCCGGCTTGCCCAATCAGCCGAAGCGCGCGCGCAAGGTCTTCACCGCACGGAGCGAGGCAGTCGCCTGCGGCCTGAATTCCTCCGAAATGCGCGGGTCGCTTTCGACCCGACGCCAGAATTCCTCTGCCATTCCGGCTGCCTCGGGCCAGAGTTCGAGTTCCTGTGGTGACGGCGCGGAGGGCCGGAACTCGTGCGCCGGGGTCGCATTGCCGGGTTGTGGAGCCCAATGCATGGGCAGCATGTCGTAGGTAGGGGCCAGCTTCAGCGGCAGCCCAAAATCGAGAAACAGCGCGAGATTGCCAAAATGCATGTCGGT
>JAYTUA010000235.1:0-3835 GCA_043745015.1 Opitutaceae bacterium | reverse complement strand
GCGGGCACGCCGGTGCACGCCCAGACGGTCACCGGCACCAACCTCCGCAACGCCCTCCTGCGCGCCGCCGATGTCGCCGTGACCAGGACCAGCGGGATGCGCGGCTATTTCGCCGGCAAGCTCGCCTTCGTGGGGGAACGCACCGGCAAGACCGAGATCTACACCTCCGATCTGTTCTTTGGCGACGTCTTCAAATGGACGGCGGACGGCAAGCAGGTGATGGGTCCGCGCTGGGCCCCCGACGGTCAGCGCATCGTCTTCACCAGTTATCGCACCAGTTTCCCCGACA
Source organism: Opitutaceae bacterium (assembly GCA_043745015.1). Lineage (GTDB taxonomy): Bacteria > Verrucomicrobiota > Verrucomicrobiia > Opitutales > Opitutaceae > Lacunisphaera. Next base: position 3,546 of record JAYTUA010000235.1, on the reverse strand, counting down.
TCTATGTGCTGGAGCTGGGCAGCCGGCGAATCTCGCTGCTCGCCAGCTTCAAGGGCACCAACAGCGGCGGCCGCTTCAGCCCCGATGGTTCCCGGGCCGCGATGGTGCTGTCAGGTGAGGGCAACCCCGAGGTCTACATCGGCAACAACCAGGGCCGGCAGCTCCGCCGCCTCACGAAAAACCAGTCGGTCGAGGCCTCGCCGGCCTTCTCGCCCGACGGCTCCCGTGTGCTCTTCGTGTCCGACGCCGCCGGCGGTCCGCAGCTCTACACTGTGCCTGCCACGGGCGGGGCGATGACGCGCCTCGCGACCAACATTTCCAAATATTGCGCCGAGCCCGACTGGAGCGCCGCCGAACCCACCAAGATCGTGTTCACGGCCGGCGTGGGCAAGGGCTACCAGACCGCCGTCTTCGACCTCGCCGCCAAGAGCAGCAAGATCATCTCCAAGGCGCCGACCGACGCCATCGAGCCGGTCTGGCTGGCGGACGGCCGCCATGTCCTCTGCACTTACCGCGCCGCCAACACCAAGAGCCTCTACCTCCTCGACACCGAATCCGGCAAGGCCACCCGGCTCAGTCCGGCCGCGCTGGGCAACGCCGGCAGCGCCAGCTACCTTGCGCCATGAGACTTGATCCAAGCAACACACCCCGGCGCTGCGCGCCACCCCTCTTGGTAGAGGGGATTTGGTGGACTGCTTTTTCCGGATCCCCTCTGGAGAGGGGTGCCCAACGGGCGGGGTGTGTTGGGTCGGTTCAGATTTCATGAAGCTCCTCTTCATCGGCGACATCGTCGGCAAGCCCGGGCGCGAGATCGTCGGTGCCATGGTCGCAAAGCTGCGGAGCGAGCGCGGCATTGATTTCGTCATCGCCAACGGCGAGAACGCCGCCGCCGGTTCCGGCATCACGGGGGCGATTGCGAAAACCCTCCTCGAGGGTGGAGTGGACGCGCTCACGCTGGGCGACCACGTCTGGGACCAGAAAGGATTTGAGAGCGAGATTGTGGGACTCGCCGGCGTGTGCCGGCCGGCCAACCTCCCCGCCACCAATCCCGGACGCGACCACCTGATCCTTGAGAAAAAAGGGTTCCGCCTGCTGGTCTTCACCGTGCTCGGGCGCACGTTCATGGGGATGAAGGCCGAGTGTCCGTTTCTTTGCGCCGATGCGCTGCTGAAAAAACTCGCCGGCCAATACGACGGCGCGCTGGTCGAGATTCACGCCGAGGCCACTTCCGAGAAGCAGGCGCTGGGCTGGCACCTGGCCGGCCGGGCCACCGCCGTGCTGGGCACGCATACGCACGTCGCCACCGCCGACGCGGCCGTGTTGCGCGGCCACACGGCCTTCATGTGTGATGTTGGCATGACCGGCCCGCACGAGTCCGTGCTCGGCCGGGAGATCGAGCCGGTGCTGGGTCGATTCCTCGACGGCATGCCGCGCCGCTTCGAGATCGCCACCGGCGACAACCGGCTGTCCGCCGCCTTGGTGGAGTTTGATAAAACGGGTCGCGCTGAGCGCATCGAGTGGCTTAGCCTCATGTCCGCTTCATGAACTTCTCCCAACCCGCTGCTGATATTTTCATTCCGGATGGTGTTCCGCTGGCCCGGGCGTTGGCGCGGACCACGCACCTTTGCCTCGCGGCGCATCAGGACGACATCGAGATCATGGCCTATCAGGGCATCGCCGAGTGCAACGGCCGCAAGGACCGCTGGTTCACGGGGGTCGTGCTGACTGACGGCAGCGGCAGTCCACGTTCGGGAAAATTCGCCAACCATTCCGACCAACAGATGAAGGCCGTGCGCCGCGCCGAACAGCGCCGCGCGGCGAAACTCGGAAAATATTCCGCCGTCATCCAACTGGCCCATCCGAGCACGGTGGTTAAGAGCCGGAAATCAGCCGCGGTCCGCGGCGACCTCGCCGCCATTCTCGCCGCCTGCCCGGCGAAGATCGTCTATCTCCACAATCCCGCCGACAAGCATGACACGCACGTGGCCGTTTTTCTGCGCTGTTTGGAGGCCCTGCGCGCGCTGCCGAAAAGCAAACGCCCCAAGCAGGTCTATGGCTGCGAGGTCTGGCGCAACCTCGACTGGCTCGTGGACACCGACAAGGTGCTGCTCGACGACTCAGCCCGGCCCGCGCTCGCCGCGAGACTCATCGGAGCCTTCCAGTCGCAGATCGCCGGGGGCAAGCGCTACGACCGGGCCATCGCCGGGCGCCGTCTGGCCAACGCCACCTTTCACACTTCGCATGCCACGGATGCGGCGAATGCCATCACCTGGGCGGTGGACCTCACTCCACTCATCCACGACGACAAGCTCTCGGTGGAGAAATTCACCCTCGCGCATATCGAACGCCTCCGCACCGACGTAAAGGCCCGCCTGAAGAAGTTTGCCTGATTGTATTTTTGTAGGCGGGGTGCCCTCAACCCGCGAGGCATTGGCAGCGCGGCCTTGAAGCAGCGGGGTGAGGGCACCCCGCCTACAAAGGAGCTGAAGCTCACAGCCTTTTTTCGTGTCATTCGTGTGTTTCGTGGTTTCACTCCGATCATGGTCAAAAGCACCGGCATCTACAAGGGCGGCTACAATTGCGAACTCACCCACGGCCCGTCGGGGCAGGTGATCGAGACCGACGCCCCCAAGGACAACCAGGGTCGCGGCGCGGCGTTCTCGCCGACCGATCTCACCGCCGCTTCGCTGGCCTCTTGCATGGTTACCACCATGGCCATCGTGGCCAAGCTCAAGCTCGGCACCGACATTCCCGGCCTGCGCTGGGAGGTGACCAAGGAGATGTCCGCCGACGAACCCCGGCGCATCGTCCGCCTCAGCGTGGAGATCTGGCTGCCATTCTCCAAGGCCAAGGATCCGGAAGGCGTGCTGGAGAAAGCCGCGCTCAACTGCCCGGTTCACCACAGCCTGCACCCGTCGGTGGAGAAGCCCGTGACCTTCCACTGGGAGGAATGACCGGCGCTACTTCACCGCGTTGTTGAAGCGGTAGGTGCCGTTGAAGATCAGCTCGATTCCGTCTGCTATGATACGGACCTTGATCTTGCCCGACGTGGCGTCGGCCGGCTGGATCCGGCCGGTCACCGTGCGCGGCTTGTGCTTGTGGTTGGCGGCCTCGCCGGTGAACTCGGAGGTCTCGCTCCGGGCCATGCTGGCCAGGTTGGCGTCGGTCAGGGTCAGGGTGATTTTGCCGGTCTCCCCCCAGAAAAACCACGGCCACACCTTGGCCGCGTAGGTGGAGGCGAGGGTCGAGCCCGTGCGCGCGAATGGCTCAGTCGTGAGCGTCACACTGCCGACGTAGATGGAGGTCTTCATCGGCGGGACGGTCACGCTATCCCAACCGGTCAGGACGGCAGGCTGCGCGGGCAGTGAGACCACAGCAGCCAGCAGCAGGAACAAGCACAGTTTCAGTCGTGACATCATCTATGGTCACCATGCGGGGGCGAAGGTTGCAGGCAAACTGGAATTGGCCGGGGAAATCGCGTAGGAGTGGCCACAAAAAGCACAAGAAGCGCAAAAAAATCCGGCGGGAAGTTTACCCGGATCAATC
>JAYTUA010000234.1:0-15311 GCA_043745015.1 Opitutaceae bacterium | reverse complement strand
TCATCCCGTGGCAGTGCGTGCGCCGGCCACGGTTGGTCCGTGATTTGTTCGAGGGGGTGTTCACGCGGGCGGCGCCGTCATGGCTGAATTTCTGGGAGAACATGCTCGGGGCGGGTTTCGCCGGGTGCTTCTACCGCGAGCTGCAGCAGGATCCGCCCGCGCTCATTCACGGCGCCTGGGCCGGCGCGCCGGCGACGGCGGGGTGGGTGTTGTGGCGGATGTTCGGCTGGCGCTACAGCACGGGCGCCCATGCCTACGACATCTACGAGCATGGTGGCGACTGGTGGTTGCTCGAAAAACTGCGTCATGCCCGTTTCATCCACGCCTCGACCGAGGCGGCGAAACGCGAACTCGTGGAGCGCGCCGTGCCCGCGGGGAAAATCCGCGTCATCCGGCGCGGCCTTGATACCTTTCCCGTTTTCAAGTCACTCCGCCCCGATCGTCAACCACTGCGGTTGCTGTGCATCGCCCGGCTGGTGCCGAAGAAAGGACTCGATTACCAGCTGGCCATCTACGCCGCGCTGAAGCAAGCCGGTCTCGCCTTCGAGGCGCGCATTGTCGGTGACGGTCCATTGCAGGCGGCACTGGAGGCGCGGGCGGCGGCGCTAGGTGTCGCTGCGCAGGTGAAATTTATCGGCCGGCTGGAGCAGGCCGCCGTATGGGACCAGCTGGCGTGGGCCGACGTGCTGCTGCACACGGGCATCGTGGCGCCGAGCGGCGACCGCGACGGCCTGCCCAACGTGATTCCCGAGGCGATGGCCGCGGGCGTGCTGGTGGTGACTTCACCCGTGTCAGCCACGACGGAGGCCGTGCAGCAGGAGCGCACGGGCTTGGTGGCCGATGTCGACCTGCCGCTAGCGTGGGTCATCGCCCTGCGCCGGCTGGCCGAGGACGACAAGCTCGCAGAAACCCTGCGCGCCGCGGCGCGCCGCTGGGTGGAAGAAAATTACGACGCGCACCGCAACACGGCCCGGCTCACGGCCTGCTTTGAGGAGGCGACTCAATGATTCGGATCAAGCAATTCTTACAGGAGGAAACAGAGGTAATTGAGAGAATTTTTGATTCGTGCTCTGTTTTCTCCGTTAACTCCTGTGAGGAAACAGTCCGATGATCTATTACGACACGACCAAGATGGGGGCGGCGAAGCACCGCTCGGGCCTGATGCGACTGACCTCGCGCATCCGGGAGGAGCTGGGCGGCGTGATCACGCCGGTTTCCTGGGACGAGGGTTTTCGGAGCTGCAAGGATTGGGGTCAAATAGACTTCAAGCCGGACGACTGGCTGCTCACGGTCGAGCAGTTCAGCGAGGCGGACCGGCCGGGCTTCCGGGCTTTCGTGCAACATCCGCCCTGCCGGCTGGCCGCAATGTTTCACGATGCCATCCCGGTGCGCTGGCCGCACATCACGTGGCCCCAGAGTGTGCAGCGGCACCCGGAATACATGAAACTGCTCGCCGGTTTTGACCGGACCTGGGCGATCTCCGCAGCGACCCGGCGCGATTTCATGGAGTTCTGGCGCTGGCAGGGGGTCGAGCCGAAGTCGCCGCCCGCAGTCATTGAGCTCGGATCCGATTTTGACGGGAGCAAGCGCGTGCAGCGCGATACCGTGCTGTCGCGCGAACGTCCGGTGCTGCTCTGCGTGGGCATTGTCGAGCCGCGCAAGAACCAGACCTTCCTGCTGGAGGTGGCTGAAGCTCTCTGGCGCGACGGGTTGGATTTCGAACTGCACGTGGTGGGGCGGGTCAACCCGCACTTCGGCAAGCCCATCGCCGCGCGCCTAGCCCGGTTGCAAAAACGCGAGTCGCGTTTCCGTTTTCATGCGCAGGCGGGCGACGAGGCACTGGGGCGGCTTTACACCCGGGCCCGGGTCGTGGTGTTCCCGACCATCGCGGAGGGTTGCGGGCTGCCCCTGCTGGAGGCGTTGTGGCGCGGCGTGCCGTGTGTCTGCAGCGACTTGCCCGTGCTCCGCGAAAACGCGGACGGTGGAGGCTGTCTGGTGGCAAAGGTCAATGATGCGGCGGATTGGACAGCAAAATTGCGCACCGTGCTGACCGACGCGGCGGAATGCCGGCGGCTGCAACAGGCGGCGATGGCGCGTCCGCTGCCGCGCTGGACCAATACGGCGCAGACCCTGCGCCGCGGGCTCACATCGATCTGATGTAGGTCGGGGTTTACCCCCGACATGCAGCGACTGAGTGTCGGGCATAAAGCCCGACCTACGACAGGCCGGCCCGGCGGCAAGCGCCGGCCCTACATTCCGATCACATCTGCTTGACCGCGTAGGCCATGGCGGCGGCGATCTTCTCGAGATCCTCGTCGGTGTGCAGGGCGGAGACGGCGGTGCGGATGAGGTCCTTGCCCGGCGGGACCGCCGGGGCGATGGACATGACGGTGAACACGCCCTTCTCGAGCAGCGCGTTCCAGAAACGGTAGACGAGCTCCTTGGAACCAAGCACGATCGGGACGGCCGGGGTCTCGCTGCCCCAGATGTCGAGGCCGAGGCCCTTGAGCATCTCGCGGTAGCGCTTGGTGTTTCGCCAGAGCCGCTCGAGGTGCTGGGGCTCGGTCTGCATCACGTCGAGCGAGGCGGAGGCGGTGGCCGCCATGCTGGGGCCGATGGCGGCGCTGAAGAGCGTTTGCTTGGAGTTGGTGCGGAGATACTCGATGAGGGGGCGGGAGCCCGCGACAAAGCCGCCGGTGCTGGCGAGTGACTTGGAGAGGGAACCGCAGATCAGGTCCACCTGGTCGTTGAGCTTGAAGTGGTCCACCGTGCCGCGGCCCTGCCGGCCGAGGACGCCGAAGCCATGCGCATCATCCAGCACGGTAAAGCAGCCGTTGTCCTCGCCGATCTGGGCCAGCTCGGGCAGGCTGCAGATGTGGCCTTCCATGGAATAAACGCCCTCGACGACGAGCATCTTGGGCGTGCTGTGCGGCAGGCTTTTCAGGATCTGGCGCAGGTCCTCGGGGTTGTTGTGGCTGAAGCGCTCGACCGTCGCCATGGAGAGCCGGGTGGCGTCAACGAGGCAGGAATGAATATTCTTGTCCGCCAGGATAATGTCGCCCTTCTGCGCGAAGGAGGCGACGGCGGAACAGCAGGAAATGTAGCCGGCGACGCTGACATGGCAGGCCTCGCGATCGAGGAAGGTCGCGATCTTTTCCTCCAAGGCGATATGGTACGCGCGCGAACCGTTGGAAATGCGCGCCCCGGTGGGGCTGGTGCCCCAGACCTTGGCGGCGGCGGCGCAGGCCTCGATCACCTTCGGATGGAAGGAGAGCCCGAGGTAGTCGTTGCTGGAAAGCATGACCATGTCGCGGCCGTTGAGCCGGATGTGGGTGCCGTGTTGCGCCTCGATGGCATGATAGTACGGCTTGTACTTCAGCCGCATCTTCGTCGCGTAATCATCCTGCGCGCGCTCAACGATGGCTTTCTTGGTCTTGGTGAAAAGGGACAGGGCCATGGAAATTTCGGGCCGAATAGACGGCAGATACCGAGCCTTAGCAACCGCAAATCCGTTCAGGCACGGCGGGGCAGGGTGCGCATCCACGCCATGAATTCCGCCGTGTATTCGGGCCAGGATTTCAAGTGGCGGGCGCGGGCGGCGGTGGCCAGCGCGGCGAGTTCCGCCGGCTGCTGGAGGAGACGGCGGATCGTGCCGGCGAGACTGGCCGCGTCCACCGAGTCGAGCGGGACACAGCCGCCTCCGAAGGCGGATTCGCCGAGGGCGCCGCGGCCGGAGCAAACGCAGGGTTTGCCGTAATACAGGCTCTCAAGCACCGGCATCCCGAAGCCCTCGATCAGCGAGGGATAGACGGTGAAACTGCACGAGCGGTAGGCGGCGTGCAACTCGGCTTCGGGCACGGAGCCACGGAACAACAGCGGCCGGCCGGCCTGTTGGAGCCCTTTGATCCGGGCGAGCGCGGGGCCGGCGGTGTCCGCCCGGGCCAGGCCGATGAGCTGCAGTTCAAAGGCGAGGCCTTCGGCCCAGAGGGATTCGCAGGCTTCGAGCAAGGCGAGATGATTTTTGCGGCCCTCGATGGTGCAGACGCAAAGCAGACGAGGGGTGGCCGGAGCCGATTTGTTCGCGGCCGGTGCGTCAGGCCGGTCGATCGCGAGCGGGATGGCATGCACCGGCGGAACGTTGGTCACGCCGAGCCACTGCCAGTAATCGCGCAGGCTGGCGGCGGAATCCTCCGAAATCGCCACGATGCCGTCGAACAGGAGCAGTTCCCGCAGGTAGGCGGGAAACCGCGCGACCGTACCGGGCGGGGTGAGCTCGGGAAATTTCAGGGCGATGGCATCATAGAAAATCGCCACACGCGGTCCGGTCACGAACTGCAACAGTTCGGGCAGGCGCGATCCGGCCTTGGCGGAGAATAATTCCGGGCAGATGAGGCCGGAGGTCGCGGGCAGGGCGGGCCGGCGGCTGAGCCAGCGGCGGGTGGCCCCGGAGATTTTCTGGGGAAGGGTCCATTTCGCTCCGCGTGATTTGCCGGTCCCGCCGCTGCGATCGCGCAGGACGGCCAGTTCACCCGGGGCCAGCGGCCGCCAGCCGATCAAGTGCGGGTCGTAGCAGATGGGGGCGGCCTGGCCCGAGGAGTACAACTCCTCAAACAAGGTGCGGCAGACGCGCTGGATGCCGGTTTGCGCCGCGGTGTGGCTCGTATGGGTCGCGTCAAACAGCAACGGGGTGGGCGGGCTCATGGGCGGTTTTCGATGCGGAGTCCGCGCACGATGAACGACAGGGCGTCGGCCGGTCCGTCATGACCGGCGAGGGTGATCTCGATCTGGTTGCGGCGTCCCGCGGCCAGCGGAATCTTGAGCTGCCAGGGCGACGGGCCGGTGACGGTGGCGGTGAAATCTTCCGTGCCCTCGGCGTGGCGGGTGAGGTTCCATTCCCCGGCGGGCCAGCCGGCCTTGGCGCGCGGGGCGAGCTCGAGCAAAAGGTTGCTGGGCGAATGGGGCAGTATTTCCAGGGTAACCGCCCCGCTGGCGTGATCGGGCACGCCGTTGAGCGGATAGACGCCGGCCAGTTTCAACACGCGGTTGCTTTGCTGGAGCAGGGTGTATTCGCGGCCCGTCAGAAGGCGGGCGGAATTGGCGTCGAAGGCGTCGGCCCAGTCGTGGCCGACGAGGACCGCCGCGGGGGCGGGGATAGTCTGGTCCCGCTCATTGACGATGCCGCTGCGCAGGTAACCCCCGCTTTCCTCCCCGCGGGTGCCATAATAAATGTGACTGTCGGTCAAAAAATACGCCGCCCACATGCCATGGAAAAAAGCCATGCGGAAGGAGGCCGCCTCGATGAGTACCGGGGCCTGGTGCAGGGTGGTGCGCGACTGGTCGCGCAGGGCAAACCAGTCGGCGGAGACCACCTTGCGGTTACTCCACTTGTAGATGTCACGGCAGTTCATGACCGTGGCATAGGCGAGGAAGACCACGAGCGCACCGCGTGCGGCTGTCGTCAGGCGGCGCTGCAGAACGGAATCCGGCCGCAGACCCCCGAGGACCTCGAGCGCGGCCACGGGAAAAGCCAGGGCAAAGAAAATGCCCGAGAACTGCACGGTCTTCTGCCAGCCATAGGCAAAGCCGGTCAGCAGCGTGTAGCTGATCAGGACGAGGCTGCCGGAGAATCCGGCGCCGAACCCGAAGCGGTCCCGGCTGCGCGACAAAATCAAGCCGGACACCACGATGATCAGCCCGCTCAGCGGCACGCCGAACCACCACTCCAGCTCCTTCGCGCCCGAGACGCTCAGGGAGATCAGCGCGGGAATGTATTCCGGCCAGTCGAGCGGATTGAAGAGATTGGCCCAGTTGGTATCGAGGCGGGCGATGGTGAAGGAGGCCTGGAAGCCGCGCACCGCGCGGAGGGTGGAGGCGGGATTGAGGGCGGCGCCGGCCAGCAGCACGAACGCAATGAGCACGCCGGTCCGCCAGTACTGACGCGGTCCCTGCCCAATCCACGGGCGCAGCCAGAGCAGGCCGCAGGGCAACAGCACAAACGGTCCCATCTCCGGATAGCTGCAAAGGAGGCCGTGCAGGGCCAGCGCGGCCAGCGTGGCCCAGGCGGTGAATTCCACCCGGGACCCCGCGCCGGCCCGGGCGGCGCGCTCAACCGCGATGATCGTCGCGGCTCCGGTCAGGGTGCCCAGCAGGTTCGGCAGGTTGGCGTTGCCATAAAAGAAGACGAAGATCGGCTGCAGGCACACGAGGGCGGCCCCGGTGAGCCGGGCGGGCTGTTCGGTCACGAAGGTCCGGAGGGCGAGATAGACCGTGGAAAACCAGACCAAGGCGAGGCTGGCGGTGGCATAGAGATAGAGTTTCAGTGGCGAAACGCCGATGACGGCGGAGGCCAGGGCCAGCATGCCCTCGGTGCCCATGCGGCCCCAGGCGGGATGCCAGCCGATGAAGGCCGCGGCCTGATTGGTGAGCGGCTGAGTGGCGCTGATGACGGGCAGCTCCATGTAGGTGTGCCGCTTGAGGTGTTCGGCCCCGGCGATCCAGAAGAAGCTGTCGTGGTTGCTCGTGCCGTCGTAGAAAATCGAGGCGGGGGCCAGCAACACGGGCCAGAGCAGCAGTCCAAAAAACAAAGCGGCGGCGAGGAAGATGACCCGCGGGGTGGACTGCACGGTCTGGAGCAGGTCGGAGACGAGGCCGGCCCGGCTGCGGGGGAGCAGGAAGGTCAGCAGCGCCGGGGCCAGGCACGCGTAGGCCCATAACCCGGAGAGGGGATGGAAAAAATTCACCGCCGCGACGCCGGCGAGCAGGACAGCGAGGCCGGCGGGCAGGGCGAAGGCCAGCCGTTCCAGCGGGCTGCTCGCCGCCAGCAGTGCGGCCAGCCAATAACCGCTCAGCAGAAGGCTCAGCGGTATGGCGATCAGAATCAGCAGGCCTTCGATCTGGTTCATGCGTGGAGCCTACCAGCTGGCGATGGTCTCGAGGCGGCGGCGGTAGCGGGCGCCGATCACCGCCGGGGCCAGATTTGTTTCCGCACTGCGGCGGGCCGCGAGGCCGAGCCGGCGGGTGAGGTCGGCATCGCCCTGCAGTTGCTGCATCCACCAGGCGGCATGGTCGATGTCGGGGGCGGCCCAGGTCTGGCCCTTGGCGTAGGGCCCGTGCGTGCGGTCGAGCGTGACGAGTTCGTAGCGGACCGGGCAGCCGTTGTCTGCATGGATAAAATCGGTGGTGCCGGACCAGTCCGTCGCGATGACGGGCTTGCCGAGATACATGCACTCGGCCAGGGCGAGGCCAAAGCCCTCGGAGCGGTGCAGGGAGACAAAGCAATCGCAGGCCGACTCCAGCTCGTAGATCTCGGCGCGGCTGAGGGTCTGCGTGATCAGGGTGGTGCCGGGGAGGGCCGCCGCCGCCTCGCGCAGGCGCTCAAAGTCCGCCGGGTTGCGGGGAACATTGTGCACCTTGATCACCAGCGCAGCCCCGCGGCCGGCGAGACCCGAGCGGCGGAAGGCGTCGAGCACCGCCGCGGGATTCTTGCGTTCGGAGTAGGAATTCAGGTCATACAGGAAGAGAAAGAGAAACTTGTCGGCGGGCAGGCCGTATTTCCGGCGGAAGTCGCCCTCCGGTCGCGCGAAGGCGATGGCATGCGGCATCGTGAGCACCGGCAGGTGGATTTTTTCCGCAATGGCCTCAGTGGTGAACCGGGAGGGCGTCCAGATCTCGTCGAAGTAGTTCGTGTACTGCACCCACGCATCGGGAAACTCGGGCAGTTCCCACGCCCAGTAGCCGATGTTGTAGTGATCCCGGCGGAAGGCGGCGCCGTGATGGTGGTCGATGTCGCGCGAGACCGGGGCGTCGAGGTGAAAGACGTTCACCGGGTGCGGGTTCGCGTCCTGCAGGCGCGCGGCGAAGGTGTCATCGGTCTGCGGGTTGATGCAGTGGAGCTTGAGCTCGACGAGGGCGGCCCCGAGGCCCGCGGCATCGGCGGCGCGGGCCATGCAGCGGACGGATTCACCGACGCCGAGATCGGCGCGGAAAAACCCCGCGATGTTCAGGCCGAGGCGAAGGAACCGGCGCGAGAAGGCGGCGTTCCACGGCGCCGCACGGTTGCCGAAATCAAACAGGACATGCTCGTCAGCCTCAATGCGCTGGACCCGGAGGCGGTGATTGCGCGCCTGGGCGCGCCAGGGTTGCAGGAAGCCCAGGCCGGTGACGCGGCCCAGCCAGGCCAGCAGGTTGCTCCCGCCCACGCCGGTGAGCCGGAGGGTGAGGGTGTGCCCGGCGGCGGACTGTCCCGGCGGCAACGCGAGTTCCAACCGGAACGGGCCGAGCGGTGCCGGGTGCAGCCGGGCTGCGCCGCTGCCGTCAAGCTGGGCGGTCAGCCCGATTTTCCCTCCCGAGGTGGAGTCGGTCGGATCCGGCGCCCGCACTTCCCCAAGGATCACAACCCGGCTGATCCCGGTGAGGGAGGGCAGGACCAGCCCGGCCTGCTCGCGCATCCAGAAGGAATCGGTCACGACGTCGTCGTGAAAGAGCCCGGTGAATTTTGAGCGAATACGGAAAGACATGCCGGTCACACCATTTAGGGAACAGACACCGATAGATTTTCAACCATGAATCCCAACTGGCGGGGATCGGCTCCGCCGGGTTTGAAAGTGTCACCATCGAGTTGCCATTCCAAGGTGGACAGCCCGTGAGCCAGGGGAATCTCAATTTCCTGCCGTAGCGGACCGGGTTGCAGGATTTGCAGTTTCCGTCCGTCCTGGAGCAATACGACTTTCGACTTCGGCAGGCTTTCGAGTCGGAACTGTATTCTGGCCTTGGTGCCGGCTCCTTCCCACCAGAGGCCCAGCTCGCCCGCGCGGCGGGCCCAGCGCCACTGCTTGGCCTCCGCTTTTTCCAGCAGATACCAGCCTTTCAGCGCCAGCAGCAGAGGTTCGCCGGCGTGATCCGGGCCATCGTGCCAGCGTTCCTTCAGGCGGGGATCGGCGTAGTCGGGGGATTGCGGCCGGGCGGCAGCCTGCAACCGGAAGAGGCGCACGGGAAACGTCGGATCGGGGGCGATCAGTTCGGGCCGGCCCAACGCCAGCAGTGAACTGATCAACGATTGCCCGCGGTCAGGGTAGGCCCGTTGGTCCAGCCAGAGCACCGAGAAGCCCGCCTGCTCCAGAGCTGCGACCATGTCCGCCGCCGGCAACCGGCTGACGTAGCGGGCCCATTGAAAGGCCGGGCTCTGGCGGAGATGGCCGTAGGAAAACCGCAGGGTGGAGGAAGTGAGGTAGGGCAGCGTGTGCTCGTAGTCGGGCATGCCGATGGTGGTGCCCGCCTCAGGAAACCGGACCACGGGCATCTGGAAAACCGCCGCCCCGGCTGGCAGGGTGTGCTCGAGGGTGGTGGTGAGGCTTTCGTATTTTTGCCAGCGGGCCTGGTTGCGGGCCATCACGGGCCGGCCGCCCAAGTGGGGCGTTCCCTCCGAACACGCAGCGAGGGCCACAACCGCCGCCAGCATGACCGACAGGGGCCGGGGCAAGCGGCGGCTTTGCCGGGTGATCAAACTTCCGACAAAAAACAAAACCCAGACGTGGGCGAAGATCCCAATGCGGGTGCTGGCGCGGAACAACTCGAAGCCGATGGTGCCCAGCCAGGTGTTGATCCCGATGCCGAGGCCAAAGGCCGTGATCCAGACCAGGCCGAAAATCGCATCAAGCCGCCGCCAGCGGCGACGAGCCAAGTGAGTGAGGCCGCTCGCGAGCAGTCCGACCAGCCCCGCGACGCCGATCAGCCCAAGGTAATTGTAGAAGAATTCCCCGGCGCCGTGTCGCTTCGCATAATAGGCCCGGCCAAGATCCGCCAGGGCCGGCACCCGGTGATCGGCCGGCGGAATGAACCATTCGACCGGCCGCAGGGCATAGACCTGAAAGTCTCCCGGGTTGCGGGGCAGCGCCCCGGTGGTGGCGCCGCGGAGGTGTTGGACGACGTAGCCGGCGTTGCTGGCCAGAAAACTGCCGAGCAGGCAGACAATGAAAACCACCAGGGGGATTTTCCGCGACCAGGGGTTGCGCCGCAGGAAAGCCAGCAGCCCGGCCCCGCAGGCGACGACGCCCGCAAAGTAGGCCAGGTAGGGATTGGCGATGCCGAGCCAGCAACCGAGGCCGGCCGCCAGTAAGATCCAACCGCGGCGGTCTTTATGCGGGGCCCCATTCCGTCCGGCCCAGGCGCACAGGAGCACGAGGGGCGGGAGGACAAAGGTCTGGCTCAGGCTGAGCGTGATGCCCCAGCGGACGTTGTAGTTGCAGAACGCAAACACGAGCCCGAGGGCCGCGGCCCACTCCCAGCGGCAGCGCAGCCAGCGGGCGCAGAGATAGAAGGCGGCGGCGTTCAAGCCCGTGAAGAGGGCGCTGGCGAGGTTGATGGCCGCGATGAGGCCGGTGGCGCGAGCCAGCAGACCGGTCAGCATGAACACCAGCCGGTCGGGCACGGGATAGGCCGACCAGTCCGCGCCGGTCGGGGCGCCGAGCCGGTCGCCCGGGGTGAAATGAAACAAGGTTTGAGCGGGATGCTCCGCCGCGATTTTCACCCGGGTGTAGACTTCCAGCGGGTCGCCCTCGAGCCACTGCGGGCGGCTCCAATCACTCCACGTGAACCGGTGGAAAAGCAGGCCGGCCGCGATCCCGCCGAGCAGGGTCATAAGCACGATTTGAAGCCAGGGGGGCAGCCGGGCTGGAGGGGTGGCGGGCATGCGCGGTGTCTTGATGCTCGATTTGACCGGCTGCGCCAATCCCAATACTGCGCACTTCATTGCTGACGAGCCGGCCCGGATCAGCTCAAGATGGCCCGTCACCCCCGCATGTCCCCGGCCCTCAGTTTCGTCATTCCGCTGTATCATAGTGCGGACACCATCGCAGCCCTCGTGAAACAAATCGAGGCGCTGACCGTGGAGGGCGGGCACGAACTCATTCTGGTCAACGACGGCAGCCGCGACGGGACGGCGGGGGTCTGCCGCGAACTCCTGCGTGAGGCGCGCATCCCGATCACCTTCGTCAATCACGCCCGCAACTACGGCGAACACAACGCGGTGCTGAGCGGCTACCGTCACGCCCGCGGGGCCTACCTCGTGAATCTTGACGACGACGGGCAGAACCCGCCGGCGGAGGCGGTGCGCCTTTGGCAGCACGCCCGGCAGGAGAAGCTGGATGTCGTCTACGGTCACTACACGGCCAAGAAGCACTCGGTCTTCCGCAACCTGGGCAGCTGGTTCACCAACCGGATTACGGACTGGGTGCTCGACAAGCCCCCCGGGTTTTATCTTTCCAGTTTCCGCTGCGTCAGTGCTTTCGTGGCCAAGGAAGTCGCCCAGCACGAGGGGCCGTATCCATATATCGACGGTTTGATTTTGCAGGTGACGCAGGAGATCGGGGCGATCGAGGTGCGGCACGATGAGCGGACGGCCGGGCAGAGCGGCTACAATCTGCGCCGCCTGGTCCGGCTGTGGGCCAGCACCTTCGTGAATTTCTCGGTCATGCCCTTGCGCCTGGCCACGCTGCTGGGGCTCATCATGGCGGTGGGCGGGCTCGCCGGCCTGGCCGTGGTGTTCTACCTGCGCCTGACCAACCAGGGTCCCGATTATGGCTGGGGCACGCTGATGGGCGCCCTGCTGGTTTTCTCGGGCACCCAGCTCGTGATGCTGGGTCTGATCGGTGAATATCTCGGCCGCATGTTCCTGACCGTGAACCGCCGGCCCCAGTCGACCGTGCGTTCGGTGGAGCGAAGCGGCGGCTGAGCGCAGCGGGCTAGAGGGCGGGTTCCCGGTAAGGCGGCACCGGGCGCAATTGCCACACCAGCTCCGCATCGTCCGGCGGCGGCGGCGCGCCATCGAGCACATGGGCCCAGCGGCGGAATTCAATATCCAGCAGGGCATCGGCGGCCCGGGCCAGTCGGGCGGAAGGGCGGAGGACGCAATACCAGCGATGCAGGAAGGCGTCGCGGGCGAGGGCCAGGTCGGGATACAGCCGCGGCTCCTCCCAGGCGACCTCGAGCAAGGTCGGGCAATTGTGGCGCACGATCAGGGACGCGATCTCGGAGCGCCAGCGCGCCAGCAGGCGGCGGGAATTATGTTCGTCGCGCGCCTTGCGGCCGGGTGAGGCGCTGATGTGGTGGCGGACGACGCTGCGCAAGCTGACGTAGTTCCCGAGTCCGGCCTGCCGGGCGCGCAGGCAGAGATCGATATCTTCGCCGCCATTGACGTAGCCCTCGTCGAAGCCGCCCAGGGACTGCCAGGTTTGCCGGCGGATCGCGAAGCACGCCCCGGTGAGCGCGGTGACCCGGCGGACCCCGGTCAACCGGGCCGGCAGCGGGCGGGCGGTGTCGTGCGCGGGCTTGCCCTTGGCGTTGAGAAAAATCCCCGTGTGGTCCACCGCGCCCGTGGCGGCATTGAGCTGCACATTGCCGACGAGGGCCACGCGCTCGCCGCGCCCGACCGCCAGCATCGGCTCGAACCAGCCGGGAAGGAGGACGAGGTCGTTGTTGAGGAAGAAAAGAAAATCGCCCCGGGCCGCCGCCGCCCCGCGATTGCAGGCGCCCGCGAAGCCGAGATTTTTCTCGTTCAACAGCGCGCGGCAGGGAGGCGCCGGGCTTTGCAGCCACGCGCGGGTGCCGTCCGTGCTGCCGTCGTCCACATAGATGATCTCATGCTCCAATCCGGGGGGCAGGGTCGCCCGCAGGCTCGCCAGCATGGCCTGGGTGAGCGGCAGGCAGTTGTAGAGCGGGATGATGAAGGAGACCTTCATGCCTCGGGGCCATTGGCCTCCAGAATCCGCAACGTCAGGAAAATCACCGCCAGTTTGCGCGGGTCGTAATCGGTCACGAGGCCCTGGCTATAGCGCAGGGTCAGCTCGTTCCGGCCGGGACGCAGGGCCAGGGGAGCCACCAATCGTTCCTTCTGGTTGGTGCCGGCAAAGGCGTGCTGCCCCACCGTGAGCCCGTTTAATTCCACGGTGACAGACTGGCCGTCGGAGTAGGTGAGCACGTCGGCCGCGAGGCTGGCGGGCCGGCCGGCCGGAGAATCGATGGCCAGTTGGGTGACGGGGGCAAAGCCCCAATGAAACGGCGGCAGGAAGGCTTCGGGGACGGGTCCTTCCTGCTCGCCCCAGCCGGCGAGCGGCGTGAAGCCGGAGAAATTTTCCAAGCGCGCGGTCCGGTTGGGCGCGGGGCCGGCCAGCGTGGGTAATTCACGGATTTTGGCCGCGACCTCGGCCGCTTCCTTTTCCCCGTCGAGCAGCCGGCCGTGGCTGGTCGCGAGTTTTTCCAGGTAGGGCAGCAGGGCCCGGGCGACGCGATCCCAGCCCGCAGTCTGGCTGGAATACCGCGGCGGAGAGCCGAGGTAGGGGATGGGTTGCAGCCGGAGTTGGGCGACGGGCTGGCCAATGGTCGCAAAAAACAAATCCGGTTCCTGGACCAGCAGTTGGAAGCCGAGGCGGTAGTGGGTGTCGAGTCCGGCATGCGCCCGGCCGCGGCTGAGTTTCTGCAGCTCGGCCAGCACCACGCGCAACACCTGATGCTGGGGCGAGCGCAAGGGCAGGTGGGCCAGATGAAACGCCTCGGGCAGCGGCTGGTCCGGCAGCACCGTCGCACCGCGCAGGAGCGCGTGACTGCCCTTGCCGGCCGAGACCGCCTCGTCCAAGGCGAGCGGGCGCGGGATGAGGATTTTTTTCGTCGGGGAGGGCGAGGCGCTGCAATGCCGCAACCGGAGAACCGGGTTGGACTCGGCCGCATCGTCGCCGGCGGCGGGATAGTAGTTGAGCAATCGCAGGCTGGCGGGCTGGCCCGGCCCGGCCGCGACCAGAAGTTTTTCCAGGGCCACCCGGCCCGGGCCGGTCAGGATCTCGTCGGCATCGAGCGGCAAAATCCAGTCGGCCGAGAAGGTTTGCGCGGCGAGACGGGTCAGGAAATTGCTGCGGGCCTGCTGCAGGTTGCCGAGGGCATCGTCGGTGTAGAGGGTGAGGAGGAGGCCCTCACGCTGCAGGGCGCCGAGGATCTCCCGGGTGCCGTCGGTGCTGTCGTGGTCAAAGATGAGGTGATGATCCACCCACGCCCGGGTATGGCGGACAAAGGCCTCGATGATATCGGCCTCGTTCTTGACGATGGAGACTGCCACCAGACGCATGGGGGCAGTGTGCGGGTCGGCGGACGAAAGCAGAGACAAAATTACGGTCCCGTCGGGCTTCGCTTGGCGCTAGGTGAGCAGCCGCTTGAGGTACTCGCCGTAGGAGGACTTGCCCAGCTGCTTGATGTTGGCCTCGAGGCCGGTCCGGTCAATCCAGCCCTTCTTGAAGGCGATCTCCTCAAGGCAGGCGATCTTCAGGCCGGTGCGGTTCTCCAGGACGTTCACAAACTGGGCGGCCTCGATGAGCGAGTCGTGCGTGCCGGTATCGAGCCAGGCGGTGCCACGGCCGAAGAGCTCGACGTGCAGCTTCCCTTTCTCGAGGTAGAGGCGGTTGAGGTCGGTGATCTCGAGCTCGCCACGCTTCGAGGGCTTGAGGCTCTTGGCGAGCGGGACGACGTCGGCATCGTAGAAATAGAGACCGGGGACGGCGTAGTGGGACTTCGGCGCGGCGGGCTTCTCTTCGAGCGAGAGCACGCGGCCGTCCTTCGCGAACTCAACGACCCCGTAGGCCGAGGGGTTGGCGACGTGGTAGCCGAAGATGGTCGCGCCGCTGGTGCGGGCGGCGGCCTCGGCCAGGGAGCTGACGAACTCAGCGCCGTAGAAAAGATTGTCGCCCAGCACGAGGGCGGAGGGCTCGCCCTTCAGGAAGCCGGTATCACCGGCGATGTGGAAGGCCTGCGCGAGTCCGTCGGGGCTGGGTTGCTCGGCGTAGCTGAACTTGAGGCCGAGGTTGGCGCCGTCGCCGAGGAGTTTCCGGAAAAGCGGCAGGTCGGTCGGCGTGGAGATGATGAGGACCTCCCGGATGCCGGCGAGCATCAGCACGGACAGCGGGTAGTAGATCATCGGCTTGTCGTAGACTGGCAGGAGTTGCTTGGAAACGACGTTGGTCAGCGGATACAGGCGCGTGCCCGACCCGCCCGCCAGGATGATTCCCTTCATGGCAGTCTCCCGTGAGTTGCTTCCGCAAGGAGCTGGCGGACGCTTTCGCGCGTGCGATCCTGCCACGCAAGCGCGCGGTATTGGAATACACCCGCGAAGCGCGCGCTGTCGAGTTCCGAGTTTTTCGGACGTTGCGCGGGCGTCGGGAAATCCTTCGTTTCAATGGGAGTCACAGACGGACGTCTGCCGAGGGAAGGCGCGGCGGCGTCGACGATCTCGCTGGCGAAACCGTGCCATGTCGTCGCGCCGGCGCCGGCGAAAT
>JAYTUA010000233.1:0-3884 GCA_043745015.1 Opitutaceae bacterium | reverse complement strand
GCAGCGCATGCCCCTGCTTCGCCCAGATGAAGAACGTCTGCTGCGTCAGGTCGCCTGCGTCCGACGGGTTTTTCGTCAGGCTCAGGGCAAAGCGGAACAGCGGCGTGTAGTGCGCGTCCACCAACTGCGTGAATATCTCACTGGACATGTTTCACTAAGAGATGCCAGCCGGCTCCTTATTCCAAGTAAAGAAAGGGCTCAGGCCATCCACCCGATTGCGAGTTGTTGGCCACCTCCCGGGCTCAAAACCTAAGCCTCCGCCAACACAGGTTCTGCTCAACTGCCAGGCCGCTTTGCACAATAAGCGCTTGCTCGAATCGCCCTCGCCGCTACCTCATGAAGCCGCGCTGCTTGGGCCCTGGTCGCGCCGGCAGGATCATCCCCTTTCATTTATCCTCATCCCCCAGCCAGCCAATCCAGTTTCCGCTCCAGTTCCCCATGCAGCTCAAACAGTCCTGGATCAATATCGGCTGGCTGATCACCGCCATCCTGACGGTCGGCGCAGTGGGCTTGGTCGTCCATAGTCGCCGGGCGCAGCGCGCCGCGGATGAGCTGGTGGTGCGCACGCTCCAAGTCGAGCGCGGCTTGCATCACCTTCAAGGGGCGATGTCCGCGGTCAACAGCGCCGTGCGTGGCTACCTCATTTCGCGCAACGAAGCCTGGTTGAGCTCGGTGGACGAACTTACCAGCACGGCCAGCGCCGAGCTTGACGCGGTGCGCCGCCTTACCTCCGACAATCCCAGCCAGCAGTCGCGGCTGACCCTGCTCGTCGCCGCGGTGGAGCAGAATACCGGATGGTGCGAGATCATGGTCCGCACCGCCCGCGAAAAGAACTTTGCCGAAGCCCAAAGCCAGGTGCCGGACAGCCGCACGCCGCTCACCACCTTGCGCAAGCTGATCGACGAGATGCTGGGCAGCGAGGAAGCCACGCTCGAATTGCGCCGGCAGGAGGCCGGGCGGCTGGCCGAGCTTTCACTGCGCGTGGAATTGATCCTCATCCTGGCGATCGTCGCGCAACTGGCCGCCAGCGCCTGGCTCGTGCGTGGTCGCGTGGCGGCGCTGGACCGGGAACAGGACTTGCTGCGCCGGACAAAGGACTACGCCGGCTCCATCGTCGCCACCATGCGTGAGCCGGTGGTCGTGCTTGACTCCGCGTTGCTCGTGCGGATGGCCAACCGCGCGTTCTACGATACCTTTCATGCCTCTCCTTTGCTCACGGAAGGTCGGCTGGTGACCGAGTTGAAGGGCGGCCCATGGAGCATCCCGGGGCTCATGAATTTCCTGCAGCAAACGGTCGAGCTACACACCGAGTTCAATGATTTTCGCGTGCAAATCGACATCCCGGAAAAAGGACGGCAGGAATTCGTGCTCAACGTCCGCAAGGTCCGTCAGCCCGGTCAGGGGCAGGAGGATTTGATTGTACTCGCGATGCAGAACGACACGCGGGAAAAAACGCCCGGTTCCGGCGCGGGCCTCTGAGCTTCAGTCAGGTCGGTCAAGCCCGGTCCCCGCCGACCGCCAATCCCGTTGGCTGGCGGCCGGGAGCTCACCCCCCCGCCAGCATCTTCACCCGGCGGTGCTTCTGGGGGAACTGCAGGGTGACGACCGTGCCGGTGCCCTCCTTGCTCTCGATGCCGACGTTGCCGCCGTGGTCGCGCAGAATGCGCTGCACGATCATCAGGCCGAGCCCGTGGCCGCTGACCTTGGTCGTGTGGTAGGGCTGGAAAAGCTTGGCCAGGTCCTCGGCCTTGATGCCGCTGCCGGTGTCGGCGATGGCCACATAGACCGAGTCGTCGTCCGTGCGCACCTTGAGGCTCAGGCGTCCGCCCGGCTGCATCGCCTCCATGGCGTTCTTGATCAGGTTGAAAAACACCTGCTTCAACTGGTCGCGGTCGGCCATGATCACCGGCGTGCCGGCGGGCAGCTCGCCCTCCACCGCAATGCCGCGGTCCGCGAGCTCCTTTTCCTGAAAACCCAGCACCTCGCCGATCACCTCGGGCAGATGGACCTCCGTCAGGTTGGGCGGACGCGGCCGGATCGCCTCAAGGAAATTCTTGATGATGCCGTCGAGCCGCGTGACCTCGTCGCGGCAGACCTTGATGGAGTCCTCCAGCGAACGCGTTTCCTTGGACGCCTTCAGCTTCTGCAGCTTCCGGTCGATGAGCTGAAGGTGGATCGTGAGCGAGTTGAGCGGATTGCCCAGCTCGTGCGCGACCCCCGCCGCCAGCAGCAAAATGGAGGAGATCTTCTCGTTCTCGATCAGTTCGGCGGTGGATTTCTTCTCCGCGGTGATGTCGGACAGGATGATGGCGTGCCGCCGCGCCGCGCCCTTGGCCTCGCCGAAGGGCACCATGTAGAGCCGCACGACGCGCGTCACCGGGTAGGCCAGCTCGAACTCCCGCGTCACCACCGGAGCGTCCGCCGTGCCGGTCTCCAGCGAGTCGCGCAACCCCGGTACCAGCCGCCACAGCGTCTCGCCCGCCGCCGGTTCCTTCAGGCCGATCAGGTCGGCCGCCGCCTCGTTGGCGTATTCAATCACGCCCCCGGCATCGATCACGAGCACGCCTTCCTGCAGGGTGTTGAACACCGCCTCGAGCACCGCCCGCTCGCGGACGAGCCGCTGCACGAGATTGTGCAGGTTGGCCTCATCCAGCTGGTCGAGCCGGCCGAGGACCTTGTCGAGCGAACTGTGTTTCTTGCCTGCCATGGGGGACGTGCCCCCTACTCAGAAGAGCACCTGCATCCGCGTCAACACACGGCCGCCGTCCGTGCTGGAGCCCGGCACCACGCCATGGATGTAATCGACCATCAGCCGCAAGTCCTCGCCTTTGATCAGGTAGTTCAGCCCGATGGTCGAGGAGCGGATCTTGTTCCCGCCGACTGCCGTGTTTGGATCAAACTCCTCGTGCCGCAGCATCCCCTGCACTTTGCCCGGCACCAGGAAATACGCCGCCGTCGCCTGCCAGCCATCCGCCTCGAACTCCGCGGCCCCCGCCGGCTTGAAGGTGTTGTGCAGATACTCGCCAAAGACATCAAGCCGGCCGTGGGTCCACAGCGCATCCACGCCCCACGCCGAGCGGGTGCCGATGAAAAGATTCCCCGCGAGGCCGAAACCCGCCTTCGTCACGCCCGCGTCCTCGGTCCACAGTCCGTTGACGCCGAACATCAGCTTGTCGTCCTTGGTGGCCAACGGGGTGAAATACACGCGGACGGATTTCTGAAACTTGCTGTTGTCGTTGGCGCTGGTGTTGGTCCCGGTGCCGTTGTGCAGCGTGAGCAGGTAGCCGATCTTATTGCCCTCCACCTCGCCGCCGACGCTAAAGCCGATCTGCCGGCCGTCGGTCAGGCGGTCATTCGGCAGGGTGCGCTCGATGGCAAACCCCTTCGAGTCACTGGATAGCTGCTCGGCGCCAAAAGCGGACTTGATCTGGCCGAACCGCACGGTCGCGGCGGGGTATTTGCGCCATTGCACGTAGATTTCGTTGGCCCGGGTCAGCAGGCCGGGGCCGGCGCTGAGGGCATTGCCCGACAGGTCGAGCTCGGCCTTGAAATCGAAATCCTCGGCGAAACTGCCCAGCACGTAGATGCGTGCCCGGCGAAAAAAGAAACGGTCCTTGATGCCTGCCCAGCGCGGATCGGCGGCCCGGCCAAACTCGCCCTGCGCCTGCAGCAGGCCGCCGACCGCCAGCTTGATCTCCTTGCCGGCGGGCGACACGAGCACGGGAGCCTTTTGATCCTTCCAGCCCAGTTCTTTTTTCAGGTCGGCGTTCTCCTTGGCGAGGTTCTGCACCTGCTGTTCGAGCGCCCGGAGCCTCTCCTCCACCGGGGCGGAGGTCTGCGCGGACAGCGCGACCGCGGAAAGCAGGACGGCAGGCAATGCCGGC
>JAYTUA010000232.1:0-15453 GCA_043745015.1 Opitutaceae bacterium | reverse complement strand
AGATCCGCTCATCCACGGTGGTCCGGACCGTCGTGGCCGCGTTGACGCTGACTGAAACCGCAGCACTCTGGGCGAGCGCGGCGGACGGCAGGAGCAGGCCAAGCAATATCGTGCGACCAACTGATCTGGAGGAACGTTTCATGGGGGTGGCAATAAATGAATCCCACTGCAGGCTCCGCGCAAGTTTCCTTTCTTCCCCCCCAACCATATTAGCCGGCAAAAAACCCTGACATAAAAAAAAGCCCCGCGCTGGCGGGGCTTGAAAGGCTGGCGACTTCGCGGGGGTTCAGGCCACGCGCTCGACCACGAGCGGGGGCGGGATCGGCCGCTTCGGGGCGAGGCGGTAGGCGTCCTTGAAGTAGTTGAGCGCCTGCTCGAGCTTCGCCTCGTCGTTGTAGTGGATCATCATCAGCGGCTCGCCCTGCTTGACCTGCGTGCCGACCTTCTTGATCTCCGAGACGCCGACGGCGTAGTCGATCTTGTTGTGGTGGGCGGCGTCCTTGCCGGCGCCGAGGAGCGAGACGCCCTTGGCGATCATCGCGGCGTTGATGGTGTGCACATAGCCGCGCTTCGGGGCGGGCAGCTTGCGGATGTGCTTGGCCGTCGGGAATTTTTCCGGGTGGTCGATGTAGGAGATGTCGCCGCCCTGGGCCTTGATCATGTCCTTGAACTTCTCGAGGGCGGAGCCGTCGGTCAGGTGGCGCTGCACGGTCTGCTTGGCCGAGAGAGTGGAACCCGCGACGCCGGCGAGGCGCACGATCTCCATGCCGAGCTTGAGCACGAGTTCCTTCATGTCCTCGGGGCCCTCGCCCTTGAGGAGCGCGATGGCTTCCTTGATCTCCAGCGCGGTGCCGACGGTGTCGCCGAGCGGCTGGTTCATGTCGGTGACGAGCGCGACGCAGCGGCGCTTCATGGAGCGGCCGACGCGGGTCATCGAGCGGGCGAGCTGCTTGGCCTGCTCGAGGTCCCTGATGAAGGAACCGTTGCCCCACTTGACGTCGATGACCAGACCCTCGGCGCCCTCGGCGAGTTTTTTGGACAAGACGCTGCCGGTAATGAGCGGGAGGCTCGGGATCGTGCCGGTCTCGAGGCGGAGGTCGTAGAAAATCTTATCCGCCGGCGCGAGTTCGGGCACCTGGTCGGCGATCGCGCCGCCCACGCGAGCGAGCTGGTCCTGGAAGTGCGCGATCGTCATGTGGCTCTTGAAACCGGGGACGGCCGAGAGCTTTTCGATCGTGGTGATGACATACTCCTGCTCGACGCCGCACATCATGGGGACGACGACGCCGCTGGCCATGGCGAGGGGCGCGAGGACCAGCGCGGTCTTGTCGCCGACGCCGCCGGTGGAATACTTGTCGATCTTCGGCTTGGCGATGTGGGACAGGTCAATGACTTCGCCGGAAAGCATCATTTCCTCGGTGAGAATCGCCGTCTCCTGCGCCGACATATTGGCGAAGTAAATCGCCATCAGCAGGGCGGCCTGCTGGTGCCGGGGCATCTCTCCATCCAACGTGGAGTCGATGATATAACGGATTTCTTCCTGAGAGAATTCCTGCCCGTCGCGTTTCTTCTCAATCAATGAAGTAAACGACGGCTTGATGAACCGACGGGTGGGAATGGGACGTTTTCTCATGGAGGTCACAGTGGTGTGGCGGGGATAGGCACCTTGCGGCGCAAAGCTCGAAAGGGCAATGGTTTTTGCCGGTTTTGTCGAGTCAATAATCCCGCCATGACCACCTATTCGGTCATTTAGTCACTCGTTCCGGGAGGACTGACTATCCCTTCAAGGAAACCCGCGAAAATCCTTCTTGCTCAAAGCCAAGCGCAATTCCTCAATCGCGGGATGAACCTGCCGTTCGACGTCGCTGCCTACCTCGACGCCTCCCTGCGGTCCGCCGCAGCCAAGCTCGGTTTGACCGAGCGCGGTTTCGACCCCGAGGTGCGCGTAGCCGACCCGGCGCATGGGGATTTCCAAGCCAACGGTGCCCTCGCCTTCGCCAAGCGCGAGAAGCAGAACCCCCGCACCGTCGCCCAGCAGATCGTCGATTCGCTCGACGAATTGCGGGCTTTTTTTGACATTTCGCTGGCCGGACCCGGTTTCATCAACTTCCGCCTCAAGCCTGCCACCCTGCTCGCCTGGCTGGGTAACTACGATTCCGAGACCCACCTGCAATCCGGTGCCTCGAGTATTCACCAGGGCCAGACTTGGGTGGTCGATTACTCCTCGCCCAACACCGCCAAGCAAATGCATGTCGGCCACCTCCGCTCCGCCGTCATCGGTGAGGCGATTTGCCGGCTCCTGGCCTTCACCGGCGCCAAGGTCATCCGCGACAATCATCTCGGCGACTGGGGCACGCAGTTCGGCAAACTCATCTATGGCTACAAGCGGTGGGCCGACGAGGAAGCGCTTCTGACCGAGCCCATCGAGGAATTGGAGCGGCTCTACAAACTCGGCCACGCCGCCACCCCCGACGGCTCGCCCGAACTCGAGGAAGCCCGCCGCGAACTCGTGAAACTCCAGCAGGGCGACGCCAAGAACGTCGCGCTCTGGAAGAAATTTTCCGACGTCAGCCTCGCGGCCTTCGAGCAGATCTACGGCCGGCTCGGCATCCACTTTGACCACAACCTCGGCGAGTCCTTCTACCACGACAAGGTCGAGCGCGTTTACCGCGAGCTGACCGAGACCGGCCTCGCCCAGGTCAGCGAAGGCGCGGTCGTTGTCTTCCACCCCGAGCACCCGCGGTTTGCCAAGCAGCCCTTCCTGATCCGCAAGGCGGATGGCGCCAGCAACTACGCCTCCACCGATCTCGCCACCGTGCTCTACCGCACCGAACACTTCAAGGCCGACGGCATCGTCGTCGTCACCGACTTCCGGCAGGGCGACCACTTCGAGCAACTCTTCCTCACCGCCAAAAAATGGTTCGCCGCCAAGGGCTATCGCGGGCCCGCGCTGCACCACGTCACATTCGGCGCCGTCACCGGCGAGGATGGGAAGGCGCTCAAGACCCGCGACGGCGACGTCATCAAGCTCAAGACCCTGCTCGACGAGGCCGAGGAGCGCGCTTTCGCCCTTGTGACCGCCAAGAGCCCCGACCTGCCCGAAGCCGAACGCCGGGAGATTGCGCGCACGGTCGGCGTCGGTGCCGTGCAATATGCCGATCTCGCCCAGAACCGCAGCAGCAACTATGTCTTTTCCTGGGACAAGATGCTGGCCCTCGACGGCAACACCGCGCCGTACCTGCTTTATGCGGTCACGCGTATCCGGTCGATTTTCCGGAAGGCCGGGCTGGATCCCGCCCAACCGCCCGTCGCCGGCGCGACGCCGCCCGAGACCCCGCAGGAACTGGGGCTGGCCCGCAAACTCGTGCAATTCGCCGACTCCGTGCAACTCGCCACCGGCCAGCTCCGCCCGCATTTCCTTGGCCTCTACCTCTTCGAGCTGGCGGGGGCTTTCAGCGGTTTCTACGCGGCCGACAAGGTGATCGTGGACGACCCGGCCGTGCGCGCCCGCCGCCTGTTGCTCTGCCACCGCACCCTGATCATGCTCGAGACCGGCCTGCACCTCCTGGGCCTGCGCACGCTCGAGCGCATGTAAGTAACAAAACGCTTACATAACCGCGTTCAATTCACTCTTGCGGCGACCCCGCCGCCGCGCAACATCCCCCTCATGGCCAACCAAGAAATTTATGTGCGCGGCGTGAATGACAAGGAGGCCCGCGGCCCCTTCTCGATGGAGCAGGTCACCTCGCTGGTCGAGGCCGGCCAGGTTACGCCCGAAACCTATTATTACGACGCCGCGACCGAGCAATGGCTGCTGATCTCCGGCAATGCCGAGATGAAGTCCATCCTCTGGCCGGAGAAGAAACGCATGGGTTTCAAGCACAAGGAATTCAAGGTCGTCAACGAGGAGAAATCCGACAGCGCCCCGCCCATCACCGTCCAGGATTTTCTCAATGCCGCCGAGGGCAAGACGGATGAGACCAAGGGCAAGAAGGACAAGAGCGTCACCATGATGTCCGCCGCCATCTGGGGCACCCGCTCCGCGGCCATTATCTCGCTGGCCAGCGCCGTGGCGCTCGGTTTGCCGGGGATCGATGCCATCACGGCCATGGACGTGAACAAAATCCTGCAGACCCCGGGCCTCTGCCTCGGGGTCGTCGACGCGGTCATCGGCCTGTTGCTGCTCCTGGGCGTGATCAACATTTATCCCTTCGTGCGCTTCCGCGCCGTGTTCGGCCTGGGTTTCCTGGGCTTCCTGTTCATGACCCAGGACCAGCTCACTCCCATGATTGCCGTGGCCGCCGGCTCGGCGGGACTTTACTTCTGCACGATATTCGTGAGCTACATCCCCCTCGCGGTCGCCGCCCTGCTCGGCCTCGGCGGGATGGCCATGCTCGCCACGATGTCCTACAGCTAAACGCGGCCCGGCGCAGCCCCGCCCATGCCGTCCCCCTCCCGGCTCACCCGCCTGCGGCACTTGTGGGAGGACGAAATCTGGGCCGCGAGCTTCAGCCGCGAACGCTCGATCCGGAACCGGTTCTTCGCCCTGCTCCGCGTCGCGTCGATCACGCTGTCCGGCCTCAATGAATTGAAGGTCGCCAGCCGCGCCGCCGCCCTCAGCTACAGTTCCCTGCTCGGCCTGGGACCGCTGGTCGCCATCGCGGTGCTGATCTCGGGCTTTGCCCTCGGCAATCGTGACCCCGCCCTCATGGCCCAGAGCCTGAACCGCATCATCGGCTTCATCGCCCCGCAGGTCGCGCAATATGACCAGCCGGCCGGAGACGGACCCGAGCTGCTCCCCGTCACGACCGTGGGCCTGGATGGAGCGGTGGTCCCGCCCTCCGACCCCGAGCTGGTGAAACTCATCAGTGTTTTCATCGCCAACAGCCGCTCCGGCACGGCCGGTCTGATTGGTGTCTTCATGCTGCTGATCATTGTGCTGCAGCTCTTCACCAGCATTGAAAACACCTTCAACGACATCTGGGGCGTCCGGCGCGGCCGCAGCTGGCTGACCCGCATCATCTATTACTGGACGACGGTCACGCTCGGGGCCGTGCTGTTCTTTACCTCGATCACCCTTCTCTCCGCCAGCGCGTTCATCAACGTCTTCAAAAACCTGGCCGACCAGCTCCCCCTCGGCGAACAGCTGCTCAGTCTCGTCACCTGGCTGCTCCCCTCCTCCTCGTTCGGCCTGCTGCTGATTTTGCTCACGCTCTTCTACCGCAGCATCCCCAACACCCGCGTGCTCTGGCGCGCGGCGCTCATCGGCGCCCTGATCGTCACCGGCCTGCTCTTCCTCAACAACTACGTCGCCTTTCTCTATTTCAAGGGCGTGCTGCGCACCAAGAGCCTCTACGGCTCCGTTGGCCTCGTGCCCATCCTGATGGCTGGTCTCTACATCTTCTGGTTCTTCGTCCTCGTCGGCGGCCAGATCACCTACGCCGTCCAGAACGTGCGCTACCGCAGCAGCCAGACGGCCTGGCACAGCCTCAATCACGCCACCCGCGAGGGCATGTCGCTCGTGGTCCTCCTGCTCATCGCCCGCCGCTTCAAGGTCTGCGCCCCCGCCTACACGGTCACCGAGCTTTCCCAGCTGATCCGCGTCCCCGCCCAGATCCTCAACGAATCCCTCAACCGGCTCTGCGACCTCCGCCTGATCGACGAACTCCCGCCGGCCGAGGGCACCGATCCCGCCGATCACCGCTATCAACCCGCCCGCCCGCTTGACCAGATCACCCTCGCCCAGTTTCGCACCCAGTTCGAAAATTACGGCGAGGCCCCCAGCGGCGGCCTGCTGGATCACGTGGATCCTGTCCTGGCCCACTACCATGCCCGGCTCGACGGCTGCCTGCCCGCGGCCCTCGGCGACAAGACCCTCGACCAGTTGATCGCCGAGCAGGCGCCGAGCGACACCTATGCCCCTTTCCCGGTCGAGGGGAAGGCGAAGGGGTAGTGGGGTTTTTGGTGTAGGTCGGGCTTTATGCCCGACACCCAAGCGTAATCTGTCGGGGCTAAACCCCGACCTACAGACGAGCGGCCTGGTGGAGGAAACCCACCCGACCCACTACCGACCAAGGCTTAGTTCCGTTTGTCCCCGAGCCCGACCCGTTCGGGCTTCTGCCCGCGGGCGCGGACCGCCTCCGCCAGCGCCACCAAGTCAATCCCGTCGCCCGGCTTCAGGCCATGCTGGCGATACCAGCCCTGGTTCATCTCCAGCGCAAACTGCCGGACGCCCAGCGACTGCATGGGGCGTTCATCGTGCGGATACATCGGATAAACTTCCTTCAGTTTCCCGTCGGGGTCGAAGAAGCCGATGTCGAGCGGGATCTCGGTGTTCCGCATCCAGAAACTCATCTGCTGCGGCCGGTCGTAGAGGAAAATCATGCCCTCGTCGGGCCCCATCGTCTTCCGGTACATCAGCCCCTGCTGCTCCTCGGCCGGCAGGATCGCGACCTGCATCTGCACGACCTGCCCGCCCACCTTGATCGGGAAACGATCCGCCACCGACTTGAACTCGACGGGCTTTTTCTCGGCGTTGCCGCAGGCGGCCAGCAGCGCGAAGGCAGCGAGAGCGAAAAGGGGAAGAAAGCGGCGGCGGGAAAACATTTTTGCGTTTTTGACCGGATTCGTGGTCAATGTCCGCAACAATTTGTGCCCAATTTGAAAACCCCTCCTCCCCTGCTCTACGCCGACACCCACGGCAGCGCCGACATGCTCTATTTCGGCCGGGTCGAAGTCCACGACCCCTTCATCGCCTTCAGGGCCAACGGGAGGAAAATCACCGTGCAGAGCGCCCTCGAGTTCGGCCGCGTGAAGAAGACCGGCGACTTTGACACCGTGCTGCCGCTCGAGGAATGCCGAGCCCGCGCCGAGCAACGTTACCGGGGCAAGGCCGGCGTGGCGGAAATCATCGCCACCCTCGCCCGCGAGCACGGCCTCCGCCGCTTCCGGGTGGCCGACGACTTTCCCGCCCACCTCTATGTCAAGCTCACCAAGCTCGGCCTGAAGCTGGAGCTGGCCGGCGGCCTGCTCTTCCCCGGGCGCGAGATCAAGTCGGCCCGTGAGGCGGAGTGCATCCGGGAGGGCAACCGCCTGTGCTCGGTCGGCTTCACCGTCGCCGAGCAAATCCTGCGCGCCGCCCGTATCAAGGGCCGCACGCTGGTTTATCGCGGCCAGGTGCTGACGTCCGAGCGCCTGCGCTTCGCCCTCGAGACCGCCATCCATGAGCAGGGTGGCAACCCGCAGCACACGATCGTCGCCGGCGGCGACCAGGCCTGCGACCCGCACGAACGCGGCTCGGGCCCGCTGCGTCCGCACGAACTGATCATCATCGACATTTTCCCGCGCGTCACAGCCACCGGCTATTTCGGCGACATGACCCGCACCTACCTGAAGGGCCGGCCCCGCGAGGTGCAGCGCCGGATGGTCGCCACCGTGCGCGAAGCCCAGAAGCGCGCCCTCAAAACCATTCGCGCCGGCATCGACGGCCGCCTCGTGCACCGCGCCGTGACCGAATGTTTCGAGGCAGCGGGCTACGAGACGCGTCACGGCAAAAACGGCTCGGTGGGCTTCATCCACGGCACGGGCCACGGACTTGGACTGGCGGTCCATGATCCCGGCCGGATCTCCGCCGCCGTCGCGACGCCGCTCAAGCTCGGCTCGGTGCTTACGGTCGAACCGGGCCTGTATTATCCCGGCCTCGGCGGCTGCCGCTGGGAGGATGTCGTGCAGGTGACGGCCACTGGTTCAAAGTCTCTTTCCAAGCATCCCTACCAATGGGAGATCCGCTGACGCATGCCCGAACTCGCCGAGGTTGAATTTTCCCGCAAACGCTGGAGCGCCGGGCATGGGGCGAAGGTCGTCGCCGTGCGCCTGCACGAGGGGAAGAAGGTCTTTCGCGGCTGCGACACCGCCGCGCTCAAGCGCCGGCTGACCGGTGCGCGGCTGCTGGAATCGGAAACCGCGGCCAAGCAGATGCTCTTCCGCTTCAGCGGCGGCAACTTGCCCCGAGCAGGGTCGAGGGGCTGGCTGGGCATCCACCTCGGCATGAGCGGGGAACTCCGCGTCGAGCCACCGGACTACACCGCCACGAAGCACGACCACTTCATTCTCGTGCAGCAGCAGCGCCAGCTGGTCTTCAACGACCCGCGGATGTTCGGTGGCGTGCTCTTCCATCACGGCAAGACGGCCCCCGCGTGGTGGACCAAGATCGCCCCGGCGATTCTTTCAGCTGCGTTCACGGTCGGGGCGGTGACGGCGTTCCTGCGCCGGCGCGCCCGCACCCCGATCAAGGCCGTGCTGCTGATGCAAGAGCGTTTCCCCGGCGTCGGCAACTGGATGGCCGATGAAATCCTCTGGCGCGCGGCGATCCATCCCAAGCGACCGGCCGGCTCGCTGACCGTAGCCGAGGTGCGCACGCTGCATCGCGAGTGCCGCCAGGTCTGCCGGCTCGCCCTCGACACCATCGCGGGCCAAGGCCGTTACCTCCCGCCCAATCTCAACGCCCACATTCCGCAGTCCTGGCTCTTCTGGCACCGCTGGGAGGACGGCGGACGCTGCCCGCGCACGAAGAAACCTTTGGTCCGCGAGGAAGTCGGCGGCCGCACAACGTGCTGGTCGCCCGCCCGGCAGAAGCTACGCTGACTCCATGGCCGCCAAGACCCGACTCGACGAATTGCTGGTGGCCCGCGGGCTGGCCCCCACCCGCGCGCAGGCCAAGGCCCTGATCATGTCCGGCCGGGTGCGCCACGGCACCGACCGTCTCGACAAACCCGGCAAGGAATTCCCCGCCGATTTCGAGCTCAGCGTCGACCAGCCGCCGCGCTTCGTGAGCCGCGGCGGCGAGAAGCTCACGGCCTACCTCGAAAAATTTCCAGTCGATTTCGCCGGCGCGCACCTGCTCGATGTCGGGGCCTCGACCGGCGGCTTCACCGATTGCGCGCTGCAAGCCGGCGCCGCCTCCGCCACCTGCGTCGATGTCGGCCACGGTCAGCTCCACGAAAAACTCCGGCGCGACCCGCGCGTGACCAATCTCGAAAAAATCAACGCCCGCCACCTGAAGCCCGGCGACCTGCCCCGTGCCAGCTACGACGCCGTCGTCATGGACGTGTCATTCATCTCGCTGAAAAGCGTCCTGCCCGCCGTGTGGCCGTTCCTCCGGTCCGGCGGGACACTCATTGCGCTGGTCAAACCCCAGTTCGAGGCTGGTAAGGCCGAGGTCGACAAGGGCGAGGGCATCATCCGTGACGATGGAGTCCGCCACCGCGTTCTGAGCGAGATAAGGGAATTCGCCCTGCGCGAGCTGCCCGGCGCCACTTTGCACGGCGAGCTGGAGTGTCCGGTGCACGGGGCCGACGGCAACCGGGAGTTTTTGCTCGGTTTGACCAATACCATTTCCCGCGGATGAAACGGATGATCGCTGATAATTGAATTCCAATATCCGCGTTTATCCGCGTAATCAGCGGAGAATCTCCATGCCCCCCATCCGCAGACTGGCCTTTGTCGTCAACCACGAGAAACCCGGCGCCGCCAAGCTGGCCCGCGAGTTAATTGCCATTGCCCGCACGGTCGGGGTCCGCCGGATCAAGAGCCGCCCGGCCCGCAAGCTGCCGCGGGGCTACTTCAAGGGCAGCGACGCCGGCTGCATCATCGGCGGCGACGGCACCCTGCTCGGCGCCGTCAGCGAGGCCGCCTCGGCCGGCATCCCCCTCATCGGCGTCAACCAGGGCAGCCTCGGCTACCTGACCAGTTTCTCGCCGGATGAGGCGCGCGCCTGTTTCGCCGACGTCCTGCTCGGCCACTACCGCGTGGCCCCGCGCACGCTGCTGGAGTGCCGCACCGGCCCCCGCCGGCGCGACCTCGCCCTCAACGACGTGCTCATCAAGGCCGAGGTCAACTCCCAGCTCGTGCGCCTGGAAGTCCGGGCTGACGGCGAACTGGTCACGGACTACGTCTGCGACGGCCTCGTGCTGTCCACCCCGACCGGCTCGACCGCCTACAACCTGTCCGCCGGCGGCCCGATCATCCACCCGGCGGCGGGGGTGATTGCCATGACCCCGATCTGCCCGCACACGCTCAGCAACCGCACCATTGTCTTTGAGGACGGCGTCAAGCTGAGCATCCGCAATTTCTCCCCCGGTTCGCCGCTGCTTGTCGCCCTCGATGGCCAACGCAACCGTGCCGTCGTCAAGGGCTCGATGATCGAAGTAACGGTCGCCCGTCGCCGACTCGGGCTCGTGCAGCTCCGCGACTATACGCACTTCGGGGTCATGCGCGCCAAGCTCAAGTGGAGCGGCGGCCTGACGGACAAGAAATAACGACACCGCGGGCGGGGTCGCCCGCGCTCCATAAAAAACCCGGGGAGGTTTCCCGGGATTGGAGTCGAGGTCGGAGGAAACGCGACCGGCTTACTTCTTTTCCGCATCCTGGGCGGCCTTCTTCACTTCGCGTTCGGCTTTGCGCGACTCGTGCTCGGCCTGGGCATCAGCCTTCATTTTTGCCTTTTCGGCCTCGTCGAGCTTGCCGTCCTTGTTGGCGTCGTATTTCGCGAGGTTCGCCGCGTGGGTCTCTTTCGCCTTGGCCGCGGCGGCGGCCTTCGCCGCCGCTTTTTCCTCCTCACTCAGCTTGCCGTCCTTGTCGGCGTCATACTTCTCCTTCGCCTTCGACAGGGGCTTTTCCTTGGTTATTTCCTCCGCACGGAGAGCGAGCGGAGCGGCTGACATTACGAGCGCCAGCAAGGCCGGCGCGAGGTGGAGTAACAAGTTTTGCTTTTTCATGCCGGGCCAGAATACCCCATCGGAATTTCACCGGGAAACTCCGCGTTCGCCTAAAATCAGGCGATGAGCTCAGGGTTTTACCACCAGTTGCACCCGCTGATTTGCGCGGAAATATTTCCGCGCAAATACCTGGATCTGCGCCAGCGTGACGGCGTCAACGCGGGCATCATAGGTCCGCCAGTCATTGACCGGCAGGCCATAGACCGCGTTCAAGGCCGACTGCATCGCACGGGCGGAATTGGTCTGCATGCCCATGCGCTTGCCGGCCTTGAGCCGGATCTGGCAACGGGACAGCTCCTCGGCGGTCACTCCGCCGGCGCCGACGCGTTTGATTTCCAGATCGAGCTCGGCGATGACTTCGCCGTAGCGCTGCGGACTCGTGCCGGCGTAGAAATAAAACATGCCCTGCTTCAGGCCGACGATGCGGCTGGAGCGCACGAAATAGGCCAGGCTCTTCTGCTCGCGCACGCGTTCGAAAAGATGGGAGGACATGCCGCTGAACAGCTCGTCGGCCACCTCGCTCACGGTGTAGTCCGCGGCGAGCAGGCCCGGCCCGGGGAAGGCCTGGAACACAATCGCCTGCTGGCGCGGCTGGATCTCGGTGAAGTCGCCGGCCTCGACCGCCAGCCGGCCGGTGGCCACGGGCACCGCGCCCTTCGGCAGTTTCGCGAGGAACGCCTTCAGCTTCGGCGCGAGTTTCTTCGGGTCAAAATCACCGGAGACGGCGAAGACGGCGTTGCCCGAGACCACGAGCCGCTGGTGCAGCGCCTTCAGGTCGGCGACTGCGATCGCCTTCAAGCCCGCCTCATCGCCACCGGTCTCGATGGCGAAGGGGTGACCGGCAAAGAATTTCTCGCGCATTTTCTTGCGCCCGACCGTGACCACATCGTCGAGGCCCTCCTTGAGGGCGGCCAGGGAAGACTCGCGCTCAATCTCCAGCCGGGCCGGCTGGAAGGCCGGTTGCAGGGTGGCGTCAGCGATCAATTCCAGCGCCAGGTCGGTGTCGCCCGGCAGCACCTCCGCGCAGAGCCCGAAGCTGTTGTTGCCCGAAAATTCATGGAACGATCCGCCCACGGTCTCGATGGCGCGCGCCACTGCCTCAGCCGAGCGCCGGGCAGTGTCCTTGGCCAGCAGCGACGCCAGCAGGGCGTTGAGTCCGCGCCGTCCTGCCGGTTCAAACATCGCCCCGCCGGCAAACGCGAGGCGCAGGTGCAGGTTGGGCAGCTGGTGATTGGGCTGGAGCAGCAGGCGCGCCCCGTTGGGCAGCGCAATTTCCTCGAAGTCGAGGGAGGTGACCTCGCGGGAGCTCGGCGCTCCTACCGCAGGCGCCGCACCGGTCGGATTGGACGAAACCACCGTGAGCCGCTCGGGCACGAGGTAGGTGCGCATCACCTGCTTTAGTTTCGCGGGAGTCAGGGCGAAGAGGCGCCGGAAATATTCGCGGGTGTAGTTGATGTCGCCCACGACGACCTCGCCGGCGCCGAGGCGCGAGGCCTGGCCCGACATGGTCCTGCGCATGTTGATCTCGGAGGTCACGGCCTGGCGCACGGCCTTGGCCAGCGCGGCGGTCGTCACGCCCTTGGCGGCGATGCGGTCGACCTCGCGCAGGATCGCGTGCTCGGCCGCGATCCGCTTTTCGGGATCGGCGAGGTAGGAGATGTAGAACAGTCCGCTCGTGCCGGGGCCCCACGACATGGCGTCGATGCTGTGCACCAGCCGGGCCTTTTCCCGGATCGACTGCCAGAGGAGCGAGCTGTCGCCGTGGCCGAGGACCATCGCCAGCATGTCGAGCGCGGGTGTGTCGGGATGCGCGAGGCCGGGAATCTGCCAGCCGAGTCCGGCCCGCGCCACCTGCACGTCCTCGTGCAGATGCTGGTCGCGGCGGGAAAGCTGGACGGTCTCGTCGGGCACCAGCACCGGGGCCAGCCGGATACGCGGCGCCTTCCCGAAATGCTCGGCGATGGCGGCCCGCGTAGCCGCCGGTTCGAAATCACCGACGATTACGACCACGAGGTTGTTGGGCACATACCGGGCGTGGTAGTAGGCCAGCAGGTCGTCGCGGGTGACAGCGGCAAAGACATCGCGATGTCCGATGATGGGCTGGCGGTAGGGATGCGTACGGTAGGCCGTGTCGAAGAGCGCCTGCGACAGGCGCTGGTCGGGATCATCGAGGCACATGTCGATCTCGCGCAGGATGACATCCTTCTCCTTGGCGACCTCCTCGGCCGGCAGCGTGGAGTGCAGCACGGCGTCGGCCAGCAGGTCGATGGCCACGGCCGTGTGGTTGGACGGGACATCGATGTAGTAGACGGTGCGGTCGAAGGTCGTGTAGGCGTTGATGTAGCCGCCGTGGGCCTGGACCGTGGCGGAGATCTCGCGGCCGGCTCGGCGCGTGGTCCCCTTGAAGAGCATGTGCTCGAGGTAATGCGACAGGCCCGCGCCGAGGTGGGCGCCCTCGTGGATGCTGCCGGTCTTGACCCAGACCTGGACGGAGCTGACCGGCGCGGCGGTGTCGGGCTTCAGCAGGACGGTCAGCCCGTTGGGCAGCGTGTAGCGTTCGAGGGATTCGCGCCAGAGGTTCTCGAGCAGGGCTTGGTCACGCGATGGGACGGAGGAGGATATGGCCATAAAGTGAGAGGCTAGGTCAGGTTGAGGGTGCGTGCTTCACACACCCCGCCCTGCGGGCACCCCTCTTGATAGAGGGGATTGCTTATGCAGATCGGCGAAAATCCCCTCTGGAGAGGGGTGGCGCGCAGCGCCGGGGTGTGTCGGGCAAGGCATCAGTACCGGAAGAATCAGACGGCGCCCCGCGGCCGGCGGGTACCGGCCGGCAGGAAGGGCTTCACGAAGGCTTCGTCAAAATCATAGATAGCGGCAAAATCCTCGCGCCGGTCGCTCTCCGTTTTGCTGAAGACATTGTATTCGATGAGATTGAAAACGATGTCCCCGAAGTCGGAGCATTGGCGGATGCCCCAGGTGTTCAGCAGGGTCTTGGTGAGCGGGCCGAACTGCTCGAGGGCATAATCGCGGATGCCATTGAGGAGTTCCGCCCCGGTGACATGCTGCGACTTGCCGGTGCGTTCGGGCTGCTTCCGTTTCATCTCCTTGACCGTATGGTCCAGCGCCTGCCGGACGAAATCATAGGCCTTGCGGTCGAAACGGGAGTCCTCCTTGCAGATCAGGCCGACGATTTCGGAAAATTCGAGGTCTTGCATGTAAAGTTACGACCTAGCTAGCACAGCACTTCGCGGGCCGCAACCCTGCAACCACTCCGGCCACCCGCCGGGTTTTACGACTGCCGCGAGACTCGAGATTGGCTAAACTTCCACTCGCCATCCCCTCAATTTCATTCAATAATTGCCCTTGTGATTGCCGCGACCCAGTCCAACCACCCCCTCGGGCCCGTGGGTGGTTTGCCCTCGGTGAAAGCTGCGCTGCACGAGGCCTGCCACCGGATCCGCACGGTCGGGATGCGCGTCACCAAGCCCCGGACCGCGCTGATCGAGACCCTGCTGAAACTGGACGGGCCCATCAGCATCGAACGCATCCACCAGCAGGTGGGGACCAAGTCGTGCGACCTCGTGACCATCTATCGCTGCCTCGCGGCGTTTGAAAACCTCGGCCTGGTGCGCCGCAGCTACCTGCATAACGGCACCTGCCTCTATGAGCAGACCCTCGGCGCGGCCCGCCACTACCACATTGTCTGCAAATCCTGCGGCCAGACCGGCAAGGTTGACTTCACGCTCCCCGGCGGCCTGGAGCAGAAACTGCAGGACCATGGCTACGCGCAGCTCAGCCATGTCGTGGAGTTTTTCGGGGTGTGCCGGGATTGCCAGCGGGTCGCCAAGCCCGTCCGGGGCACCTCGGTCGGCCTGCCGTCGGAAGCTTGAGCCTGCGTCGCGCCGGGGCGTCGGCAAATTCATGCGGGCTTCCCCTGCTACTCGAATGTGGGAGGGGCTTTACGCCC
Source organism: Opitutaceae bacterium (assembly GCA_043745015.1). Classification (GTDB taxonomy): domain Bacteria; phylum Verrucomicrobiota; class Verrucomicrobiia; order Opitutales; family Opitutaceae; genus Lacunisphaera. Next base: position 711 of record JAYTUA010000232.1, on the reverse strand, counting down.
CGACATTGAATGCCACTGATCCCGTCGCGGCATAAAGCCGCTCCCACATTTCAGACAGATTCATTGCGAACGAGCGGGTTGGCCGCCCGCACCCACTCTGCCACCGGCACCCCGCCTTCCAGATGTTCGCGGCGGATGCGCTCGAACCTCTCCGGCGTGACTTGGGAATACCAGACCCCCTCCGGATAAACCACGAGCTACGGACCCTCGACACACATTTGCAGGCAGGCGGCCTTGATCCGCATGGCCGGGACGCCGTGTTCCTTCAACGAACCCTTGATATGCTCCCACGTCGCGAGGCCTTCGTCGGTCGAGCAGCAGTCCGGTCCGACGCACAAGAACAAGTGGTGCCGCGCCGTGGGCAGGCCGATTTCTTCGAAGGTCTTGGCCCCCATGAGCTGGCTCAGGCTTTCGACGCTGCCGCGTAATTCATCCCGGCCTGCGTCCAGTTGAGCACATTCCAAAAGGCCGCGACGTAATCCGCCCGGCGGTTCTGGTAATGCAGGTAGTAGGCGTGCTCCCACACATCGAGGCCGATGATGGGCATCAGGCCCTCTGACCATGGGGAATCCTGATTGGCGGTTGAGTGGACGGTGAGTTTACCGTCCGGCTTGACGCTCAACCACGCCCAACCGCTGCCGAAGCGTTTCAGCCCGGCGTCGGTGAACTGCTTTTTGAATTCATCCAGCGAACCAAATGCGCTTGTGATCG
>JAYTUA010000231.1:0-3923 GCA_043745015.1 Opitutaceae bacterium | reverse complement strand
GCGAAGGCGCGGTTGGCCTGGGCCATCTTGTGCATCTCTTCCTTCTTCTTCACGACGGAGCCGGTGTTGTTGTAGGCGTCGATGATCTCGGCGGCGATGGCCTCGCGCATCGGGGTGCCCTTGCGGCCGGTGGCGGCGTTCACAATCCAGCGGAGGGCCAGGGATTCCTGACGCTCAAAGGAAATCTCGACGGGCACCTGGTAGGTGGCGCCACCGACGCGGCGGCTTTTGACCTCGAGCTTCGGGCGGGCGTTTTCCATCGCGCCCATCAGCAGGTCGACCGGGTCGCCCTTCTGGAGCTTCTCGCTCACCTTCTCGAAGGCGCCGTAGACGATGCGCTCGGCGAGCGTGCGCTTGCCGCTCTTCATGATGACGTTGATGAGGTGCGTCACGAGTGCGCTGTTGTAGCGGACATCCGGAACGGTGGGGCGGTGAGTGGCTCTGCGACGGCGTGACATGGCGGCTTAAAAAAGAACGGGGGATTAGGAGGCCTTGGCGGCTTTCGGGCGTTTGACGCCGTATTTGGAACGGGAGCGACGGCGCTTCTCCACGCCGGTGGCGTCGAGGGTGCCGCGGACGATGTGGTAACGGACGCCGGGGAGATCCTTCACGCGGCCGCCGCGCACGAGCACAATCGAGTGCTCCTGGAGGTTGTGGCCCTCGTCGGGGATGTAGGAGATGACCTCCGTGCCATTCGTGAGGCGGACCTTGGCGACCTTACGGATGGCCGAGTTAGGCTTCTTCGGCGTGCGGGTCATGACCTGCACACAGACGCCGCGGCGGAAGGGGTTACCCTGCAACGCCGGAGCCTTGGACTTCGCAACGACTTTGCGGCGTCCTTTTCTCACGAGTTGGTTGATGGTTGGCATGTGGTTAAATGGAAGGTTGGAAAAGTGGAAAAGGCGCGGAACCTACCGGAGCACTAGCCTCCGGCAAGAACTATTTCGCGCTGAATAGGGAATCGCGTTTTCGAGAGGGAAATTCCCGAAATCGCGGCGTCGCAGGTGCCTCTACAGTTTGGCTGCAGCGGCTGTAAGTGACGATAGGAACGGTTAGAAAAGCAGGTCGGCGGAGAGCACTTCAAGAGTTAAATCAAAAAATCTCCGGAAAAGTTGTTCACAGCGGCTCCGCGACCTGAAAACCCAATTGTAAAAGACGTCGCCCTACCCTTCGGACCAGACGACTTACTGACCTCATGAGTCGACCGCTACCCTCCTTCGCCCGTTGGGCTTCGGAGGGTTGGTTTCGGCTTCCGCCGAAGCCAAAAAGAACGCCCGGCCGGTGAGGGCCGGGCGAGAAGACACCCGGAGCAAAGCTCTACAGGCATCTTTTGGCGGGAGGATCTTCAGGTTCCCATTCCCCTCGGGAAAAACAAGGCCATTTTTGATCGTGGGTCAGTTTGATGTAGGTCGGGCTTTATGCCCGACACGCAAGCGCCACCTGTCGGGGGTAAACCCCGACCTACAGGCTCACGGCGCGCTGGCAGAAACCCAAACTGACGCATTACCGTCTGGCGTGACATTCCGCCCCGAGCCTGTCTTCCTCCCTTGCGATGACCCCGATCAAATCAACCGGTATTTCCGAGGAAAAATTCCGGCCTTGGCTTCGGCATGAACTCAGTCGGGCGCTCAAACAGGGCCTGGTGCTGTTGGTTCTCGGCCTGGTCATGGTGGGGGGGTTGACCACCTTGTCTCCGGAATTCTCCAGTGGCTGGTCGGTATATAATTATCGTTTATCCAGCGTGGCCCTGGACCAGCATCCCCTCGCCCTGGCGCGCACCTTCGCCAGCCGCCTGCGCGAGAGCGAATACGGCTGGAGTCCGCTCAGCCTGGCGAATCCCTTCAACGTCACGGCCGCCCGCCAAGCCTTGCACCATGACTTTCCCGAGGTGGCGAGCGTGATCAACGGCGTGCCCCAGGTGCCCCGCGGACTCGCCCTCAAGAACACCAATCCCGCCAAGTATGAAGCCCGGCTGGACGAATACCTGCAACGCTACCACCAGATCGAGTCGGGGCGTTTCACCAGCCTCTACGACCGGGACGACCTTTTCTCCCCGCCCAATGCCAACGTCAAACTCGGCCTGTTCGTGACCAAGCTGTTCGGCCTGTTCGATGCGTTCTTCTACACGGCGGGAACCATCTTCGCCGGGGGTTCAGCTGGAGTGATTCTCTTCTCCACCGTGCTCGCGCTGTCGGCGGTGCCCCTCTGGCGATCCCGGCGGCCGGCCCGCACCTCGCTGAAGCTGATCGTCTGGCCCACCCTCGCCAGCGCGCTGGTCTGGGGCGCGATCCTGATCATGGCGGTCTCCGCCGCCGTATTTGGCGGACTCACCCCCAACACCTCCGCCCTCCCCTTGCTCGCCTCCCTCCCCTTGCTCTTTGTGCTCGCGAAAGTCCCGCTCCACCTCGCCGAAACGCTCGTGCAGAAGAGAACTACCACCCCGCCCTGGGATGGAATCGACCGCCGCAAGCCCCGGCCACCGTCCACCAACACCATCCCGCCGATCGGCGGGGCGTGAACCGGCAAAGAAAAAGCCGCGGATTGCTCCGCGGCTTTGAGAGGGGAATCGCCTGCAAGCAGGCTCCTACATCGGGATTAGCTGGCTTCGGCGGTCGCCTTGGGGGCCTCGTCCATCGGGATGTCGCCGCCGAGGGGCAGCGTCACCCGGAGCTTCTTGTAAGTCGGGAGGCCCGTGCCCGCCGGGATCAAGTGACCCATGATGACGTTTTCCTTGAAGCCCTTCAGGGTGTCGACCTTGCCCAGCGTCGCGGCGTCGGTGAGGACGCGCGTCGTCTCCTGGAAGGAGGCGGCCGAGATGAAGCTCTCGGTCTCGAGCGAGGCCTTGGTGATGCCCAGCAGGATCGGCTCGGCCTCGGCGGGTTTGCCGCCGGCGGCGTCGATGCGCTTGTTCTCGCGCAGGAACGCCACGCGGTCGATCTGCTCGCCCCAGAACCACTCGGTGTCACCCGGATCGGAGATGCGGACCTTGCGGAGCATCTGACGGATGATGACCTCGATGTGCTTGTCGTTGATCGACACGCCCTGGAGACGGTAGACTTCCTGCACCTGGCCGATGAGGAACTCATACAGCGCGGTCGGCCCGAGAATCTCGAGAATCTCATGTGGATCGGCGGAGCCATCGGTGAGGTGCTGCCCCTTGTGCACGACGTCACCGGCCTGCACGATGATGTGCTTGCCGTGCGGAATCAGGTGTTCCTCCTCCGCGGCGGACTCCTCGTGGCGCACGACGAGCTTGCGCTTGCCGCGAATGGAGCCTTCGAAGGAGACGACACCCTCGATGCGGGCCATTTCGGCGGCTTCCTTCGGGCGGCGGGCTTCGAACAGCTCGGCCACGCGCGGGAGACCACCAGTGATGTCCTTGGTGACGGACGCCTGACGCGGTGTCTTGGCGAGCAAGGCACCGGGCTGGATGATGTCGCCCTCGGCGACGGCCACCTGCGCGCCCGTCGGGATCGAGTAGGCTGCGACCGGCTTGCCGTGGTCGTCGCGAACCTCGATCTGCGGATTAAGGTCCTCCTTATGCTCGATGACCACGGTCGCGATGCGGCCGGTGGATTCGTCGAGTTCGCGCTTCACGGTCACACCGGGGATCATGTCCTTGAAGTGAAGCGTGCCGGCCTTCTCGGAGAGGACGGGAATGTTATAGGGGTCCCACTGGGCGATGGTCTGGCCTTTCGTCACCTTGTCCCCATCGGCGACGGAGAGGAAGGTGCCCACCACGATCGGGTAGGACTCGAGCTCACGGTCGTTCTCCTCGATGATCTGGAGCGAGCCCGTCTTGTTGAGGACGATGCTGAAGCCCTCGGCGGTCTGCACCATGCGCAGGCCCTTGTATTTCACGAGGCCGGCATTGCGGACCTTGATCTCGGGGTTCTTGGAACCGGCCGAGGCGACACCGCCGA